>CAZTZY010000048.1:0-23088 GCA_964617765.1 uncultured Spongiibacteraceae bacterium
CCCTTTTACTATCCGTGTTGAGTTATGCACTTCGCGGTTGAATCCGCCCATTAAATTTATTGGTATATTTTTATCAGAATCAAACCCTCAAACGACTACACCCAGTTAACAATTTACTGAATCAACATTTACACCCGCTCACCTCTACAACACAACGAAAATAAACCATTCAGCCTCATTCTTGCAATCTTTCACCTTTGGGCAATTTGTGGGTCGTCAACAGTGCGAGAGTGTCCATCAATGTAATAATTATTTAAACTCTTTGCCGCAATGAGGACACTGATTATGAAGCGAAATCCCATGACCTGAAGTGCAGAGGTTATAATTACAATATGAACATCTATAATACTTATTTAAAGTAATTCCAACTAACACAAATGAGAACATGACCATAAATGTTAATATAAAATCAAGCTCCTGATTGTAATTACCACCCACTTTATAAAGGTCATTGGCATATTGTCCAAATATCGATATAACTAAAAAGAAAAATGGAACTCGCAATTTTTTAACTAAAAATTTTTTAAATTTCTGCATTTATTATTACCAATTTTTTTAAATGGGCTTCCTTTTGAAAATCCCCTGAATACTAGCATCAGTCAGGGCATAAGCAACTTCCCCAAAAGCTTTGCAAACGAATTAATATGCCATGTGGCCGGCAACAGCCGTGAATCCTCGCCATGATTGTAGCCATAACTGACACACACCGAGCGCATGCCGGCAGCATTGGCTGCTTCTATATCGTTACGGGAATCACCCACCATAATGCATTCATTGATACCAACCTGCATTTGCTGCAAGGCATAGTAAAGGGGCGCAGGATCGGGCTTTTGTTGTGGCAAGGTATCACCACAAACCACACATTCAAAAAAAGGCGCCAGGCCCAAACTGGCCAGCAACTCCGGGATAAACTGTTGCGGCTTGTTAGTGATCACCGCCATGCGCACCTTATTATCCTGCAAGTGTTGCAGGGTTTCTTTTACGTGCGGGTAGATACGGGTATGGCGCGAGTGGCACTGCGCATAATGCTTCAGGAATTGCTGATGGCCGGCATCCCATTGTTGCTTTTCGATAGCCTCTTCTGCACATTGCCGTGCATTGGCCAGGGCGCGCAACACCAGTTTGCGTGCGCCATTGCCCACCCATAAGCGCACTCGTTCTTCACCCGCGGCTGTATAACCCTGTTCCTGCAACATGGCGCCAACAGCATGGGCAAGATCAGGCACGCTATCGACTAACGTTCCATCGAGATCGAAAAAGAAGGCTTTGGGTAATGGCGGCATCCTAGGCAGGCGAACCGTATTGTTGTAATAAATATTCATACAACTTGCGCATAGCTGATGCATGCCCACCAACACGCGAATAAATTTCCAGGGCTAACTTTTCCCTGTAGGTGTGTGATGACAAATTCCTGTCTTTCAGCATATCCAGCCATTGACTTTCATCGTCAATCCATTCTGCGCTATAGGCGCTTTGCAAGGCCTGCCTGGGAGTTTTTGCTTCCTTACCTTCAGCTTCCAACAATTTTTTTAATGTTTTCCACATCAATTCAACACAGAATTCAAAGCGCTGGATGGTGGCATCTAGCACCAGGGAATCTGCTCTGGCATCTCGTTGCAGGGCTTCATCCAGCCTGTTCAATGCATTACCCAACTCGCGCAATGCATCATTGGCATTGGCATCATACAATGTGATTTCGCTCATATATCACCTTTTTATCCTGTTCTATCTGTTGGCGTAACCGGCTTTCTGCAGGCTCCTTATCGAGCCGCAAACAATCGATTTCTAACAAGGTATCTGCATTTTCTATAATATCGTTAACCTGATGCCATTCTGATGTGCTGGCTGTGGGGCATAGAATCGCTATATCAATATCTGAACGAGGACGATGTGTGCCTCGTGCACGGGAACCATACAGATAAATGGCCTCAACAAAAGGCAAAGCCTTGAGTTTTCCCATGAATTCGTAAGCTGGCAACGCTGGATCAGTAATGGCCATATTTCATTTCACCGCAGCCAGTTCCTTGCGCATTTTATCAATCACCGATTTGTAATCGGGCACGCTGAAAATGGCGGAACCTGCGACAAAGGTATCGGCACCTGCTGCGGCTATTTCGGCGATATTATCTACCTTGACGCCGCCATCAATTTCTAACCGGATATCAAAGCCGCTGTTATCGATCAATGCCCGTGCTTCTTTCAGTTTGTTCAAGGTGGCCGGTATAAACGATTGCCCGCCAAAACCCGGGTTTACCGACATCAACAGGATCATGTCGAGTTTATCCATCACATATTTGGCAGCTTCAAGGCTGGTCGCCGGATTAAATACCAGGCCCGCCTTGCATCCGGCTTTTTTGATCAACTGCAGGGAGCGGTCTACATGTTGTGAGGCTTCAGGATGAAAGGTAATGTAGGTGGCTCCGGCATCAGCAAACTGTGCAATGAGGTCATCAACGGGCGACACCATTAAATGTACATCAATAGGAGCAGTAACGCCGTATTTGCGCAAAGCCGCGCAGACCATGGGGCCAATGGTAAGGTTGGGCACATAATGATTATCCATCACATCGAAATGCACTATATCGGCACCCGCAGCTAACACTTTATCAACTTCTTCCCCCAACCGCGCAAAATCAGCTGACAGGATTGATGGGGCTATATAAAAATCTTTCATTGCATGAACCCTTATTTTATTGAGGAATTATATTGTTATGGCCTGGCTGCCATGCCTGCTACCATTCCACTGACTTCTGCCAAGCGCTGCGGTGTACCCACATCGTACCAATGGCAGGAAGCTCCTGAAAAATACTCGCCGGTAACCTGTCTATCTGCCATTGCCAGACGTAATAGAGGCGCCAGCGGGCCTTCGTGGATACTGTAGCGATCAAACAGCGATTTACACAATACGGCTATGCCGCTATAGGTAAAACTCGGCTCGCCGGAAACCGCTAAAAAATGATCTGGCTGTAAAGCAAAATCACCCTGCGTTTTAAATTCCGGGTTATCCACTAACACCAGATGCCCCAAGGCATTTTTCAAGCCGCGTTTTAGCAACAAATGAAAAGGATAATTCGTCCAGATATCGCCATTCACACTGATAAAAGGCTCTTCTCCCAACAGCGACAATGCCTTGGCAATGCCACCAGCAGTTTCCAGGGGTTCGGTTTCGCGAGAATACAGGATGCTCACACCATAACGCGAACCATCACCGCAATAATTTTCTATCTGTTCACCGAGATGGGCATGATTAATCACAAACTCTTTTACACCGGCATCGCGCAACCGCTCTATATGATAATCAATCAGCGGTTTACCATTCACCTTCAATAAAGGTTTGGGCGTTGTAGCGGTAAGCGGCATCATGCGCTTGCCAAAACCGGCCGCCAGGATCATCGCCTTCACTGCTGTTTGCTCCATGCTTGCTGCTTAACGAGAGGCATGATTTTTTTATCAAACCAGGCCAAAAAATCCTGCGCGACAAATTCATCAGCAGCCGCACTGCGCACATAATTCACTACCGTCGGCAAATCGTTGAGATAACCATGCTTGTTATCCCTGATAGACAAACGTGCAAATATACCTAACACTTTGATATGGCGTTGCAGGCCCATTAAATCAAACCAGCGCTGGAATACCGATTCCTGCACATCAACAATATGCCCGGCATAGAGTTGTTGCCAGTAATGTTTTACCCAGCCACGCACCTGGTTGGCAGGCCATACCACATAACAATCACGCAATAATGAAACCAGGTCATAGGTAATCGGGCCGCATACGGCATCCTGGAAATCGATGGCGGCCAGCTGGTCATCTGCCGTAATCATGATGTTTCGGGAATGATAATCCCGGTGCACAAAAACCTGTGGCTGGGCCAATGCGCTTTCAATCAAGTCATCAAAAAACTGCTGTAACATCACCTCTTCTTCAGCGCTGCAGGTGTAATCGAGCATGGCTTCCAAAAACCAGGTTTTGAAATAGGAAAGCTCGAGAAAAAGAGCGCTAGTGTCATAAGCAGGTAATTGGGCCAGTAACTCCGGCGTTATCACCAGCATTTGTTCAAGTTGCTGCATGGCTTTGCCATACCAGAAATCAACGGTGTCATTGGTCAACATTGAGCGCAATAACACATCGCCAAAATCGTTTTGCAAGATATAACCTTGCTCGTAATTCACCGCAATAACCCGGGATGCGAGTACATTCGCAGTTTCCAGCACATGTGAAATATTGACGAATTCATGGTTTTTTTCAGTTGCTGGCGGTGCCAGCGCCACCATGAAGGAATCCTTGCCAACAAGACAACGGAAATAGCGCCGAAAACTGGCATCACCGGATAATGGCTGCCACTGCATTTCGCCGACTGTTATCGCTAATTGACTGGCTACCCATTCCTGCAGATTATGTATATCGCTCATTGTCCTGGCCTGTCTCTTGTCTGGTAGATTTGCCGGGCGCTATCGCCCAAAATTACACACTAACTCTTTGTTTTTATTAGTAACCATATATCCAACACTCATTTCACCAGCCCTCGATTCCGTCTCATGCGCAATTGACACATATTCCCGGCCGGTTAGAGGCTTTTCACGCTCTCCATGATATAGTTGGCGTTGAATTTGTTGGTTATTTTTTCGTTCATTAAATCACGCGCACACTTTAATGCAAAAGCTGTTTCAATTCATTGTTGTCATGTGTTCCTTATATGCATCTTCTGCCGTGATAGCAGAAGATGCACTTTGCCCTGTGCCTGCTGAAAAAAACCAACCCGCTGCTGAAGATATCCCTCAACCCAGTGCTGATGAATATCATGCTGCCATGGAATCTGCCGTTCTCAGCGCCAACACTACCCTCGACTGGGTTGTAGACCCTGAGGCCGATGGCAATTGTGGAGGTTATTATCTGGCGCCTGACAACCTCAATCCTGAAAAAGATAAAGCACCCGATGAGGCCGAGTTGCGCATGAGCGCTGATGTCGTTGAAAAAGGCAAGGATGGTTTCACTACATTAAGTGGCGATGTTGAACTCTACCAGGGTATGCGCAGGTTACGTTGTGACCTGATGCGCTATTCTGAAGAGAAAGAATACAGCGAGGTTACGGGCACCATACAGTTACGCGAACCGGGTTTATTATTACTCTCCGAAGAAGCCATATTTGACAACATCAATAAAACCAGCAGCTTTACTCAAACAGAATATGTCCTCCATGAACAACAAGCGCATGGCAAGGCAGGAAAAATAGCGATTGATGCCCAGGAAAACCAGGGCTATTTAACCTTGCAGGATGCCAGTTTTACTGTTTGCCCTCCTGCAGCTGAATTGTGGTCTTTCGAAGCCAGGCGCATTGAAATGGATCATCAGGAAGGCTGGGGGAAAATGTACTCTGCCTGGTTTGAGGTTGCCGATGTACCGGTTATCTATATACCCTATCTGGATTTTCCCATTGATGACCGCAGAAAGACCGGACTGTTATGGCCCTCAATTTCCAGTGGGGATAATGGCGGTATTGATTTAGCATTACCTTATTATTTTAATCTTGCTCCCCAGGCCGACCTGACTTACATCCCACATTACCAAAGCGGGCATGGAACCTTGCACGGTGTTGAAACGCGCTACAAACATAAATACAGTGAGTGGACGTTTGGTGGCACCTATCTGGATAATGACAAGCGTGTAGCGGATGTAAGGGTGAAGGATGATCCTTCCCTGGATCGCCAGCGCTGGATGGCATTTATTGAAGAAGAAGGCCGGTTTAATGCCAACTGGTCTACTGCAATAAATTATCAAACTGTCGGCGATATCAATTATTTTCGGGATTGGGGAACTACCGGTTTTGACATACAGAAATCCCTGAACATTCGCCGCTACGCGACCATCAGTTTTGCCAATGAAGACTGGAAAGCTTCCAGCACAATTATTGATTATAAATCACTCGAACTCGACCCCCTGACTAACGATATTCGTCAAGATGAATACAGCAGGCTACCCACCCTTGATGTCTACTATCGTAATCAGCAAAACAACTTTTTGTATAACCCTGTTTTTTTCGGCCAATATACATTTTTCGATCATGACCAACGCATAAGGGCACATCGTCTTCACCTTGAGCCCGGCGCAACTCTGCCCATGCGCTGGCAGGCGGGTGAAATTATTTCTACTTTCCGCATCAAGCATAATGAATTCAGCTTAAATGATTCTAACGATCCTTCACAGGTAATCCAGCCTGATACAGTTTATCAGGGCGATTACAGTATTGATGTGCCAAGTATCAATATTGATAGCCGATTATTTTTTGAACGCGAACTGACTATTGGCTCGAATGAACTACTTCAAACTCTCACACCAAGAATTTATTATTATTATGCAGATTATGTCGATCAATCCTATTTGCCCAGCTTTGATACCTCGGAAACCAATTTTAGTTATCCGCAGTTGTTCAGGGATAACCGCTTTGGCAGTTACGACAGGATAGGCGATGCCAATCAGGTAAGTTGGGCTCTCGAAAGTGCTTTAATCAGTCAATCTAATGGCAGCAAGCTTTTTTCGTTGGGTATTGGACAGATTCTTTACCAGCAAGACCGCATTGTGACAGTTTATAATACCGACAAAGAACTTCAGGCCATTAGCCCACTAGATTCCGCAGCGACGATTAAAGAAAAAGAAATTATCAATGCCGAAATAGATCGCAGGTATTATCGCAATAATTCTGATATTGCATTGGAACCTAATTGGTATATAGATGACAAACAACGTATTACTGGCAGCCTGATTTGGGATCCCTATAGCTCCCAACATGAAGAGACATCCATCGGTTATCACTATAAAGATAAAAATGAGCGCATCTTCAACATAGCATATCGTTACAAACGCAACCCATTGTATAACAGCAATGGAACATGGCTTACGCTGAATGATGTTGATCAAACTGATTTCTCGTTTTATATACCCGTTGTAAAAAACTGGCATGCCTATATGCGCTGGAATTATGATGTTACCAACAAAAAAACGATTGAAGACATTACCGGCGTTAAATATGAAGGCTGTTGCTTCGGGGTTATGCTGGCTTATCAAAGGGAACGTAATACCTTTGATAATAATACGCGCATAGCTGACACTGCACCGATTAGTTATAATTACAGTTGGTTTATTCAATTTGAACTGAAAGGTTTAGGCGGAATAACTAACACAATCACTCATCTTCTTGAAGAAAGCATACAAGGGTTTAAATATAGTGAAACAGATCTCTAAATACAGTTTTATCAGTCTATTATGCTACTGCCTCAGCGCACCCGCATCTGCTGCCTATCAGGTTATTGATACAGTTGTTGCTACTGTATCCAATGATGTTATTACACAAAGTGATATTGATAAAAAAATTGAAATTGTAAAAGAAAATTTTTCTGTACAAGGCCAACCCATTCCCAATGAAGATGTCATATACAAACAGGTGCTTGACCGACTGATTATAGAAAGCCTGCAACTGCAAATGGCAGAACAAGCGGGCTTGCAAATCACTGATGAACGGCTTGCCCAAACCATGAAAAAGATCGCTGAAAGAAAAAACATGAGTGAAGAACAATTTCGTGCTGCACTCGAAAAAGAAGGTATTGGCTATGAAGATATGCGCGAACAAATCAGGAAAGATCTAACACTTCAACAATTACAACAATCCAGGCTTCGCCATAAAATCCAGATCAGCGAAAAAGAAGTTGATAATTTCCTGCAATCTGCTGAAGGACAAAAATTAACCGCTTCAAAATATCTGATGAGTCATATTCTTTTGGAAGTACCTGAAGGCACTACTGACAATGACATTCAAAAGGCCAAAAAAGCGGTTACCGATATTCGCAATAACATCATCAAGGGACAATATGCCTTTAATGATATCCTTAAAGGGACAACCATTGAAGGTTATACAATAACCGGCAATCAACTTGATTGGCTGGAAAAAAGCGCGTTACCGTCCTTATTTGCCAAAACCCTGACAACTTTGAGAAAAGGTGATATTTCCCCACCTGTTCGCTCAGGTGCAGGCTGGCATCTTGTCATGCTTAATGATATTTCTGGTGGCAGCTCTGAAATTGTCCATCAAATTTCTTCTCGGCATATTCTGATTAAACCTTCCGAAGTTCGAGACAACGAACAAGTTAAAAAAGTGATTGCCGATTTATACCAGCGCATTGGCAAAGGCGAAGATTTTGCCTTATTAGCCAAGGAATACTCTGAAGATCCGGGATCTGCATTGCAGGGCGGTAATCTGGGCTGGAGCGTCCCCTCACAATTCGTTGAAACCTTTTCCCAAACATTACAAAATCTGAAAACAGGTGAAGTTAGCCAACCCTTTGAAACTGAATTTGGCTGGCATATATTACAAAAAATCGATGAACGTGATCACGATATGACTCTGGAAAATCAAAAAAACCAGGCTTATCAGGCAATTTATGAGCGTAAGTTCGCTGATGAACTGGAAGCGTGGTTAATTACAATACGTGAAGAAGCTTTTATAGAGATAAAAAAATAATATGCTCTGTCATCGTATTGCGCTAACTTCCGGGGAGCCCGCCGGCATCGGTCCAGATTTATCTATACTGTTAGCGACCAAAAACCTGAATTGTGAAGTCATCACTATCGGTTGCCCAATACTTTTACAAAAGCGGGCAGATGAGCTTGGCATTAAAATATCGATTATCCCATTTGATGCTAAAAAAACGCGCGCAATTAACCCGATTAATACCCTGAAAGTTTTGGCAGTTCACACCGCCAAACCTGTTATCAGCGGTGAACTCAACATAGCCAATGCCGGTTATATTATTGAGATGCTGGATATCGCCATTCAAGGCAGCCAGAGTGGATTATTTGATGCGATTGTTACTGCGCCGGTACAAAAATCCATTCTCAATGATGCCGGTATCCATTTCAGTGGTCACACAGAATATCTTGCAGAGAGTACTGGCACTAAAAAAGTAGTAATGATGCTTGCTACCAATAAGCTGCGTGTTGCGCTTGCCACCACACACCTGCCTTTGAGGGATGTGGCAGATGCCATTACAGCACCTCTGCTAGAAGAGGTTATCCGGATTCTTGACAGGGATTTAAAACGTTATTTTGGTTTAAGTGCACCCAGGATTCTGATCAGTGGCCTTAACCCTCATGCGGGTGAAGGCGGCCATTTGGGTCGAGAAGAAATTGATGTCATTTCCCCGGTTATTGAAAAACTTAAAACCCAGGGTTTTCATTTGTCGGGCCCCTTACCTGCAGATACCCTTTTCACAAAAAAGTATCTGGATCACGCAGATGCGATTCTGGCGATGTACCATGACCAGGGCTTACCCGTACTAAAATTCCAGGGTTTTGGCCAAGCTGCCAATATTACATTAGGCCTACCCATTATTCGCACCTCTGTTGATCATGGCACTGCCCTGGATTTGGCAGGAACAGGCAATATTGACTGCGGCAGCCTTGAAACTGCCGTTAGAATAGCCATCGAAATGGCAGAGAAAAAAATCTGATATGGAACATAAAGCCCGTAAACGT
Source organism: uncultured Spongiibacteraceae bacterium (assembly GCA_964617765.1). GTDB lineage: Bacteria > Pseudomonadota > Gammaproteobacteria > Pseudomonadales > DT-91 > CAZTZY01. Next base: position 9,526 of record CAZTZY010000048.1, read on the forward strand.
TTTGGCCAGAATTTTTTACATGACAAAAACATCATTCATCGACTGGTTGCGGCAATTAACCCTAAAGCCACGGACATGATGGTAGAGATTGGTCCTGGTCAGGGCGCACTGACTCAACCACTCCTGGATAAACTGGATCATTTGCAGGCTATTGAGCTTGATCGGGATCTGGTACCTTTTTTACGCGAAACCTTTTCTGCACAAGGCCTGGAAGTTCATGAAGCCGATGCATTGAAATTTAATTTCCAACAATTAATGCTGGATAAGCCTCTACGTATTGTGGGTAATTTACCCTATAACATTTCAACTCCACTGCTATTTCACCTGATCAGTTATCAGGAAAAAATCGCTGATATGCATTTTATGCTGCAACTGGAAGTGGTTGATCGCCTTGCCGCACTACCCGGCAATAAAACCTATGGGCGACTCAGTGTTATTACCCAATATTATTGCCAGATCGACAAACTGTTTCAGGTGCCACCGGGTGCTTTTAATCCCCCACCAAAAGTCATGTCTGCCATTGTCCGCCTTATTCCTCGACCTTCACCCTGGAAAGCACAAGATACCCAACTTTTCGAATTCGTCGTAAGAACCAGTTTTTCACAACGCCGGAAAACCCTGCGCAATAATTTGAAGCAGTTTCTTTCCGCCGAACAATTAGAACATTTAACTCAGGATCTCACTGTGCGGCCTGAACAACTTTCTATTGAGGATTATGTAAACCTCAGTAATGAAATCTCACTGTTAGGCATCACTACTGACAAGATCAAACAGGCAGCCAATGAGTGATTGCCTAGCTTGCCAAAATTGAAGTACAGTATCCTTACTCTCATTTAAATGAACATATCATGGCCTTTACTCCCGATATTGAAATTGAAGTCCAAACCAGCTTCCTGAAACAGGAATCTCAACCAATGGAGTCACGTTTCGTATTCTCCTATACCATCACAATTACCAATAATAGTAATGAACCCATTAAATTACTGACCCGCTACTGGCATATTTGCGATGCCAATGAAAAAGTACAGGAAGTTCATGGCGAAGGCGTTGTTGGCCTGCAACCCCGTTTAACCGAAGGTCAATCTTTCCAGTACACTTCAGGTGCCATTCTGGAAACCCCGGTCGGTACCATGGAAGGCAATTACGAATTCATTAGTGATAGCGGTGACATTTTTCAAGCCCCTATTCCGGCTTTTACTTTAGCCGATCCGGTTACACTGCATTAAACCATGAGTACTTTTGTGGTTGGCGACCTGCAAGGATGTCTACAACCCCTGCTTTGCCTGCTGGAAGAAGTATCATTTAATCCTGCTCATGACAAACTGTGGTGTACTGGGGATCTCGTCAACCGAGGCCCAGACTCACTGGCTGCACTTCGTTATATTTATTCTTTGGGCGATGCCTGCGTCACCGTCTTAGGCAATCACGATTTGCATTTACTGGCCGTTGTCTATGGCAATGCTTCACTCAAACGCTCTGACACATTGCAAGAAATTCTGGATGCGCCTGACGCAAAAATTCTGTTGGACTGGTTGCGCCATCAACCGTTAATCCATCATGAAAATAACTACACCCTTGTGCATGCCGGTATTGCCCCACAATGGTCCATTCAACAAACCCTGCAATTTGCCCAGGAAGTTGAACAAGCTTTAACCGGTGCTGATTACGCGAATTTTCTGTGTAATATGTATGGCAATCAACCTGATCTTTGGCAAGACAACCTGACCGGTTATGATCGTTTGCGCACCATCACCAATTACCTCACCCGCATACGTTTTTGTTTTGCGGATGGTCGTCTGGATCTTGGCAATAAGTTAGGTCCGGAGCATGCCAAACCTTCCACTTATCCATGGTTCCAGACTCCTGGGCGTATCGCTGCTAACGACAATATTATTTTTGGCCATTGGGCTGCGCTGCTGGGACAAGCCAATACCCCTCATGTCTTTGCGCTGGATACCGGTTGCGTATGGGGAGGCTCTCTCACACTGCTTCGACTGGAAGATGAAAAACTGTTCTCCTGCCAATGTTCCGGCAAGTAACAACAAAAACTCGAGTTTCATAAATTTTGTGATTACACTGCCATAATGGAAACTTATCTGGTTGGCGGCGCTGTTCGCGATGAACTATTGAACCTACCTGTTCACGAACGTGATTGGGTGGTCGTTGGTGCGACTGCTAAAATGATGATTGATGCTGCCTACCAACAAGTTGGCAAGGATTTCCCGGTCTTCCTTCACCCTCAAAGCAAAGAAGAGTTTGCCCTTGCCCGCACGGAAAGAAAAATGGGCAAGGGTTATACCGGGTTCGAATGTATCAGCGATCCTCACGTTTCCCTTGAAGAAGACTTATTACGCCGCGATCTAACGATTAACGCTATTGCAAAAAAGAGCGATGGCACGTTTGTTGATCCTTATGGCGGCATTGAAGATATCAACAACAAAATATTACGCCATGTCTCACCCGCCTTTAACGAAGATCCCTTGCGAGTTTTACGTGTTGCCCGTTTTGCGGCGCGCTTCCATCATTTAGGATTTACTATTGCTGATGAAACTTTCAGGCTTATGCAATCCATGAGTGCTTCTGGCGAGTTGTCTGACCTGGTAGCAGAGCGCGTCTGGAAAGAAACCGAAAAAGGACTTCTCACTCAGTCGCCACACATATTCTTTAGTATTTTGCAAAAATGCGGTGCATTAAAAGTTTTATTCCCTGAAATTGATGTACTGTTTGGCATCCCGCAAACAGCCACATACCACCCGGAAATAGACACCGGAAAACATATACTGATGGTGTTAGAACAAGCTGCCCGACTGAGCAATGATATTACCGTACGCTTTGCCGCGCTGGTTCATGATTTAGGCAAGGGAATAACACCCCAATCTGAATGGCCTAGACACATACAACACGAATCACGCGGAAAGCCTTTAGTAAAACAGCTTTGTCAACGACTCAAGATTCCTAACCATTGCCTGGAGTTAGGCTTGCTTGCTTGCGAGCACCACCTGAATTGCCATCGCGCATTTGAACTCAGGCCCATCACCATCCAAAAAATGTTCAGGTCCCTGGATCTTTATCGCCGTCCGGAAAGACTTGAGCCTTTTCTTTTAGCTTGTTACGCAGATGCCTGTGGCCGACTGGGCTTCGAGGAGCAGCCATATCCTCAAATGAAATACTTGCAAGCTTGTTTTGACGCTGCTTACAAAATTGGCAGTAAGGATATTGAATCCACAAGGTTAACTGGAAAAGATCTGGGCAATTTAATTGAAGAAAAACGTATTGCTGCTATTGCCGATATTAAAAACCGCAGCCAAACCACAAAATCTTTAATCTGATTTTTCTCTGGACCACTCTGCAATCAAATGATTCTGTACATACTGAACCCTTTGGGTTGGGTTAAGTGCCATTACTTCTGCATCCAGTTTATTAATCAAATCCAGGCGAGGTTTTAATCCAGCGCCATTTGCCATTTGTATACTCAAACCAGGACGAGCATTTAACTCGAGAATCACTGGCCCCTGATATTTATCAATAACAATATCACAACCGATGTAACCCAAACCTGTCATTTCATAACAGCTTGCTGACAAATCCAGAATTTGCTGCCAATGCGGAATAACCAGGTTTGAAAATGATTTACCGGTATCTGGATGTATTTCAACCGGCTTATTCCTTTGAACCGCAAATAAGGATTTACCATTTAATAAATCTATACCTACACCAATGGCACCTTGATGAAGGTTAGCCCTGCCATCTGAAGCATGGGTTGCGCAGCGTAGCATTGCCATTACGGGAAAACCACGAAATACAATTACCCGTAAATCAGGAACACCTTCATAAGTGTAATCATTGAATACATCGTCATATTCAATCATGGTTTCAATCATGGCACTGTCGGATTTTCCGCCAAGACTGTAGAGGCCACTAAGTATATTATTGACATGATGATGGACTTCAGACAATGTCATTTTGCGCCCGCTGGACTTTATATAATCGGCATCATCACGATCACCAATAACCAGAATACCTTTACCACCACTTCCTCGTGTTGGCTTAATAACAAATTTCGTTAATGGCGAAATGATACTTTCAAGATTTCTTAGTTCACCGTTATTTTCAATAACACCAATAAGCTTGGGCACAGAAATACCGACCTGCTGAGCTGCATGCTTGGTTTCCAGTTTATTGTCGACAATAAAAAAACGTTGGCGTGGATTAAACCGGGAAATATATTCAATATTCCGGCTATTCATGCCCAAAACACCGGTTTCTTTTAAACCGCGGAAGAAAAACATTATTTAAGCCTCAAATGCCGAAAACGCGAAATCTCCGACAATCTGTAACCTGTATAATGACCCAACATAATTATCATTCCCAAAATAGCAAGCAACAACTCAGGGAAGTTGAATAACCAATGCTCTACATAGATATTAGTGAATAATGCATAACATAAAACCGCGACAAACAAACTGCCACCTGTCTGTACAATAACTTCCCTCGGACCACCATCTTCCCATAAAATCGACATATGCTCGATTGTCCACGCAATAATAATCATAGGAAAGAAGGTAACTTTTAACGCTTGCTCAAGACCCATTTTGTAGCTAACGATACTAATCAATGCCATCAGAATTACGACAATAACAACTGCAGCCGCGAGCCTGGCGACTAACAGCAAATCCAGACCACTCAAATAAGAACGCACCCACAAACCCACCGCCAGAATCAACAGGAATATTGCCACTCCGCTAATCAGATTAGTTTGGATAAAGGCCAATGCAAGAAGGACAGGCATAAATGTTCCGGCTGTACGCAAGCCAACAAAAACCCTCATAAACAGCACTAATAATGCACCCACCGGCACCATCAGAATCGACTTGAATACACTTTGCTGTTCAATTGGCAAACTATATATGGAGTAATCGATCAACATCGCTACATCTTCACCAAGTTTTTTGACAGCGACTTCTCTGGCAGGAATATTATTGGAAAGTACCGAGAATGTTACTTTAGAGCCACGACCACCCTCTAAATCCAATAGCGATTTATCGCCTCGCTGCCAAATCAAAAACTCTTTTGGCAAACCTTTTTTTCCGGTTTCAGGATTAAATTGCTGCCAGACACTACCGTTATAAATTTCAATATATTCAGATGCTAAAACCCGACTACGGTCCTCATCCAGTTTAACCCCTCTTATTATTTGCGCTGGCACTTCTGCAGTGGCCAATAAATCTAATGCGATTTGTACAGTTTTTACATTAGACAGTGCCTCACGAATTAATTGTGCATCCGAATTTTTATTGTCATTGAGTGCAATCAATAATTGTGCTGCAAAAGTTTCTGTATCTGCAGATATTTTCCAGCAATTTTGTATAAGTGATTCAACGGCTGAAATCAACGCTGGACTAGAGGCGCCATTCCATTGCGGTGTTCGTGGCGTAATAGTAAAAGGTGGGTTAACAGGCAATATGGATTTATCGGCCTGATAGACATTGAGTTTATAATAGAGTGACTGCTTACCCATCGCATCTCTTTTAGACCACACTGCCCGTTGATGACCTTCTTCATTTTCAACACTGCGGCCATACCCTCCTGACGAGCTAAAAAATTCTTCGAGTATTTCCATATTGCTCTGGGTTTTGGGCAGCGCTAACGATACCTTAATAGGGACACCATCTGCTTGAAACTCGACTTTCGCCTCTATAGTCCAGACAGTTTGATAATTGCCGGGCATAATGGGCAAGCCCAACATCTGGCTTTTATAGACCACAGCACCAATGCTGATAAAAATGGCTAAAAGTCCTATAAAATATACTTGCGCACGTGCTGACATCTATTATTCCAACCTGGTCTGTAATTTATACGGCTAACACAACAAATATAACTTACGTATTACTCGACAATGAATACTTTTCCAACCTGAATAAGCATACGATCATACATAAAGTTTCGACCGATCAGTAACTGATACAAATAACCTGTACGATCACTTAAAGTAACGTCTACTGGTTCATTTTTGATATTACCTATAGATAATCTTAATGAAACAACTGGGCGCTCTTGATATTTACCACTCAATTGTTTAATGACTTTAGTCCGCACTATCGGTAACTCGTAAAACACTTTTTTTCCTGTTTCAGGATGCAATACGGCAAAACGCACCCATTTTTTTCCATCCCTTTCGAACTTTTTCATATCCAGTGCATTCATTGAAGAAATTTTCGCACCTGAATCTATTTTAGCTTTAAAAGTTAACTTGAACGTATTCACCTTAACCTTCTCTACCGCCCCTACAGTCAGCAGATCCATATTCTTCACCACTGGCGTCTCCATTGACGCGACAGTAGTCTTCGATGATTTCATAACTGGCTTAACAACAGGGCAGGGTTTAACTTGATTCATCATGACCACAGTATCGGATAATGGCGCAGAAAATTCCGGACATTCACAGGCAGTCGGTTCCGCAATAATGGATTTTGACTGGAAAATGGAACCACATGCAGCCAACAAAAAACTCAAAGCCAGTAACGATAAAATTTTAAAATGTATCTTCATAACCATCATTTTCGCCAATAAAGGGGAGCTAGGATATATAGCTGCTTGAGGCTAATCAAGCAACGCTCTCTGTGAACATATGAATATTTGTTTATTTTAAAAATCATAGAGTTGCTAACTTTAAATACTCGGCAACACCAAAATCCAGTATATGAATTAATTGTTTCGACTTATCAAATTCAGACCATATATTTTTATAATTCTCTTGTTTACAAGGATGCAAACGCATTGGGGCAATCTCGGCCATCGGCCATAAAACAAAAGCATTCACAAGAATCTCCGGGCGCGGCAATATTACACCCTCAATATCGCCCACAAAGTCATCATAAAGCAGGATATCAATATCGAGGGTTCGCGAACCATCAGTCGCATTATTGCGCAAACACCCATTCGCTTGCTCCACATTCCTTAAAAACCCTTGCAACTCCCCTAAAGCCAGGTCGGTGGTAATTTCCACCACAAGATTATAAAAGGGATTTCCTTCAAAACCGACAGATGCACTTTCATAAACAGAAGATATAGCATCAATAGTAAAATGTTGGCGCAAAGCCAATACACCTGCTTTGACATGCTTCTCCCGCTCAATATTACTGCCGATACCGAGAAAGACTTTAGCCATGCAGCTTCTCTCCACGCTCGATAATAACACCCACATCTCTAGCGTTAGCGATAGCACCCGGTTTACTGATGCTTAGACGCATCCAAGAACACTGAAACTCATCCAGAATAATTGTCGCGCAATGCTCTGCCAGCGTTTCAATAAGCTTAAACTGGCTTCCCTCAATAAATGCAACTATTCTGCTCGATACCGCACTATAATCAAGCGCATGAGCAATATCATCTGTAGCTGCAGGGCAGGAAACATTCACGGCCATATCAAGATCCAGTACAAGTGTTTGGCGCACAACTTGCTCCCATTCATATACACCAATTAATGCTTCCACTTTTAATTCACGTATATAAATAATATCCATTAACAAACTGCCCTTAATAATGATGGCAACTCCATCAGAGGCCATCGAGGGCGTACAATGATTTCCAGATTGCTCTTCTGCCCGGCTTTCAAACGCTGGCATCCGGCATAAGCAATCATTGCGCCATTATCAGTGCATAAATGTGGGCGCGCATAAAAAAGCTCGGCATTTTCTTTGGTTACCATTCTATTCAAATGTTCTCTTAACCGTTGATTAGCACTGACCCCACCGGCAATTAACAAATTTTTACACTGTGTTTGCTCAAGAGCCCGCCTGCACTTTGCTGTCAAAGTTTCAACGACTGCTAACTGGAAACCGGCAGCTATATCTGCTCGATCTTTATATGACATTTCTTCACCGCAAGACTCAATAGTATTTAAAGTAAAAGTTTTTAATCCACTAAAACTAAAATCCAGGCCTGGCCTTGCTATCATTGGACGTGGAAATTCAAAACGCGAATCATTACCTTGTTCAGCATATTTAGCTATAGAAGGACCGCCAGGATAGGCCAAACCCATCATTTTGGCGGCTTTATCAAATGCTTCACCAGCAGCATCATCCAATGATTCGCCCAACAATTCATATTCCCCAATGGCTTTGACATAAATCAGCTGGGTATGGCCTCCTGATACCAATAATGCGACCAAGGGGAATTTTGGTGGGTTTGCCTCCAGCATAGGGGCCAGCAAATGCCCCTCCATATGATGAATGCCGATTGAAGGCTTTTGCCAAACATAGGCCAAACACTGCGCAGTAGCGGCACCCACCATCAATGCCCCCACCAATCCCGGACCTGATGTGTAAGCTATGCCATCAATCATGCTTGAATCGCACTGCGCTTCCTGCATAACTTCATCAATAAGAGGCAGTAATTTCTGCACATGATCACGCGAGGCCAGCTCTGGAACCACACCGCCAAACTCGGCATGCAATTGAATTTGGCTATATAACCGTTCTGCCATCAAGCCTAGCTGATCATCATATATTGCGACCCCTGTTTCATCGCAAGAGGTCTCGATTCCAAGTACACGCATAGAATTATCGATTTAAAAAGTTGGCACATTATAGGTGAGATAATCAACAATGAATAAAGATTTTGCATTTAGTTGGCCAAGCGTTTAAAATCCGCGCCCCAATATGCCAATTTACCAGCTTCATGGAATTTGGCTGATAAATCATTCATTTAACAAATAAAGGTTTCTTAGATGCCTGCAGTAAAACTAAAAGAAAGCGAACCATTTGATATCGCATTGCGCCGTTTTAAACGCTCCTGTGAAAAAGCCGGTATTTTGGCTGATGTACGCGCGCGCGAATTTTACGAAAAACCAACTTCCGTTCGTAAACGCAAAGCTGCAGCTGCAGTTAAACGCAATCAGAAAAAAGTTTCTCGCGATTCACGTCGTTTACAACGTCTTTATTAATTAATCTCCCGATTAATTAATACTTGGGAATCTACGCATGAGCATTATCAAGGCACAAATCCACGATGCTATGAAAGCTGCCATGCGCGCTCAGGAAAAAGAACGTCTGGGTACTATTCGCTTGATTATGGCTGATATCAAGCGCGTAGAAGTTGATGAGCGCATCGAAGTAGATGATGAGCGTATGCTCATCATTCTCGACAAAATGCTCAAGCAACGCCGCGATTCCATTTCTCAATATGAAGCAGCAAATCGCCCAGAATTAGCCGCTAAAGAAGCCGCTGAAGTTCTTGTAATCCAAAGCTTCTTACCCGCCCAGCTTACCCAAGATGAACTGAATAGCATGATTGATGCCGCGGTAGCTGAATCTGGCGCAACTTCAATGAAAGATATGGGCAAGGTCATGGCAATCCTGAAATCTCAGGTTCAAGGACGTGCAGATATTGCCGAAGTCAGTAAATCTATCAAATCACGTTTTGCATAAACATCGCTCGCTTTCGTAAAAACCCATCTCAGCTATACTACTGCCCATGGCCGGCAAAATACCCCAAACTTTTATTGATGACATACTCGAACGCAGTGATATCGTCGAGATTATTGACTCGCGCGTAAAATTAAAAAAGACAGGCCGCAACTATTCTGCTCGTTGCCCTTTCCACGAAGAAAAAACCCCTTCATTCAGCGTAAATCCCGACAAACAGTTTTACTACTGTTTTGGCTGTGGCGCTGGCGGCAATGCCATCAGTTTTTTAATGGATTACGACCGCACCAGTTTTGTGGAAAGCATAGAAAATCTTGCACGGCATTTAGGAGTTGATGTTCCAAGAGAGGAAATTTCAACAACCGTCCGGCAACAACAAGAAACTAAACGTTCTATTTATGATCTACTTGAGCAGACTAACAATTATTATCAATTGCAGCTACTTCAACACCCGCAAAAAGAAAAAGCTATAAATTACCTGAAACAACGAGGATTAAGCGGGGAAATAACCAAACATTTTGGCATTGGGTATGCTCCTCCTGGCTGGGATAACCTGTTAAAAACGCTAGGCCAGACACCCGAACAAATGCAACAACTCATCGACGCTGGAATGCTTATTGAAAAAGACGATCAAAGCGGCTCTTATGATCGCTTTCGGGACCGCCTTATGTTCCCCATTCGTGATAACCGTGGGCGTACCATAGCTTTTGGCGGCCGCGTACTTAATGATGAAAAACCGAAATACCTGAACTCGCCTGAAACGGCTGTTTTCCACAAGCAACTCGAACTATATGGTCTATATGAAGCACGCCAGGCCAATCGGCATCTAGAGCGGCTATTAATGGTTGAAGGGTATATGGATGTGGTCGCACTGGCACAATATGGAATCACCTATGCAGTTGCCACATTAGGTACTTCAGCAGGTAGTGCGCATATGGAAAAAGTATTTCGTCACTGCTCTGAAGTCATTTTTTGCTTTGACGGTGATGAAGCCGGACGCAAAGCCGCATTTCGCGCCCTGGAAGCAGTCTTACCTTTAATGGAATCAGGGCGACAAGCCAAATTCCTGTTTTTGCCTGAAGGCGAAGATCCCGATAGCCTCATCCGCAACATTGGCAAAGACCAGTTTTTATGGCAAATGGATAAAAGCCAAACCCTTTCCGAGTACCTATTCAGTATCCATGAAAAACAACTGGATCTAGGTCGGGCGGATGACAAGGCAAAACTCATCAGCAATATCATGCCTCACATTCAAACTTTACCTGCCGGCGCACTCCAGGAAATTATCTTACATAGCTTAAGTGATAAAACTGGCCTGCCTATCGACGATATAAAAAACCTGAGCGCATCAACATTAAAAGCCGACGAAGAAGCAATTTTCTCTGACAATATCGCATTTACTCGTCAGCCAGCAAAAACTCGCGAAAAGCTCAACAATGACTCAAGAAAAATAAAACGAACACCGGCACGCACTGCCATTGCCTTGCTAGTCTTAAACCCCACTCTAGCTACAGAAAAAACAACAGAATTGCTGAATAACCTGGAAAATATCGATGGGGATATGATTTTGCTACAGGAATTACTCACTTACATAAACGAGAAACAAGAAGTGAATACTGCAAAAATCATAGGATATTGGCAATCACATCATAAATCAGCCATTAGTCGATTATTAGCCCTTGAAGTAAATAACGAAAACCCCGAAGAGCAGCGGAAAGAATATCTTGAGGCGATTGAACAAATCAGCAAAAACAAACAACGCGAAAAACACGCTGTACTCATTGAAAAGCTAAAACAAAACCCCAATATACGTTTTGATGAAATGGATGGCGAAGAACGCGATATCTATTTGTCCATTTTTCAAAAGAAATATTAATAAATTCAAAGTGTTAAAAATTTACAGCCGAATTATTAAAAAAAAGTAATCTACAAAAGGACACTATTTTAAAAATTATGTCTAAGCTTAAGCCTTGCGTATTTTATAGAACGAATAGACCCGACTATGTTATAATAATCGGCTAATTTTTTTCATTTGTAACCATCAGCAGATACCTTCATGCCTCAAAAAGTGCAGCAACAATCAAGAATCAAACAACTGATAGCGCGTGGTAAAGAACAAGGTTACCTTACCTATGCCGAGGTTAATGACCATTTACCGCAGGATATTTCCGAGCCAGATCAGGTTGAAGACATTATTCAAATGATCAATGACATGGGCATTCAGGTATTTGAAGAAGCGCCTGATGCCGACCAGGTCTTAATGGAGGAAGGCGACTCGGCCGCTGATGAAATCGCAGCAGCTGAAGCTGCAGCAGCCCTTCAAGCAGTTGAAGGCGACTTAGGCCGCACTACCGACCCCGTGCGTATGTACATGCGTGAAATGGGGACTGTTGAACTTCTTACCAGAGAAGGCGAAATAGTTATCGCCAAACGCATAGAAGAAGGCATCAGGGATTTATTACATGCTGTAGCATTTTATCCAGGCACTGTTGCGGCTATTGTTGCCCAATATGAAAAAGTGGCTACTGAAGAACTCAAACTTGAAGATGTATTGATTGGCTACCTTGATCCTACCGACGTTGTTCAAGAGGCAAAACCACAAGGCTTTAGCGAACCTGTTGAAAAAATAGTGGCGGATACTGACATCGATGATGACGATGAAGATGCTGTCCCAGGTGAAGATGATGAAGCAGGCCCCACCGGACCAGACCCTGTAGAAGCAGCCGAGCGTTTTTCTGCACTAAAAAAACAGTTAATCAAAACTGACAAGGCTATTGAAAAATACGGCCGTTACGACAAAAAAGCCCAGACAGAACTGAAAAAACTGGGTGACCTTTTTATGTTTTTCAAATTAACCCCGAAAACATTCGAACCCATTCTTGAAGAAGTACGCAAGTCCTTATCAACTTGTCGTTCTCATGAAAAGCAAATTATGGGTATTGTCGTAAAAAATGCAAAAATACCTCGTAAAACTTTTATTGATAGTTTTATAGGCAACGAAACTAACAACAAATGGCTTGCTGGATTTATCAAAGCCAATAAGAAACATGCCGATATTCTCAATACATTTAGTGAAGATATTCTGCGTACACAACGCAAACTTATCGCTATGGAAGCAGCTACCGGTTTAACTGTTAGCGACATCAAGGATATCAATCGTCGCATCTCCATAGGAGAAGCACGAGCTCGACGCGCCAAAAAAGAAATGGTTGAAGCCAATCTTCGCCTGGTCATCTCTATTGCTAAAAAATACACAAATCGTGGCCTGCAATTCCTCGATCTCATACAGGAAGGCAACATTGGCTTAATGAAAGCAGTCGATAAATTTGAATATCGTCGCGGTTATAAATTCTCCACCTATGCAACATGGTGGATTCGTCAGGCCATCACTCGCTCTATTGCAGACCAGGCCCGCACCATCCGTATACCAGTACACATGATAGAAACCATCAATAAACTGAATCGGGTTTCCCGTCAAATGCTGCAAGAAATGGGACGCGAGCCCACACCTGAAGAATTGGGCGTACGCATGGAAATGCCTGAAGATAAAGTACGCAAAGTGCTTAAAATTGCCAAAGAACCGATTTCCATGGAAACGCCTATTGGCGACGATGAAGATTCCCATTTAGGTGACTTTATTGAAGATGCCAGCATTACCTTGCCCATTGATTCAGCCACCGCCCAAAGTCTTCGTGAAGCTACCAAAGAAGTGCTTAGCGGCCTAACTGCTCGTGAGGCCAAGGTATTGCGTATGCGCTTTGGTATTGACATGAATACCGACCACACACTGGAAGAAGTTGGCAAACAGTTTGATGTTACTCGTGAGCGTATTCGTCAAATTGAAGCAAAAGCCCTGCGTAAATTACGCCACCCAACACGTTCGGACAGCCTGCGCAGCTTTATGGATGAATAAACTGATCATTAAAAGCATTCGATCTATAAAAACCAGCCGAGGCAACAAAGCTGGTTTTTTATTGCTTTAAAACACATTAGAAAACAGACAAAAGAAGCACTGGAAAGACAAGCAACGGATCGATATAATTTGCACCCTGTCATTAACCTTGGGTTAATAGGCAGATTCTACGTTTAGGGCCCATAGCTCAGTTGGTTAGAGCATCCGACTCATAATCGGCAGGTC
>CAZTZY010000049.1:0-5805 GCA_964617765.1 uncultured Spongiibacteraceae bacterium
TTCGCCAATGCGCACAGCCTGTCTCGAAAAACCGTGTCATTATCTGGATATTACCGGTGAAATTGATGTGTTACAGGCCAGCTATCAAGCCCACGAACAAGCGAGAAAGTCCGGCTGTGTTGTGGTGAGTGGTGTGGGTTTTGATGTGGTACCTACTGATTTCCTGGCCTTTGCCCTGAAACAAAAATTACCGACAGCAACGCACCTGGAGCTGGCTTTTGCCGGAGATGGTGGCGTAAGCCCGGGTACTGCAAAAACCATGCTGGAAATGTTAGCCAAAAAAGGCACGGTGCGTGAGGCAGGTGAGCTGAAGCAAGTGCCCTTGGCGTATGACAGTAAAACCATCACCTTTGCCGATAAACAACGCTATTGCACAACTATTCCCTGGGGTGATGTTTGCACCGCATTTTACAGCACCGATGTTCCCAATATACGGGTTTATACCGCGGTCGAAGAAGGGCAGGTGAAATGGATGCGGCGCATCAACCCCTTGGTAAAATGGTTTGATAATGCCTGGCTGCAAACCCGGTTGAAGAAATTGATTACGCAGTATGTAAAAGGCCCTTCGCAGCAACAAAGGGAAGCCGGCTTTATGCAGGTATGGGGCAAAGTGACTGATGGCGAACAAAAAGTGACACTGTGTATGCATACCTCGGACGGCTATCAATTCACCGTTATTGCATCGCTAATGGCAGTAGAGGCCTTATTGGCTCACAAAGTGTTGCCCGGCGCCTACACACCTTCACAGGCATTTCCAATGGAAGCCGTTTTTAGTATGGAAGGTGTCAAGGTAATGGCAAATGATTTTCAAAATACTCAAGAAGAAACGTTAGGAGAGACCATGAAAAAACAACTGGAAATCATGTTGCAGCTACAGGATAAAATGAATAAGAAAGTTCATCCCGATTGGGTTGCGCAGGATTTTGCATGGTTTCGCGCCATCTGGATTGAGTGTGGCGAACTGGTTGATCACTACGGCTATAAGTGGTGGAAAAAACAAGTGCCTGATATGCAGCAGGTACAACTGGAAGTGGTCGATATCTGGCATTTTGGTTTAAGTATGTTGATTGATGGCCAGGAATTTTCTGACATTGCCGATGATATATTGTTGGCACTCGAAACCGGCGATGCAGAAGAAATCGGCGTGATTGAAGCCACTGAAGAACTGGCAGAATCCGTATTGGCGACACATACATTCGATGTAGCAAAATTCTGGGCGTTATTAGTAGCCTGTGATATGACGTTTGAAAGCCTTTTTAAACAATATGTCGGTAAAAATGTGCTCAACTTTTTCAGGCAGGATCATGGCTATAAAGAAGGCACCTATATCAAACAGTGGCATGGTCGCGAAGATAACGAACACTTGAGTGAGCTGTTGAATAATACCACGGTGATAGAGAGTGATTTTGCCGATCAAGTTTATCAGCAGCTGGAAAAAATCTACCAGACTTTATAAGTCGGTTATTGTTAATTCGATTAACCGGTTGAATAGTCAATTTAAAGAAAAAGGGAGCAAAGCTCCCTTTTTTATTGCGGGCTCAGTCGGCTATTTCATTCAGCTATCGCCTTTTGAGAATCAGCGGTAAATCATCAGCCTGCTTGGGCATCGGTACCGATTGCTGCACTGGGTTATAACCAGCCGGTACAGTCCATTCATAGTGCAACAGCATCTGGTGCAAAAAGCTTTTTACAATCATGCCTGCAAAGTGCATGCCGATGCATTTATGCGCACCACCACCAAAGGCGATAAACTGGAATGGATGACGTTTATGCTCGGCACGTTCGGGTGAAAAACGGTCAGGATCAAATTTCTCCGGATTATCCCAGTATTCAGGCATCATGTGGCCATATTGTGGCGGTATGCTTAACACGGTATTGGCAGGCACTTTCACACCGGCGATTTCACAATCATTAATGGTTCGGCGCATCATCATCATTACCGAAGGATTCATGCGTAAGGCCTCATGGTGAATATTATCGATCTCGGTCATATTCACCAGATCATCATAATTCAACTGTGCCTTTCCTAACGCCAGTGATTGTTGGCGGGCGCGCTCCTGGATATCAGGGTTTTCTCCCAGTCGTTGCATGATATAAGAAAGGTTGGATGTGGTGGTGTCATGCGCGGCAAATAGTAAAAAATTGATATGTGCGGCAATATCCTGGTCACTGAAGTAATTGCCTTCAGAATCAGTTTCACGGGTAAACAGCGAAAAAATATCGTTCTTGTTGCCGGCACGCCTGTCGGCTATTTGCGCTTTTAAATAGCCTTCCATATAGCGTTTGCCTACTTTACCTTTACGCCACTTGATAAAAGGCAGCAGGGGAGTATCCCAGCGGATAATGCCCATCATACCTTCGGCAATATCAATAAACGTTTGGGAAATGCGTTGGGCCTCAGCACCTTTAAAATCATCAATGCCTAAAAACACTTCAGCAGCAATATCCAGTAATGTGGTTTTAATGTTAGGGAAAAAATGAAAATCCGGTTCATTGCCCCACTGTTTAATGCTCTTCTCCATCAGTGGGTTCATCACATCAATATAATGTTTTATCGTTTCATTTTTAAATGCGGTCTGGAACAGGCGTCGATGCATCTTGTGATCATCAAAATCTCGCATCAATAAACCGCCAGCGTAAAATTCAGCCAGATTGTCGTTATAACCCATTTCTGCAGAGAAGTTTTTATCGGTATCCAGATAAATCTGGCGATTTACATCCGGGCCCATACACAACAGGGTGGTATGGCCAATCACCTTTAAGCGCGAAACCGGCCCATATAATTTGTAGTGCTCATCCAGCAAACCATAAAAGTCTTTCACCATCTCAAATGTTCTGCCAACCCATGGCAAGCCGACATTGCCAGGAATATGTTCCAGGTGATTATTGGTCGGTTTTATTTTGTAGGACAAATCAGTCTTGTGATGTGCAACCATGCCGAAACCCTGTATTTTTATAATTTCTTTGAGTATAGCCATATATAAGCCAACTTATAGTTATTCTTGTGTGAAGAAGAGGTAATTTTTTGCAGTAGCGGTTTTTCCATACTACATTGAATTCACTTATTGTATCTTCGCTTATAGCATCAAAGTGCTTGTAGAGTTTAATGGAATAAAGGCGGTAAGCTTTTATAGCGTGTTTGTTGATTCAGGTGAAATACCTTGACAATAAATGCAGTAAGTAGAAAGTTGAAAACAATAAGAATAAAAATGGAGTCGGTTATGTCAAAAGTAGGCCTATTGCTGGGATTGTTATTTTTTCTCTCTGGTTGTATCGAGAAGCTTGATGTACCTATAGTTCAGTCGCCATCTGGCAAATATGTCGGCTTTAATCGGGGCAATCATGAAACCTTTTATGGCATACCTTATGCCATGCCGCCCATTGGTCAATTGCGTTGGCGGCCACCGGTTACCCGTCCTTCGCATGGTACAGCGTCTTATCATACATTTTTTCAAAAACCCGGTTGTTTACAGGGTGTCGGTTTTACCGGTGTTTTTTATACTTCTGAGGATTGCCTGTATTTAAATATATGGCGCCCAAAAAACCGCACATCGTTACCTGTCATGGTCTATATTCATGGTGGCAGCGGTGATATTGGCTCGGGTGGTGAAGTGCAATATGAAGGTACAAATTTGGCGGTTTATCATGATGTTATGGTTGTAACGATAAATGCGCGTCTGGGCATCATGGGATTTTTATCATTGCCGGATTTAACGGATGAAGGATTTGTTAACGAAGGTGTCGCTCATTCCGGCAATTATAACTATCTCGATCAATTGAAAGCGTTAGAGTGGGTGCATAATAACATTGCCTCTTTTGGAGGTGACCCGAACAACGTCACGTTGTTTGGTGAATCTGCCGGGGCTATTTCTACATGTATACATTTATCGTCACCGATGTCGAACAGTTCAGGTTATTTCCACAAGGCCATTATCCAGAGTGGTAACTGTGAATTCCAAACGCGTAGCCAGGGGGTATCTGATACACAAGGTCAGGATTTTGCAGAAGATATTATTGGATGCCCACCGGATATTTTATTTGGATCGCCTACTCTTGATTGCATGCGCAGGTTAACCGGTAAAGAGCTTTATGCTCGCGTAGAAGCAGCCAACCCCGATGGTAATGCCTTATCGTTTACGCCAGTATTGCCATTAACCGCTGTAAATGATAACTATTTCATCAAGGGTGCTACTACACATGCCAGCATGATTACTTATAGCAATCCTGCTATCCCGATTATCATGGGTCATAACCAGAATGAAGGTACATTACTTCATGCTTTCAGTGTGCCGACTGTTCAAAATCCACCGTCTTACTACCAATACCTGATTGATACTTATGATGCACCCGGTGTGCCGGGTGATTCAGCCGGCTTGAGTGCATTGTATCCGGTAGAGAATTATGCCAAACCCATAAACGCATTGGCGGATCTTGATGGTGACAAGATTTTTTCTTGTCCCGGAAGACGATCAGCTGATGCTTTTCAGGCGAAAGGTCATACTGTGTATTATTATGAACTGCAACAGCAGGTCGATGCATTTCTTGCCTCGTTTGTCACCAGTTACAATGAAGGGCTCGGGCCGTGGCTGGGCGTTTTCCATTCCAGTGATATTCCTTTTGTTTTCGGTACAAATAGTGTGTTAGGCGATGCTAATAAACCACCTCAGATACCTACGCGAGACATGATGCAGCAATATTGGACAAACTTTGCACGTAATGGTGTTCCTACCAGTGCTACTGCAGAAAGTTTAGGTATTCCTGCATGGACTCCTTATGGTGCTGCGCGTAACTATATCCGATTAAAAAGTGTAGCTCCGGTGATGGATACACAATTCAGGAAAGCAGCGTGTGATTACTGGCAAGCAAACATAGACCCGAATTTTTTTGATGTTTATTAGGTAAGCCTTGAATCAATCCTTATTGTTATTTTGAACGCAGTGAAGAATCTTTTGAATTCAAACAGTTAGATTCCCACTTCGTTCGAAATGACAGTTATTCATTAGTTGCCTGATATTTTCCCTGAAAAATCTTGCGCGATAATCCTCTTTCATTAACCTTCCTTGTATTTAGGGGGTTCTTTTCATTGCTTCATGCAGTTAAACCTATTCTGACATAAAGTTCATCATCTCAGACTGTGAAATCTGCTGTTGTTACATATAATGTATTTCAACGCCTAGCAGCGACTAATAAAAATAATAAAGGTAAATATTTGTGTCTTCTGATCGCCTTAATTCCTATCTTGCAGTATTAGCAAAAA
The DNA here is from genome assembly GCA_964617765.1 of uncultured Spongiibacteraceae bacterium. Classification (GTDB taxonomy): domain Bacteria; phylum Pseudomonadota; class Gammaproteobacteria; order Pseudomonadales; family DT-91; genus CAZTZY01. The sequence goes on from CAZTZY010000049.1 coordinate 5,258, forward strand.
ATGATGGTTCTGATTTATACCTGAGCACCGGTGCTCCGCCTTGTGCCAAATTTCAGGGCGCGCTCAAACCCTTGGGTAAAGAGCCTTTGCAATCTGGGGAAATCAAGGAAATCGCTTATAGCATTATGGACCATGCGCAAGTGACTGAGTTTGAAGAAACGCTGGAAATGAATCTGGCAATATCCATTAACGGAATTGGCCGTTTTCGTATCAATATTTTTCGCCAGCGTAATGAAATTTCCATTGTGGCGAGGAATATAAAGGCTGAAATTCCCAATTTTGATGAACTGGGTTTGCCGCCCATACTGAAAGAAGTGATCAATACCAAGCGTGGCCTGATTTTGTTTGTGGGTGGTACCGGTTCGGGTAAATCAACGTCGCTGGCTTCGCTCATTGATCACCGCAATACCACGACGGGTGGTCATATCATCACGATTGAAGACCCGATTGAATATGTGCATAAACACAAAAAAAGCATTATTAACCAGCGCGAAGTGGGGGTTGATACCCGCAGTTATGCGGCAGCCCTGAAACAAACCTTGCGGCAG
>CAZTZY010000049.1:5905-22916 GCA_964617765.1 uncultured Spongiibacteraceae bacterium
TGCGGCAGCCCTGAAACAAACCTTGCGGCAGGCACCGGATGTAATCCTCATTGGTGAAATTCGTGATACCGCGACCATGGAACACGCCCTGGCATTTGCAGAAACCGGGCACTTGGCGATTTCTACCTTACACGCCAATAATTCTAACCAGGCGATTGACCGTATTATCAATTTCTTTCCGGAAGAGCGCCGCCCACAGTTACTGATGGATCTGGCAATGAACTTGCGTGCATTTGTTTCACAGCGACTGGTGAAAACAGTGGATGGCAAACGTATCGCCGCTGTAGAAGTATTGTTAGGCAATGCCACCATACAGGACAAGCTGCTCAGAAATGAATTGCATGCTATCAAGGAAATCATGGAAAAATCTGAAGGTATCGGAATGCAAACCTTCGATTCTGCGTTGTTGAAACTTTACAAGGCCGGCAAGATTGATGCGGAAGAAGCTATAAAAAATTCGGATGCCCCCAATAATTTACGACTAAAGATAAAACTTTCGACCGATGCAAAATCAGAAACCAGCAAGTTCAGTATGGAGTCACTGGAAGCAGAGGATGACATCCCCACCATTCGCTGATATCCCGAATTTGCATAATAAAAAAGGCGCATAAAGCGCCTTTTTTATTTTCAACGATGGATTTTTGCAGTTAGCGCGATGGTGCTTTGGCCACTTGCAATCCCGCCATACGTCCAAAGAAAGTGGCATCGCCCACCGACAAGCCTGAACTATAACCTGCACCGGTACGCGGTATGCCGCAAGCGGTTCGGCCGGCTGCGTATAATCCCTTGATCGGTTTTCTTTCTGGCGTTAACACTTCACCTGTGGGGAGTGTATCGAGGCCGCCGAGGGTGAAGTAGGGAATCATTGCGCCACGACCGGGTGTACAATCGAGTGCTACATAGGGCGGTTTGATCGGCTCGAGATATTCTGCGTTTTTGTGGAATAAAGGGTCATCGCCTTTGGCGGCATGCTCGTTGTAATACTGGATAGTGTGTTTCAGCATGCCGGCAGGTACTTGCAGTTCGCCTTCAAGTTCGTCGATGGTTTCACCGGTGGCACACATATCGGCAAACAGGAACATCGGTGGTTTGAAATCGTCAGAGGCGTGCAGGATAAAATAAATGCGGTCGCCCAGCTGTTGCATGGCATGGTAGCCAACGCGGCCGTGGTAACAATCTTCGTTGATAAAGCGTTGGCCCTGGCCATTGACCATGATGCCTTTGGTGATGTCGGCAGGTGGATAGAAAGGCAGGCTGACAAACCCTTCGCTCATGTTGATGGCGGTGCCGCCGGCGCTCATGCCCATCTGGATGCCGGTACCGGTATCGCCGGGGTTTCCGATTTTGTAGGTGGCTCGAAACAGTTGTGGTGCGTATTTCTGCAGCATGTCATCGTTCATGACAAAACCGCCAGCACAGAGGATGACGCCCTTGCGAGTCTTGACGTTGACTTCTTTCATGTCGATACGCACAACACAGCCGTGCACTTCGTTGTTGTCGTCAATGATCAGCGCCAGTACGCGAGTGTTATATTCCACACGAATGCCGCGTTTTTCGACTTGTGCAGTCAGGGCGTTCATCAGGAAAGGGCCACCGTTATCACCGACCACTTCAAGGTTGTGGCCGCGCGGGCAAGGTTTGGCGTGATCCTTGAAAGGCCACGCTTTTTCACTGCCGGTATAGAGCAGGCAATCGTCGGTGAGCGCCATGATGGCGCGTTCTTCGTGGAAGCTGTTTTTGTATTTGGCACCTTTGTCGACCAGCCAGTTGTAGTGGTCGAGGCTGTTTTCGCAATACACTTTGACCTTGTCTTTATCGGCTTGCGGGCCGCCGGCCATGGTGAGGTAGGTGATCATGTCTTCGGTTTTGTCATCGAAACCGCAGGCACGTTGGGGCGGTGTGCCGCCGTTGCCACCCATGTAGATTTCTGCGCTGGAGAGTTTGGTGGAACCACCACTTTCGCTGGCCACTTCAAAGATGATGACTTCTGCGCCATGATCATGTGCTTCAAGTGCTGCGCATGAACCAGCGCCACCAAAGCCGACGATGGCCACATCGGTTTCGATATCCCAATGGCTGACATCTTTCAGTTTACGCGGTTCATTCGGGCCGATTTTTACATTCTCAGACATGGCATTCTCCAGCGGATATTGTGTATTTAGTAAATTCTACTTGACTATATAGTAATGTCAACTTGTCTTATTGTTCGGTTTTTGCTGGCCGGGCATCAAGTGCCTGGCCGCTGATATGCCGGCTTTCGGGCCCCATTAAATAAAGATAAACCGGCATGATGTCGTTCGGCTCGGGGTTTTTATGTGTTGCTTCGGCGGGATAGGCCATGCGCCGCATTTGCGTATTGGTAGCGCCTGGATTCAGGCTGTTGACGCGAATGTTGCTGGTGTTTTCCACTTCATCGGCCAGCACTTGCATCAAGCCTTCGGTGGCAAATTTGGAAGCGGCATAAGCCCCCCAATTGGCACGCGCTTTTCTGCCTACCGAGGAGGAGGTGAAAATAACCGATGCGTCGGCAGAGGCTTCAAGCAGTGGTAATAGCGCTTTGGTCAGCATAAAGGCAGCATTCACATTCACCTGCATGACATTTTGCCAGTCGTTGGTGATGGTGCTGCTGATGGGGCTGAGCCGACCCAGTGTGCTGGCGTTGTGCAGCAGGCCATCGAGTTTGCCGAAGGTTTCTTCGATGCTGTTTTTTAATGCCAGGAAATCATCGTAGGTGGCTGTTTTGAAATCCAGAGCAAAGATCACCGGTTCTGCACCGCCTGCTGCGACAATTTCGTCATAAACTTCTTCCAGTTTTTTTACATCACGACCATGCAATATAACGGTTGCACCATGGGAGGCAAAGGTTTTTGCGGCAGCCCGGCCAATGCCGTCACTGCTGCCGGTTACCATTATGATGCGGTCTTTAAGGAGATTTTCCGGGGCGTTGTAATTAAGCATGGGAATCAGGTCAGGTTGAAATGTTGTTGGGCAAATTGATGGAGTTCGGCGACAGAGTTAACAATAAAATCCGCTTGCCAGTCGTTGATGTTTTCTATGGGTTTTATATAACCATAAGCACAGGCAATGGTGGCCATGCCGGCATTACGCCCGGATTCAATATCACGCAGGTGGTCGCCGGCATAAATACATTGTGCCGGTGTTAGGCCTAGCCTGCTTGCGGCAAGCAGTAAAGGTTCTGGATGCGGCTTGGTATGGGTAACATGATCAGGGCATATAGCTACGCCCCTGGAAGGCTTGATATTCAGGCGTTGCAGCAAGGGATCAGTAAAGCGCGAAGGCTTGTTGGTGACAATACCCCAGGCGATATTGTTGCGCTCCAGTGTTGCCAGTAAATCCACGAATCCGGCAAACAGTTTGGCTTGCTTGCCCAGTTCATCTTCGTATTGGTTGAGCAATTGCTGGCGTTTTTCCTCGAACAGCGCATCCCCTTCCTTGAGTGAGTAGGCGAGGGCAATGAGTGCACGTGCACCATCAGATACGGTGTTGCGAATAGCGTCTTCAGGCAGTGCAGGCATGCCATCAGCTGCACGCATGCTATTAACAACAGCGACGAAATCTGCCGAGGTATCAACCAGCGTACCGTCGAGATCAAATAATAGTGCGCCTCTGTAATCCATAAGAGCTGACATTATTTGCCAGGTTTCTGTACATGTATCATGTAATTCACGTCGGTATTATCGCTCAAACGATAATTTTTAGTGATGGGGTTGTATTCCAGCCCGCAAATATCATTGAGGACCAGATTGGCATTGCGCATCCAGTGCGATAGCTCTGATGGGCGAATCAGTTTTTCATAGCTGTGTGTGCCTTTGGGTACGAGGTTTAATACATATTCTGCACCCAGGATTGCCATTAAATAGGATTTGGCATTGCGATTGATGGTAGAGAAAAATAAATCGCCACCGGGTTTGCATAATTGCGCACAGGATTTGATCACGGATTCCGGATCAGGAACATGTTCAAGCATTTCCATGCAGGTTACAACATCAAATCCGTTAGGGTATCGTGATGCATAACCTTCGGCAGTGCTTTGCTGGTATTCAATATCCAGGCCAGATTCCAGTAAGTGCAGTTTGGCGATGTTCAAGGGTTCCATGCCCATATCAATGCCAGTCACTTCAGCGCCGCGCTGTGACATGGCTTCTGACAGGATGCCTGCACCGCAACCTACATCGAGCAGGGTTTTACCGGCGATTTTGGCGTGCAGGTCGATATAGTTGGCACGTAGCGGGTTGATATCGTGCAGTGCTTTCATTTCGCCGGTGCGATCCCACCAGCGATGTGCAAGAGCTTCAAATTTGGCAATTTCGCCGTGATCAACATTGTGGTGTTCGTTGTGGTGTTGGGAATTCATGATTTTGGCTCGTTGTGTTTGGCTATGGCGGTCAGTTCCATTTGCCAGTAATGGGCTTTTTTGCGGCAATCTTCAATATCCAGCGTGGTTAGTTTGCGATTGCGCATCAGGATTTTCCCGGCTACCCAGCAATGCGTTACCTTGCTGGATATATTGGTATACACCAGATGGGAAACCGGATTGTACATCGGTTGTTGTTCCAGTTCGGAAAAATCAATGGCGATAATATCAGCCGCTTTGCCTTCTTCAAGGCTGCCGGTAATTTTATCAATGCCCAAAGCCCTGGCGCCATTAATAGTGGCCATCTTCAGTGCGTCGTGGGCATTGATGGCGGTAGTATCGCCGGCAACCGCTTTACCCAGCATTGCGGCGGTGCGTATTTCGCTGAACATATCGAGATCATTATTGCTGGCAGCTCCGTCGGTGCCGAGTGCGACATTAATGCCAGCATTCAGGCATTGCTGTACCGGGCAGAAACCGGAAGCCAGTTTCAGGTTCGATTCCGGGCAGTGGATGATATGTGCTCCAGCATTGGCTATGGTTTGTATGTCATCGTTGCTGAGGGTAGTCATATGCACTGCCTGGAAATGCTTGTTCAGCAAACCCAGGTTGGCCATGCGTGAAATCGGGCGTTCGCCTTTTTCCTGTTCAGCACTGTTCACTTCAAAGGGCGTTTCATGGAGGTGCATTTGAATGTTGGAGTGGTGTATGTGAGCTTGCGTACGGATTTTTTCCAGTGATTCATCACCAATGGTATAGGGTGCATGCGGGCCAAATGCGATGTGTATTAACGGGTGTTTTTTATAGTTTTCGACAACTGCCAGACCTTTGTTGAGATATTCATCGGCATTAGCACCCCAATTACTGGGTATGTCAAAGATCGGGAAAGCAAGTTGGGCGCGAATTCCTGATTTTTCGACGATTTTTGCCGCTATTTCTGGAAAGAAGTACATATCACTAAAAGTGGTGGTACCTGAACGGAGCATTTCGGCTATCGCCAATTGGGTGCCATCGGCAACAAAAAATTCGTCCACAAAACTTTGTTCGGCGGGCCAGATATATTCCTGCAACCAGGTCATCAAGGGAAAATCTTCTGCCAGGCCACGGAATAAACTCATGGCGGCATGGGTGTGGGCATTGATTAATCCGGGCATCACAACATGGTGTTTGAGGTCAAAAGTTTCTTTGGCGTTGAACTGGATGCTATCGGTAGGGAATATGGCGATGATTTTGTCGTTTTTAATGGCGATTGAGTGATTTTCCAGCACCCTGAATTGCTGATCAATGGTTATGATCCAGCCGGCATGGATTAATGTGTCAACTGTTTGCATAGTTCACCCTTTTGCGTTGAAAGCGCAGTATATAACTCCTTGGGTTGTACTCCTAGCGGGGCTTATTCGCGCTCAAAATAAAGCTAATCGCGTTTAGGCGATATTGGATAGAGTTATGGGCCTTTTTTGTGCTATGATTCGCGCTTATTTTTGCCCTGTTGATCGTATGGGGGCGATATCAGCTCGATATCAAATAAAAGCCGAATAAAAACCGAATAAAACAGTCTCGAACAATAAAAAGGAATCGATTCCGCTTATGAGTGATTTAGCCAAAGAAGTACTGCTGGTCAATATCGAAGATGAGATGAAAAAGTCGTACCTCGATTATGCCATGAGCGTAATTGTCGGGCGTGCTTTACCCGATGTACGAGATGGATTAAAACCCGTGCATCGTCGAGTTTTGTTTGCCATGGAAGTGTTGGGCAACGACTGGAATAAAGCGTATAAAAAATCGGCACGTGTTGTCGGTGACGTTATCGGTAAATACCATCCGCATGGTGATACTGCTGTTTATGATGCGATCGTCCGTTTGGCACAACCGTTTTCCATGCGCTATATGCTGGTCGATGGTCAGGGTAACTTCGGTTCGGTTGATGGCGATAACCCGGCGGCCATGCGTTATACCGAAATCCGTATGCGCAAGATTACCCACGAAATGCTGGCCGACCTTGATAAGGAAACGGTCGATTATGTGCCTAACTATGACGGCACCGAGCAAATTCCAGCAGTTCTGCCGACAAAAATCCCTACCTTATTGATTAATGGTTCCTCCGGTATTGCCGTTGGTATGGCCACCAACATTCCGCCACACAATCTCGGTGAAGTATTAAACGGTTGTCTGGCACTGCTGGATAATCCGGAAATTACCATTGATGAATTGATGCAATATATTCCCGGCCCTGATTTCCCGACTGCCGGTTTTATCAATGGCAGGGCAGGAATAGTTGAAGCCTATCGTACCGGCCGCGGCCGTATCTATATGCGTGCCCGTGCCAATATCGAGCGTGATGACAAGGCTAATAAAGAAACCATCATCATCACTGAAATTCCTTACCAGTTGAACAAGGCGCGATTGATTGAAAAAATTGCCGAGCTGGTAAAAGAAAAACTCATCGAAGGCATTTCGGAATTACGCGATGAATCTGACAAAGACGGTATGCGTATCGTTATTGAATTGAAACGTGGCGAACAAGGCGAAGTGGTTTTAAATAACCTGTATAGCCAAACCCAGTTGCAAAGTGTTTTTGGTATCAATGTGGTGGCTTTGGTGGATGGGCAGCCGAAAATATTGAACCTGAAAGAATTGCTGGTGGCATTTTTGCGCCATCGCCGTGAAGTGGTTACGCGTCGTACTGTTTATTTGCTGCGCAAGGCGCGTGAAAGAGGTCATGTGTTAGAAGGCCTGGCGGTAGCGATTGCCAATATTGATCCGATGATTGCGATGATCAAGGCTTCACAAACTACAGCTGAAGCGCGCGATAACCTGCTTTCTGTCGGTTGGGATACTGCAGGCGTTATGGCGATGCTGGCGCGTGCCGGTGAAGCAGCTTGCCGTCCGGATGATCTTGAAGACCAATACGGTTTCCGTGACGGGCAATACTTTTTATCGCCAGTGCAAGTGCAAAATATCCTGGATATGCGTTTGCAAAAATTGACCGGGCTTGAGCATGATAAATTACTCGAAGAATATCAAGAGAAGCTGCAGCAAATTGCCGAGTATCTGGAAATCCTCGCTAATCCCGAGCGTTTGTTAGCGGTTATTCGTGAAGAGCTGGAAGCGATCAAGGCTGAATACAATGATCCGCGCCGTACCGAGATTATGTCTTCACAACTTGATTTGACGATGGAAGATTTAATCAATCCTGAAGATCGTGTAGTCACCATTTCACACAGTGGTTATGCCAAGACTCAGGCGCTTGAAGATTACGAAGCGCAACGCCGTGGTGGTAAAGGTAAATCGGCTACAGCCGTGAAAGATGAAGATTTCATCGAGCATTTGTTGATTGCTAATACTCACGATACCCTGTTGTGTTTTACTAATAAGGGCAAGGTATATTGGTTAAAGGTTTACCAGATTCCGGTAGCATCGCGTGCTGCTCGAGGTCGACCTATGATAAACCTGTTGCCTCTGGAAGAAGGTGAGCGCATGACTTCCTTCCTCGCGATTAAAGAATATGAAGCGGATAAATTCGTGTTTATGGCGACCCAGAAGGGTGTGGTCAAGAAAACGCCATTAGAAGCCTTCTCGCGCCAGCGTAATGTCGGTTTGCGGGCAATCGAACTGGATGATGATGATTTGTTGATTGGTACAGCAGTGACCAATGGTTCTAACGATATTATTCTGGTATCCAATTCTGGCAAGGTGACACGATTTGCTGAAACTGCAGTGCGTTCGATGGGCAGAACCTCTCGCGGTATGCGTGGTATTAAAATGTCATCGGAACATAAGCTGATATCTTTAATTATTCCACAGGAAGGCGGAAAAGTGTTGACCGTGAGTGTTCGTGGTTACGGCAAACGTACAGAAGTTGATGAATTCCCGAAAAAAGGTCGTGGTGGGCAGGGAGTTATCGGCATGCAGTGCAGCGACCGAAACGGTTTGTTGGTGGGGGCTGTACAAGTGTTTGATGGCGATGAAATCATGCTGATCAGCGATCAAGGTACTCTGGTTCGTACCCGCACTAAAGAAATATCCATTTTGGGCAGAAATACGCAGGGTGTACGTTTGATTAAAGTGGCTGAGGGTGAGTCATTGGTGGGTGTTGAGCGGATTGAAGAGCCAGCTGATTCGGACGAATCCGATGAGTCGGGTGAGACTGAAGTAGTAATAACAGAATAGTTTTTAATTTTTAACATAAGGCGGGTTTTAAGAATGGCACGAGTACATAATTTTTGCGCAGGTCCAGCTTCACTTCCTTTAGAAGTGTTAGAGCAAGCTCAAAGAGAAATGATTGATTGGCAAGGTACGGGTATGTCAATCATGGAGATGAGTCACCGTGGCTCAGAGATTGTTGGTATCGCAGAAGCAGCTGAAGCTGATTTGCGCGAATTGCTGGGTATCTCTGATGATTATGCCGTGCTGTTTTTGCAAGGCGGAGCGAGCATGCAATTTGCGGCCATCCCTTTAAATTTATTGGGCGATAAAAAGACCGCAGATTATGCCAATACCGGTCAATGGTCGATCAAGGCAATTGAAGAAGCCAAGCGCTACTGTGATGTGAATGTTGTGGCTGATGCAAAGTCAACCAACTTTTCTACTATTCCTGATTTCAGTACCTGGAAGTTGAATAAAGATGCTGCGTATTTGCATTACACGCCTAACGAGACGATCGGTGGTGTGGAGTTTTTCTGGACGCCAAAAGTGAACGTGCCCATTGTTGCCGATATGTCGTCCACCATCCTTTCACGTGTTATCAATGTGAATGATTTTGGTGTGATATATGCCGGTGCGCAAAAGAATATTGGTCCAGCGGGTTTGACCATTGTTATCGTGCGTAAAGACTTGCTGGGCAAATCTTTGCCGATTACACCAACTATGCTGGATTGGAAAACCGCTGCCGATAACGACAGTATGTATAACACGCCACCCACCTATGCTATTTATCTGGCGGGTCTGGTATTCAAGTGGTTGAAGGCGAAAGGTGGTATTGCTGCGATGGAAGTGATCAATCGTCGCAAGGCAGAGAAACTGTATTCCTATATTGATAATAGCGGTTTTTATAAAAATCCTGTTGAAGTGGCATCGCGTTCTTTAATGAATATACCCTTTACCTTGCCAAAAGAAGAATTGGATAAACCATTCCTGAAACAGGCAGAAGCGGTTGGATTGATGAATCTGAAAGGTCATAGAAGCGTGGGTGGTATGCGTGCGAGTATTTATAACGCGGTATCAGAGCAAGCCATTGATGACCTGATTGCCTTTATGAAAGAGTTCGCTAAAGCCAATAGTTAGTTTGTACTGATTTCTTCAGGGGTTGTGCAAAACTTTATGACAGATAATACGTCGGATAACAAGGTAACTCTGGAAGATCTGCGCAAGCAAATTGATGCGCTGGATATGAGTATTCATACTATGCTCAACCAGCGTGCTCTGCTTGCCAAGCAGGTTGCTGAAGTCAAATTACGCTCAATGATAAATGCTGATGGCTCTGATGTAAGATTTTATCGGCCTGAGCGTGAGGCGCAGGTTTTGCGTCAGGTTAAGGAGCGTAATCAGGGGCCGTTGTCTGATAATGCAGTGGCACATATCTTTCGTGAAATCATGTCAGCTTGTCTGGCTCTCGAGAAACCGCTCAGTGTTGCATATCTAGGGCCGGAAGGGACTTTTACTCATTCTGCAGCAATCAAACACTTTGGTCATGCGGTGATTGCCAAGCCGGTTGATTCCATTGATCAGGTATTTGCACAGGTTCAATCCGGTGATGTTGTTTATGGCATCGTGCCTGTCGAAAATTCTACCGAAGGTATGGTGAATCATACGCTGGATAACTTTATGCAATCGGATTTAAAGATTTGCGGAGAAGTAGAGTTACCAATCAATCTGCATTTATTGGTAAGTCCCAAGGCTGTTGCTCAAGGTATTAAAAAAATCTGTGCCCATCAGCAAGCGTTGGCGCAATCGCGCACCTGGCTGGATAATCATTGGCCCAATGTTGAACGAGAGGCGGTAAGCAGTAATGCCAAGGCGGCACGCATGGCAGCTGAAGATCCCACTATCGCGGCAGTGGCTGGAGAGATGGCAATTGATCTTTATGGTTTGTCGCTATTGGCTGAAAATATCCAGGATTTGTCAAAAAACAGCACGCGATTTTTAATTATTGGTAAAGAAAAAATTGCGCCAAGTGGTGATGATAAAACATCCATTATTATTTCAACCCGCAATAAGCCAGGCGCTTTATATAAATTGTTAGAGCCTTTTCATCGTGAACAAGTGATGTTGACCAGGATTGATACGCGCCCATCACGTACTGAAAATTGGGCTTATGTTTTTTTTATGGAATTTGAAGGTCATCAGGAAGATGAAAAAATCAAAAAAATCCTTACTGAACTCGAAGATAATGCTGTCATGTTGAAGCCTTTGGGTTCATATCCTAAAGCTGCTTTGTGATCCTGATAGGTTAAATAATGAGTTGTGATTTTTTATCTTTGGCAAAAACAGGCGTTCAAGGACTGCAACCGTATCAGCCAGGAAAGCCGATTGACGAACTTAAGCGTGAATTGGGTTTAACCGATGTGGTGAAGTTGGCCAGCAATGAAAATCCTTTGGGGTTAAGCCCGCGTGTTAAAAAAGTATTGATAGAAAATATGGATGCGTTAACACGTTATCCTGATGGTGCTGCATTCGAGTTAAAGCAGGCATTGGCTGAAAAACTGGCTGTTCATCCGAGTCAAATCGTGTTGGGCAATGGCTCCAATGATGTTCTGGATTTAATCGGTTTATGTTTTCTAAACGAAAATGTCAGTGCGGTTTTTTCCGAGTTTGCCTTCGTGGTCTATCCCATCATGGTTCAGTACCTGGGTGCCAAGCCTATTCAGGTTCATGCAAAAAACTGGGGTCACGATCTTGATGCGATGTTCGCAGCTATTCAGCCGGATACTCGTATTGTATTTATCGCCAATCCAAATAACCCGACAGGCACCTGGCTGGAACATGAGGATTTGCATGCATTTATGTTGAAGGTCAGGGAAGATATTATCGTTGTGTTAGATGAGGCTTATGCTGAATATAGCCATGATAATGATTACGCTGATGGGTTGGTGTTGCAAAAAGAATTCCCTAATCTCGTTGTTACTCGTACTTTTTCAAAAGCTTATGGATTGGCAGGTTTACGTGTGGGTTATAGCATTTCATCGCCTGAGATCGCCGATATTATCAATCGTGTGCGTGAACCATTTAATGTCAATACATTAGGCCAGTTGGCTGCGGTTGAAGTATTGAAAGATACGGAGTATCTGGAAGAAAGTATTCGCGTTAATGATGCCGGTCGCAAGCAAATCGAAGCGGGTTTTGAATCTATGAATGTCTCCTACATTCCTTCCCAGGGTAATTTTATTACTTTTGATACTCAGCAGGATGCCATGGCAGTGTATAAAAAACTGTTGATTAAAGGTGTCATTGTAAGACCCATTGTTCCTTATGGTATGCCACAACATTTACGGGTATCGATTGGTCTTGAATCCGAAAATGCCGTTTTTTTACAAGCGCTGAAACAGGTTCTGTAATAATGAAGCCTCTCGTTGATAATGTTCTGATTATTGGCGTGGGCCTGATTGGCGGCTCCCTTGCTAAAGCTATGAAGCAGAGAGGGTTAGTGAGTTCTGTGGCGGGATATGGCCGCAGGAAAGAAACCCTGCTGCAGGGTGTCAGGTTGGGCATTATTGATGTGGTTGTTGAGGATATTGCGCAAGCAGTTGCAGATGCGGATTTGATTGTTTTGGCTGTGCCTACCTTAACCGTTAAGGATTATCTCGGGATTATAAAAAATCACAGGAAGCCATCGGCCATTGTTACTGATGTCGCCAGTGTAAAAGGTGAAATTGCTGCGGTGTTCAAACAGGAATTTGGCTTTATTCCAGAATGGTTTGTTCCTGGTCACCCCATTGCCGGGTCTGAGCAAAGTGGTATTGATGCTGCCAATGCAGATCTGTATATCAATCACATGGTTATTCTTACTCCTGATGAAAACACTGATGACGCTGTTTTGCAATTAGTGACGGATTTATGGCGAGCAGTAGGTGCCAGTGTCGAGATTATGTCAGTTGAACAACACGACAAGGTTTTGGCTGCTACCAGTCATTTGCCTCACGCATTGGCTTTTACGTTAGTCCATACATTGTCCGAGCTTGATGTGAATGTTGATGTCTTTCGTTTTGCTGCGGGAGGCTTTCGTGATTTTACTCGCATAGCATCCAGTCATCCGGTCATGTGGCATGATATTATGTTATCAAATAAAGATGCCATTATTGAGGTGATGGATAAATTTCGTGCCAGTCTTGATGTGCTTGAAAGCGCAATGAAAGCCGATGACAGTAAAACTATTATTACTATGTTTGAGAATGCCAAGGCTGCAAGAGATGAATTTTCTGCTTTATTGCAGAGTCGACAAAAAGAAGATGATTTATGAGTCAGTTAGATTTTTTAGCTCGCCCAAGCGGTGATGGTGGAAAAATTATTTCCGGTGATATACGTGTGCCAGGTGATAAATCCATCTCCCATCGTTCTATCATGTTTGGCGCTATTGCTGAAGGTGTAACACATATATCCGGTTTTTTGGAAGGTCAGGATGCCTTGGCTACCTTGAATGCTTTTCGGGCAATGGGTGTGAATATTGAAGGGCCAGTGGATGGGAAAGTGACTGTTCATGGTGTAGGCATGCATGGTTTGAAGCAGCCGGTATCTGCTCTCGATATGGGTAATTCCGGCACATCAATTCGTTTATTAAGTGGTTTGTTGGCGGGTCAGGGTTTTGAAGTTACCTTGATGGGGGATGAATCGCTTTCGAAAAGGCCAATGCGTCGAGTTACTCAGCCATTGGCATTGATGGGTGCGCAAATCCAGACGGCAGTCGGAGGGACGCCTCCTCTAACACTAAAACAATGTGGTCAGTTGCAGGCGATTCATTATGAGTTGCCTATGGCTAGCGCGCAGGTAAAGTCCTGTTTATTGCTTGCGGGTCTGTATGCGAAAGGGCGTACATCAGTGGTTGAGCCTGCGCCTACCCGTGATCATACCGAGCGAATGCTGGAGGCCTTTGGTTATAAGGTTGAAGTCAATGGTGCTGAGCGCGCAGTAGTGGGTGGTGGTGAATTGTTGGCGGCAGACATTGATGTGCCTGCAGACATTTCATCAGCAGCATTCTTTTTGGTGGCAGCATCCATTGTACCTGGTTCTGATCTGGTGTTGCGTCATGTGGGGATTAATCCAACGCGCATAGGTGTAATCAATATTTTACGTTTAATGGGCGGTGACATTGAGCTGTTCAATGAAGGTAAAGTAGGTGGTGAGCCGGTTGCTGATATTCGTGTGCGAGGTGCAAAATTAAAAGGTATTGATATACCGTTAGATGATGTGCCTCTGGCAATTGATGAATTCCCGGTGTTATTTATTGCGGCTGCTTGCGCTTTGGGTAAAACTGTTTTGCGTGGAGCAGAAGAGTTACGTGTTAAAGAGTCTGATCGTATTCAGGTAATGGCAGATGGTTTGCATGCCTTAGGCATCAAAGCAGAACCTACCGAGGATGGCATTATTATAGAGGGAGGTGTTATTCATGGAGGGATGGTGGAAAGCCATCATGATCACCGTATATCCATGTCCTTTGCCGTTGCTTCGCTGGTAAGTTCTACAGCTATCCATATAAAAGGCTGTGATAACGTTGCAACATCATTCCCCAATTTTGTTGAATTGGCCAATGCCGTTGGATTCAACATCAAGGAAATGCACGAGTAATTGTTATGGTTAATACAGTGCCAGTAGTAACGATAGATGGGCCAAGTGGAGCTGGAAAAGGCACTATTAGTCAGGCGTTGGCCAAGCATCTCGGCTGGTATTTTCTAGATAGCGGTGCCATGTATCGTTTATGTGGTCTCGCTTGCCTAAAAGCTAATATCCCGTTTGAAGATAAAGACAGCGTTTCAGAAATTGCCAAAAAATTGAATATAGATTTCAAGATTGTCGAGGGTGGACTTGAAACTTATCTTGATGGCAAGGAAGTTACTCAAGAGTTACGAACGGAACAGGGTGGTGCAGCAGCATCAAAAGTAGCTGCAATTCCTGCTGTGCGAGATGCACTTAAGCAAAGACAGCGTGCTTTTGCCAAGCTTCCGGGCTTGATTGCCGATGGCCGGGATATGGGCACTGTTATATTTCATGATGCTCCATTGAAAATTTATCTCACGGCAACGGCTGAAGAGCGCGCCGCACGGCGTTTTAAACAGTTGCAAGAGGCTGGCGAAGCTGTTAATCTCGCCGCGATTTTAGGGGACATACAGGCACGCGATGATCGAGACATGAATCGCGCTGTAGCGCCCTTAAAGCCTGCTGATGATGCAACCATTATTGATTCTACCAATATGAGCATCGATGCAGTGTTTGAAGCTATATTACAGCTTATTGAAAAGCGTAAATTAGTTAACTAGGTGGTTTGTTTTGACTCGCCAAAGAAGTACCAGCTAGAGTCACCTCAGGCCTTTAATAAGTAGACCCATGCTTGCTGGAAGTATGGTAAACAGTCGCAAGACTGGTCCACATCGTAGGTAAATCCCCATGAGCGAAAGCTTTGCTGAACTATTTGAAGAAAGTCTATTAACCCTTGATATGAAACCGGGTTCTATTGTTACTGGTATCGTTGTTGATGTTGACGATGACTGGGTAACTGTCCATGCCGGCTTGAAATCTGAAGGTGTTATCCCAAAAATCCAGTTTATGCTCGATAACGGCACTTATACAGTTGCTGTTGGCGATGAAGTCCAGGTTGCCCTGGAAACTGTCGAAGACGGTTTTGGTGAAACAAAATTGTCACGCGAGAAAGCAAAACGTGCTGAATCGTGGAAAGAACTTGAAAAAGCCCATGACTCACAAATCACCATCGAAGGCCTTATCAGTGGCAAAGTTAAAGGTGGTTTCACTGTTGATGTTTGTGGTATCCGTGCATTCTTGCCGGGTTCATTGGTTGATGTTCGTCCAATTCGTGACACATTGCACCTTGAAGGCAAAACACTGGAATTTAAAGTTATCAAGCTCGATGCAAAACGTAACAACGTCGTTGTTTCCCGTCGTGCCGTTTTAGAAAGCGCCAATAGCCAGGAACGTGATGAATTGCTTGCTACCCTGCAAGAAGGTCAAGCTGTTAAAGGTATCGTTAAAAATCTTACCGATTACGGTGCATTCGTTGATTTGGGTGGTGTTGATGGTTTGTTGCATATCACCGATATGTCATGGAAGCGCATTAAACATCCAAGTGAAATCGTTAATGTTGGCGATGAAATTGACGTTTGTATCCTTAAATTTGACCGTGAGCGTAATCGTGTATCGTTGGGCCTCAAGCAATTGGGTGAAGATCCATGGGTGGCTGTTAAAGCGCGTTATCCAGAAGGTACTCGTGCTAAGGCTCGCGTAACTAACCTGACTGATTACGGTTGTTTTGCTGAACTTGAGCAAGGTGTTGAAGGTCTTGTTCACGTTTCTGAAATGGATTGGACCAACAAAAATGTTCATCCTTCAAAAATCGTGCAATTAGGCGATGAAGTAGAAGTGATGGTATTGGATATCGATGAAGAGCGTCGTCGTATTTCTTTGGGCATCAAGCAATGCCAGCCTAATCCATGGGGACAGTTTGCAGAGAAATTTGCCAAAGGTGACAAAATCAGCGGCACTATCAAATCAATTACTGATTTTGGTATTTTCATTGGTCTTGATGGAAACATTGACGGTCTTGTGCATTTGTCTGATATCTCCTGGAATGAAACTGGCGAAGAAGCCGTGCGTAATTTCAAGAAAGGCGATGTGATTGAAACTGTTATTCTTTCTGTAGATCCTGAGCGTGAGCGTATTTCATTGGGTATCAAACAGCTGGTGAATGATCCATTCCACAGTTATGTTGAAACTAATGATAAAGGTGCTCTGGTTTCTGGTGTTGTTAAGTCAGTAGATGCCAAAGGTGCTGTTATTACTTTGGCTGATGATGTAGAAGCTACTTTAAAAGTCTCTGAATTGGGCAAAGATAAAGTAGAAGATGCAACTACTGTGCTTAAAGAAGGTGATTCTGTGAATGTAAGAGTCACAGCCGTTGATCGTAAAAATCGCACTATTGCAGTATCTGTAAAAGCTGTTGATTCTTATGACGAAAAAGAAACAGTAAAAATCCAGAAAGAGAAAGAGACAGAAGCTTCCTCGCCAACACCAACTACCATTGGTGACTTGATAAAGGCGCAAATGGATAAGTAATATAGCAGGTTACGCTATATTTCTATCCCAAAGAGATAGCGATATTCGCTATCTCTTTGATTTTCTTACTAGACGTCCGTCTAATCCTAGTCTATACTTAACACTGTTTTCATTTTTCAGAGAAAGAGATTTTGTCAAAATGACTAAATCAGAACTCATAGAGCGCATTTGCGCCACGCAACCTCAATTATCGGCTAAAGACGTTGAGCTTGCTGTAAAAACCATGATTGAACAAATGTCCCACGCGTTGGCTGCTGGAGAGCGTATTGAAATACGTGGTTTTGGTAGTTTTTCGTTGCATTATCGGGCTTCGCGTAAGGGTCGTAATCCTAAAACAGGCGATACCGTAGAGCTTGAAGGCAA
>CAZTZY010000050.1:0-22864 GCA_964617765.1 uncultured Spongiibacteraceae bacterium
CAATTCGCTCACGGCCGGCACTACTTATTCTTGTACTATTACAGTGACAGATGCCGCGGGTAATGTTTCCCTGGTGTTGTCTGTTCCCGCTTTTTATATCGTCAAGTCAGAGCCATTGAATGACACAGGAGTTACCTTGTGTGGGAATTATGCATATACGGCCATCGCCACGTTGGGAACGCTAACTAGCGCACCTAACTTACCTGGAAGTGGATATGTTGTTGGCACCTATACGAACGTTCCATTGACCAATATTTCCGGTACGGGATCAGGGGCAAAAGCTACCGTCACAGTCGCAGCAGCGACAGGAGTAATTACGGTGTTAGGCACCAAGACTGCAGGTTCTGGATACACTCCGGCTTCTGGTACGGTAACTTATAATAATGTTCCTTTGACCAATATTTCAGGTACAGGTACTTTGGCAAGAGCCAATATTACGGTCACTAACGGTGCAGTTGCTACGGTAACACTGGTTTATGGTGGTTCAGGCTATGCAGCTGCCAATAGTTTATCAGCAGCAGCTGCCAGTATCGGTAATACGGTAACCACAGCGTTTACAATTCCAGTGACCACGATTGCAACCCAAAACCGAGTATCCAGTATAGCCATTACTGAAGCAGGAACAGGTTATGCCGTTAGCGATAACCTGAGTGCATCGAATACCAATCTTGGTAATTCCGGTTCAGGTCTGTCCATCAATGTTGCTACCCTGAGTGCAGCACACAATAACGCAATTGCTTGTGCAGCAGCGGGTGCGACTAAAACAGTAACGGGCTTAAATGCCGGAATACCGATTCCTCAAGATCAGGATGCCTTAAACGGTCGTGATGCGGGGTCTACAACCGATGCCGATGGTGTTGCCGGGTTTTCTTTACAGAAAATAGGTGTAGCGGGATTGCCTTTGGAAAATCAAACAGGTGCCTATACTGCTGCTGATGCAGGTTCAGAAGCGGCAGGTACAAAATGGACATGCGTGAAGGATATTACCACTAATCTGGTGTGGGAAATTAAAACCGATGCCGCAGTGCCTGATTTCCGTGATAAGGATAATAAATATACCTGGTATAACTCGACCGGTGTTAATACTGGTAATGCTGCGGGTGCGGGTGATACCGGAGCTGCTGTAGGTTCAGATGCGTGTTTTAATACAGCGCGTTGCGATACCGAAAAATACATTGCCGATGTTAATGCTGCGAATATTTGTGGAGAGACCGCTAACGACTGGCGTCTGCCGACAGCAGCAGAACTAAGTAACTTGCGCGCGTTGGGAAATACAGCGCCGGCTATCGATACGGTCTTTTTCCCCAATACTATGGCTACAGCGGTAAATTACTGGACATCAACACCCGATGCAGCAGCTACAGCCAATGCCTGGGCAGTAAGTGTAAGTACAGGCGTGCAATCTGTGGTTGTAAAAAGTAGTACGGCAACGCATGTTCGTCTGGTGCGGGGTGGTTTTTAGTACGATAGATTTAATAAAGTAGAACAATAATAAATAACGCGAGACCTTAGTATGAAACAGAAACTCTTTACCGCCCTGATGCTAACAAGTGCCAGCTTGTTAACAAGTACAGCCAATGCGGCTTGTACTGCAGGCACACTTATCACTCTGACAAAGCCGGATAATATTTATTTGGTCGATGGTGGAGGAACTGGTAATGGTGCAATATCGGATGTTGCGACAGGTTTGATGTGGAGAGTTTGTAGTCAGGGACAAACTTTCAGTACCGGGGCATGTACAGGAACAGCATTAACGTACAATTGGAAATCGGCGCTGGAAACTGCGGCGACGGTGAATGCTGATCCCGTGGGTCTGGGTTCAGGTTATTCCGATTGGCGTTTACCTAATGAGAATGAACTAGGTTCGCTGGTTGATAAATCCTGTTCAGCGGCACCTCGAATTAATATCACAAAATTCCCCTCTACCCAGGCGGTTGCAGCAGGATACTGGTCATCAACTCCAGATAAAGTGACAGCGACAAGTGCATGGTATGTAGATTTTAGTGTAGGGCTTGAAGGAGTCGGCACTAAAGATACCCTGCGTTATGTGCGCCTGGTGCGTGCAGGACAGTAGTAGCCAGAAATCTCTGTGATATTAAAGGGCGCTGAATAAAGCGCCCTTTTTTTGCCTAGCGAAAATGCACTAACTGTTTCGCCCTTTCTGCAGCAGCCAACACTTGTTGGGGTGCGGTGCCACCAATATGGTTGCGTGCAGCAACGGAACCTTCCAGCGTTAACACATCAAATACATCTTTTTCAATAGTCTCCGAGAATTGTTTGAGTTCATCCAGTTCCATATCAGAAAGTGCCTTGTTATGGCGTACGCCATAAGCCACCGATTGCCCGACCACTTCATGGGCATCACGAAATGCCATACCTTTGCGCACCAGGTAATCCGCGAGGTCAGTAGCAGTAGAAAAGCCGCGTTTGGCGGATTCGTACATGTTATCTTTTTTCGGTTTGATCGCCGGCACCATGTCGGCAAAAGCTTTCAGGCAATCTTTTACAGTATCAATGGTATCGAACAGCGGTTCCTTATCTTCCTGATTATCCTTGTTGTAGGCCAAGGGTTGGCTTTTCATTAATACTAACAGACCCATCAAATGGCCAAAAACACGCCCGCTTTTGCCGCGCACCAACTCGGGCACATCGGGATTTTTCTTTTGTGGCATGATGGAGGAGCCGGTGCAGAAGCGATCAGGCAGTTCGATAAAGTTGAATTGTGATGAAGTCCATAAAATCAACTCCTCTGAAAAGCGCGACATATGCATTAACAGTATGCTGGCAAAACTGGCGAATTCAATGGCAAAATCACGGTCGCTCACGGAATCTAACGAGTTTTCTGTTGGCTTGTCAAAGCCCAGTATCTCGGCAGTCAGGTGACGGTCTATCGGGTAAGTGGTTCCTGCCAATGCTGCAGCGCCGAGTGGCGACTGGTTCATGCGTTGTTTGCAATCTTGCAGGCGTGAAAAGTCGCGCTCCAGCATTTCATTCCAGGCCAGCAAATGATGGCCAAAGGTGACCGGTTGAGCGGTTTGCAAATGCGTAAAGCCGGGCATGATGGTGTGGGCGTTGTCTTTAGCCAGGCCGATAATGCCAATTTGCAGGCGTGTCAGTTCATGAGCGATATGGTCGATTTCATCGCGAACATATAAACGGATATCCGTCGCCACCTGATCATTGCGAGAGCGACCAGTATGCAATTTTTTACCGGCGATACCGATTTTATCGGTCAGGCGCGATTCGATGTTCATGTGTACATCTTCAAGTTTGATTGACCAGTCAATGTTGCCGGCACGCGCATCCTGGCGAATTTCTTCAAGCCCGGTTTGTATATCGGCCAGTTCCTTGTCATCAAGAATGCCGGCTTTGTGCAGCATGGTGGCGTGGGCGAGTGAGCCATTGATGTCGTGCTCGAACAGACGATAATCAAACTGGATGGAAGCCGTGAACCGTTCGACAAAAGCATCGGTGGGTTCGGAAAAACGGCCGCCCCACATGGAAGATTCAGTTTTTTTGGTCATGACATCACTCTCATATTCTGGGCTGGATATCAGCCGTTTGAAAAAATGCCGGAATCGTGACTCAGGTTCAGCATTGCTTGTCGGTTTTTCTTTAGAGTAGGCTATAGTTGCTATCAGGCTACAGCTTAAGCTATTGATTATCCTTTATTCACAAAAGCAATGCCACGAGATGATAAACACGAGATGATAAAAAAACCGCCACAGATTCCGGTTAACGACAGTTTTTTACTGCCTAATTTATGTGAATACCAGGCGTTATTATTGCTTTTTATTGCCTCGCAACTGCTGGTGATCATGTTTACCGTTTTCCAGTTTGGTTTTGATATCGATTGGGTGTTTTTTGGTATGTTGACATTGTATGTGCAATGGCAAGCGATGTTCAGTGCGGTGGTATTGTGCAAAATGCGCGTTTATTTAAGCGGTCTACCCAAACATCTGGCCGTCGCGATGGCTTTTTCCTTATTGCTGGCAATTGGCTTTTGTCTGGCCGTCGCGGTGCAATGGTATTCTGCGCCGTTGAATTATGGCCGTTTCAGTTGGGGAATTATCTTTCGCAATGTGTTGTTGAGTGCCATTGTTATTGGTGTGGCTTTGCGGTATTTGTATGTCCACCAGAAAATGATCAATCGGGAAAAATCTGCACTGGTCGCTAATTTATCGGCGTTACAGGCACGTATCAAGCCGCATTTTTTGTTTAATACCATGAACAGTATTGCCAGCCTGATTACCATTGCTCCCGATAAAGCCGAAAAAATGGTAGAGGATCTGGCAGAGCTTCTGCGTGCCAGTTTGCGCGATGATGTGGTGGAAACATCGATTGCTGATGAGTGGTGGTTGTGCGAGCGTTATCTTGAAATCGAGCAGTTGCGTCTCGGCAAGCGCTTGACCTGGAGTTGCGATTTTTCTGGCCTGGATACTACTTTGCAGATTCCGCATCTGGGTTTGCAGCCGATTGTCGAGAATGCGATTTATCATGGTGTTCAGCCGAATCCGCAAGGCGGTTATTTGCATGTTTCCGGTGAATCGACAGTGGATGGCCAGGTGACTATTCGTGTAGAAAACAGTCAGGCCAAGGAGTATCAGATGCAACGTGAAAACCGCGGCAACAAGATGGCTATCAATAATATTCGTCACCGTATCCAGCAATTGTATGGTGACTCGGCAGATTTACAGCTCGAAGATCTGGATGAAAAATTTCTGGTGACTTTGCGATATCAACATAAAAGTACAAAAAAGCAGGGAAAAAAATGAAAGTATTATTAGTGGATGATGAAATTCTGGCACGACAACGTCTGGAAAAAATGTTGCAAGGTATTGAGGGCTATACCGTTGTCGGTGAAGCCGAAAATGGCGCGCAGGCGTTGCAGCGTGTGCAGGAATTAAAACCCGATATCGTGTTTATGGATATTCGTATGCCCGGGGTTGATGGGCTTGAGGCAGCGCAAGTGATTGCCAATGATGCCGGCCGTTATGGTTGCCGGGTGATTTTTACGACCGCCTATGATGAATATGCCCTTGCCGCCTTTGATTTGCAGGCAACGGGTTATTTATTAAAGCCGATCAATAAGGAAAAGCTGGAGAAAGCCCTCGATCAGGCTGCGCGTGTAGCCGTGCAAAAGCCGGTGGGGCATCGCGAACATTTAAGTTCCAGTTCACGGGGTAAAATAGAATTGATTCCTCTGGAAAATGTGCGCGTTTTGCAAGCCGATCATAAATATGTCACGGCATTTCATACCAAGGGTGAATCTATTCTCGATGAAAGCCTGAAAATGCTCGAGGATGAATTCGGCGACCGTTTTAAACGCGTTCACCGCAATGCACTGGTTTCGGTCGAGTTTGTTTTGGGTCTTGATCGTAACAAACAGGGGCAATATGTGCTCAAGATGGCAGGCACAGATGCACGGCCGGTGGTCAGCCGTCGTTTATTAACAGAAGTGCGTCAGTGGTTAAAAAAGTTATAATCGCAACAATATCTGATCGGGCATTGTCTGTTTCAATCTCGTCGGCTCCATGGATTTTGGGAATGAAGGTAGTTTGCATCAGGTTAAATCACCGACCATTTCCCTTATTGATGTATTTTGGTTTTTGAAAATCTTATGAATAAACTCACTATCGCTACCCGAAAAAGCCCCCTTGCCCTATGGCAGGCCGAATTTATTAAAGGTGAGCTTGAGCGCCAGCATCCCGGCTTGCAGGTTAGCCTGTTGGCAATGACCACCAAAGGTGATGTGATTCTGGATAGCCCGTTATCAAAAATTGGCGGCAAGGGTTTGTTTGTCAAAGAACTCGAACACGCCCTGCTGAATGGAGATGCCGATATTGCTGTGCATTCGATGAAAGACGTACCTATGCATTTCCCTGAGGGATTGTGTCTCGGTCCGATCTATAAACGAGAAGATCCGCGTGATGCGTTTGTGTCACAACGTTTTGCCAGTATTGATGAGCTGCCGCAAGGAGCCGTGATCGGCACTTCCAGCTTGCGCCGCCAATGCCAGTTGCAGCGTTATCGCCCTGATCTGACCATTAAAAGCCTGCGTGGCAATGTGAATACGCGCCTGGCAAAACTGGATGCCGGTGATTTTGATGCCATTATCCTGGCTGCATCGGGCTTGATTCGCCTCGGCTTTCAGGAGCGCATCCGCGATTTCATCAGTACCGATATTTGCCTGCCCGCCTGTGGCCAGGGGGCATTGGGTATTGAATTGCGAGCGGGCGATACAGAAACTGCACGCCTTGTGGCATTTCTGCACCATGAACCATCTGCACAATGTGTATTGGCCGAACGCGCAATGAATACGCGTTTAAATGGCGGTTGCCAAGTACCCATTGCGGGGTTTGCCGAATTGCGTGACGGCCAGTTGTTAATGCGTGGCCTGGTAGGCTCTGTTGATGGTCTGCAAATGTTAACTGCCAGTGGGAGCCATCCGGCCAGCAAGGCAGAAATATTGGGCCATCAAATTGCCGATGAATTATTGGCACAAGGTGCCGATACCATCCTTGCCAGCTTGCATCACGAATGAACAAACGCGTACTGGTTACCCGGCCGCAAGCGCAAAATGCGCTGTTGGTTAAAGCCCTGCTAGAGAAGGGAGATATCCCGCTCGTTTTACCCTTGCTGACAATTGAAACCTATGCAGAAAGTGAGCACTCGCAAGCGTGTGAGCTTATAAAAAACAGGGTACTCAATATTGATCAATACCAGCACCTGATTTTTATCAGTACCAATGCGGTAACCGCAGGTTGGCACTGGATAGACCGTTACTGGCCGCAATTACCCGTTCAGCAGCAATGGTATGCGATTGGCGAAGCCACAGCCCGAATGCTTGGCCAACATGTGGAATGTATGGAACCGGCCAGTGCAATGAACAGTGAAGGTTTACTGGCAATGCCATCATTGCAAAATATCAGCCAGCAAAAGGTGCTGATTTTCCGGGGCAAGGGTGGGCGTGATTTCCTCAGGCAAACTCTCGAGGAGCGAGGAGCAGTAGTCGATTATTGTGAAGTGTATGAGCGCAAGGCAGTTCACTATACCGGTGGCGAATTGACAAAATTTTTGCAGGAAGGGATCGATTTGCTGACGGTAACCAGTGGTGAAACTCTACAGTTGTTGCTTGAACAAGCCGTGAATGATGGTATAAAGGAGGATATACAAAAGCTGCCTATTGTAGTGCCGGGCAAACGCGTTGCAGATTTGGCAGTAGCCAGTGGTTTTCATGCGGTGTTGGTTGCCGATAATGCCAGTGTGCCAGCCATGTTGAGTGCATGTGATTAACAATAAAAAAAGAGGGTATGTGCCGTGAGAGATCAAAATCAGGAAGTTGTTTCATTAATATCCCATAAACCCAACGCCATTATTTGCAAGCCACAGCAAACAGGTTTTGCCCTGGTGTTATCAGTGGTATTGCTGGTGGCCATAGGCGTGTTGTTAGCAGGCGGATATTATTTCTGGAAAAAATATCAGGCAGAAACAGAATTGTTACATAGTTATATTGCCAAAGTAGAAGGGGAGTTGGGTATAAAGGCCGATGCGGTGAAAGCCTTCCAGTCGAGCCTGGCGAAGATTGCCGCTGATTCCCAAAGTCAGGATGCTGTATTGGAAGGTCACTTGCGTACACTCGAGGAAACTGTAACGGCTGTCGATACGCGCGTCAAAAAAGTGGAAGATTCCGGGCAGGATTGGCTATTGTCAGAAGTGGAATATATGTTGAACATGGCAGATTTGCGCATCGGCATGAAAGAAGATGTGAAAGGCGCCGTGGGCATCCTTAAACAGGCAGAAGCATTGATCAAAAAACTGCCGGGCGAAGACCAGGGTTTGATGGAAGTGAGAGTGGCTATTTCTCGCGACATAGCCAGCATGGAAAGTTATCGTGATATCGATGTGCCAGGAACCTATGCCAATCTGGTAACATTGGGCGAAACTATCGAAAAATTACCCATCGCACCCACCAAGTTGACTGAACCTGAGGCCGTGTTGGCAGGCAGTAAAGCGGCTGAAAAACCATCTACCATGTTGTCAGAAATCAACGAAACTTTTGCAGGTTACCTGACGATTCGCAAACACGATACAGCAGAATTGAAAGCATTGCTTTCTCCAGAGCAGCGCTTGAATTTTCGCGACAGCGTACGTTTGGCATTTGATCAGGCTGAAACAGCTTTGCTGAGGGGCGATCAGGCAGTGTACGATGCCAGTCTGGCAAAAG
This sequence comes from uncultured Spongiibacteraceae bacterium, assembly GCA_964617765.1. Classification (GTDB taxonomy): domain Bacteria; phylum Pseudomonadota; class Gammaproteobacteria; order Pseudomonadales; family DT-91; genus CAZTZY01. The sequence continues at coordinate 8,228 of CAZTZY010000050.1, forward strand.
TCAGAAAATGGATTCTGGATTATTTTGTGAGTGATAATTTCAAGGTGCAGATGGCCGTTAAAAAACTGGAAGAATTGAGTCAGGTACAGGTTAAACAAGATCTTCCCAGTGTTGCTGATTCCCAGCAGGAGTTGAAGCGTTATATCAGTGATAAAATGATGCAAGAGCAAGCCTATTAACCGATATAGCGTTTAGAGGTAAGCATGATTCGAGTCTTTCTGTTGTTGTTGGCCACCATGGCCGGCACCTGGTATCTCGCAGATTCCATGAAGCAGAAAGGCCCGGGTTATGTGTATATTTATTATAATCAGTATTCCGTAGAAACCAGTTTCTGGTTTTTTCTTTTTTTACTTATTGGTGTGGTGGTGGGCCTATTTGTCATCACCAAAAGTATTTCCCTGTTGTTATATTATCTGGTGAAAATTGGTTACCTGCCCAAATTTTTCTGGATGAGTCGCGCAAAAAAATTACGCTATCAAGGTAATCTGGCATTTCTTAACCAGCAGTGGCGGTTATCGGGCAAGAAAATGGGCAAGGCGGCAAAAAATAGTGAAACCCCCTTTCTTGATTATTTAATGGCGGCACGGGCGAATCTTGCAGCAAAAGATATTGAGTCAGCACAAAAAAATGCAGATTTCGCCAGGCATGCCAGTGATTTTGATGCCAGTAGCCAGGCATTGCTGGAGCTCGATATTCTTATTGCCAAGGGTGATACAACAAGCCAGGCAAAAGCAGTCAGGAATTTGTTAGACAGCAATACCGATAAACCTGCGGTGCTTTTGCGCGCGATCCGGATTTATCGCGAACAAAAACAATGGCATTCATTGCAGGCATTATTGCCCCTTATAAAAAAACATCGGGTATTATCCCAGCCTGAATATTGTGATGTATTGGCAGATATCGCCATTGGTATTATGCCAGCACTAACCAGTATGACGCAGCGGCAGGATTTAAAGGCAGTATGGAAAAGTGTGGCAAAGGTACATGACAGGGATGAAGTCATGCAGGCTTATTGTGTGGCGCTGGCAAGAATGAATGAAACCAGGGAAGCGCAAAAGTTGCTGGAAATGCACCTCAAACGCCAATGGAGTGATGTATTGATTGGCGCTTATGCGGCAATACTTTCTGCAGATAACTTAAAATCGTTAGATTTTGCAGAAAGTTTTCTGCCATCTCACGGCAATAATGCGGACTTGCTGGTGGCATTAGGGTTGTTGTCGAAAAACAATGGCTACCTTGCCAAGGCAAGAGATTATCTCTACAGAAGCATGCAGATAAAGCCATCTGTAAAGGCTTGCGAAGTGTTGGCCGATATTGCCGAGATACAGCACGATTTTACGCAGGCTCAGGGATACCTTCGGCAAGCGCTGGCATTGGCTGCAAAAGCCTGATGTTGTAAAAATAATAATAGAGAAGCATCAGCTTGAAACGGTATAAACCATGATTGCAAAAGTACTTCTGCGCGCTGCACGACCTTCATTTTTGATCTTGACCCCGGCCTGTGTTTTTTTGGGGGCAAGTACCGCGCTTGCATCCATGGAGGCATTAAATATCACATCGTTAGTCGTGCTTATGCTGGGTGCATTGGCGGCGCATATCAGTATCAATGCCTTGAATGAATACTACGATTTTAAAAGTGGCCTCGATTTAAAAACCGTAAAAACACCTTTTAATGGCGGTAGTGGAGCATTGCCGGAACATCCTGAAATGGCCTTGCCGGTATTGGGCCTGGGTTTGGTGATGCTGGTCATCATGGTGACCATCGGTGTGTATTTTATCTATGAAAGCGGGATTGGCATTTTATTGATTGGCTTGATGGGTCTGGCCTTGATTATCACCTATACACAATGGATTAACCGCTTGCCGGTGATGTGTTTGATAGCGCCCGGGTTGGGATTTGGCCTATTTATGGTGGTGGGTAGTCATATCGCCTTAGTGGGTTCATCTTCCTTATTGGCTTTTGCTGTATCACTTGTGCCGTTTTTCCTGGTCAATAATTTGCTACTGCTTAACCAGTTTCCTGATATAGACGCCGACAGGGAGGCCGGCAGATATCATTATCCTATCGCCTATGGCATAGAAAAAAGTATACGGGTTTATGTGGGGTTTGCGGCAACAGCTTACAGTCTCATTGTCATTTATGTTGTGGCAGGGTTGTTGCCCATTTTAAGTTTAATGGCATTAATGCCATTGGCATTATCAGTATTTGCTGCGTATGGCGTGCGGAGATATGGACAGCATGTTGGCGAGCATCCACCCTTTATGGCTGCCAATGTTGCGGCTGCGATACTAACACCGATACTTTTGGGCGTATCGATTTTTATCAGTGGCTAGGAATTCTCCTTTAGAGTGTTGATGGGCGTTCCAGGTCTGATGCCTATGGATAATCGGCGATGGAATGTTTTTCACTTGAATAACAATAACTCTTCCGGTGTGTCGGTAAAATCACGGGTAGTGTTTTCGGTTCGAACAGCAATGCTGGAATTGGGTGCGCTGTACGAATAACAGGCCCCCGCCATCATGGTATGCACACTGGCCGATTCGCCCACAAGTTTGTCCATATCAAATCGCCGGGCGCGCGAAACAAAATAGCCTTTTTGTAAAATAAAGGCCGCTTCTTTTTCATCGTCATCGGTAAATGCGGAATTGGCCCACGCTGAAAATCCCTTGAAGAGGGTGTTGCCATTCAAGGCTGAAGGCTGTTGAATGATCCAGTCTTGTAATAACCAGCTATGAACCAGATTGCCATTACAAGATACTTTTGCCTGAGTGGGTTTGCCTGCCTCATCAGGAACTTCAAGGTTATATTCCCTAACAGCTTCACAACGGGTGATGTGTTGAATCGCCAGCAGGCTCACATCAAGCCAGTGTGTGCAGTTGGCACGGGCTTCTACTTTGGCACTGAGATCCTGCGAGGATAAACCCACCGGCAGACCGATCAGTTTCATCAGAGGATCCTTGGCGCCACCACAAGTGCTAAATGGAATGCGATGATGTTGTGCCTCAATGCCGGTCACTGTGACAAAATCGTGGTAAACACGCACGGTAAAGCCATGGTTACAATCTTCCAGTTCGCCCAATACATAGCCTTGATGTGAGGTCAGGCGAATACGGCGGCGATAAATGCCCGTACCAAAAGCCGGATTAATGGGGTAATTAAAAGGGTTGCGCGGATCAGCCATTCTTTTCCAACCGTGATTGTCATTTCATGTATTATATCGACAAATCCATGATTAAAAATGACGGTTTATCCATTCATGACAATTACGCCCGCCACGCATGCCTTTTCGGTGTTAACCCCTGATTTTGTTATTCAGGCGGTGGAGTCGCGTGGCTATTTGAGTAATGGTCGTATTTTGGCCCTTAACAGCTATGAAAATCGTGTGTACCAGGTGGGCATTGAAGATGCCGAGCCATTGATTGTTAAATTCTATCGCCCTAATCGCTGGACACTCGATCAGATTCTGGAAGAGCATGCTTTTACTTATGAGTTGTATGAATATGAATTACCGGTAGTAACGCCGATCAAGGATGACAATGGCCAAAGTTTATCTGACTGGCATGGCATGCCATTTGCGATATTCCTGCGCCAGGGCGGCAGGGCGCCAGAGTTAGACAACCTTGATAATCTTTATACGCTGGGGCAAAGCCTGGGTCGCATGCATGCGGTTGGCAAGGCCACACCCTTTAAATTTCGACCGGCTTTGACGGTGCAAACCTACGGTATAGAGAGCGCACAATACCTGCTCGAAAACAGCGTGCCCGATAGCCTGAAAATTTCCTACGAAACACTTACCCGCGACCTGCTGGTAAAAATTGAACAAACCTTCAAGCAGGTTGACCGCCTCGAATATATCCGCTGTCACGGCGATTGCCACATGGGCAATATCCTGTGGCGTGATGATGCCCCGCATTATGTCGATTTTGACGATGCACGTATGGCACCCGCGATACAGGATTTATGGATGTTGTTATCCGGCGACCGGCAAAACCAGACAGTACAGCTCAGTGAAGTGATTGAAGGTTATGAGATGTTTAACGATTTTAATCTGGCTGAGATTGCCTTGATCGAACCATTAAGAACACTGCGCATGATGCACTATTGTGCATGGCTGGCACGGCGCTGGGATGACCCGGCCTTTCCTCTGCATTTCCCATGGTTTAACACGGAACGTTACTGGGGCGAACATATACTGCAATTGCGTGAACAGCTCTATGCCCTGAATGAGCCGCGCATAGAAATCCGCTAGGGGTCAGTATTCCTCAGTCAAGGCGTTAAATCCGGTTAGTGGTAATATGGATAAATCGCCTTCATAGCTGAAATTTTCAACATGATCGAGTGTGCCATCACCGCCCTTGTCGCCGGCGATTCTAACCATTTGTCCATGCTCGTCATAAACATAGATGCCGGTATAGTGAATAGTGCCATCTGCACCGGAATAATTGGTTACCGCCAGCAAACGATTATTTTTGTCGTAGGTTAGTTCATCATGATAGGTGGGAACACCGTCGCCATCCCAGTCTGCAATAAAGCGAATCAGTTTGCCCGTAACGTCATAGACCCAGTATTCAATTTTTTCCGGCATGCCATCGGCATTGGTATCGTTGGCTTCACTGGTTTTTGCACCCAGGCGGTTATAGGTCCATACATCACGGCTTTCAGGAATGCCATCAGCATTGGTATCTACCTCCAGACTCAAGCGATGACCATTAACATCATATGTCGATGTATTGATATTGTCAGGCTTGCCATCACCATCGATGTCATTGCCGGTTGTAAGGCGCTTATTACTGGCGTTGTAAGTGAAGGCGATCATGCGATCAATATGACCATCAGGGTTGATGTCAATTTGTGTTGTCAATAAATTGCCGTGATCGTCATACAGGTAAGTTTCTGCCCATGCCGGGAAAATGGGTTTGGCAGCCAGATTTTTGGTCAAGGTCTTGCCGTCCGGATCATAAGTAGTGATATCGTCAGGTACTGAATCTCCATCATTGTCGGAGAGGACTGCGGACGTTTTACCATTTTCATGGTAAGAGAAAGTGAGAATGGAATCAGGCTTGCCATCATTGTCGGCATCAGTATCAACACTTGAAAGAACAAGGTTTTTGTCATAATGGTAGGTGTCGAATTGATCGGTGAAACCATCATCATCATTATCCTCCGATTCAGTCAGCTTCATACCCTCAGAAGAAAAAGTCCGGCGAGTGACTATATCGAACGCATCATCGTCATCATCATCGAGTTTATGAAGGAGGACATTACCTTTGGCATCGAAAGCCAGTATTTGCTTGCGGTCAGGATGCATGTCGCCATCAAGATCAACGGTTTTGGTAATAGTGAGGGCTGGGCGTTGCCGGTCATTGTCCGGATCAGAGGTGTTTAGTGCTACTGGGTTTAAAGCCTCAACCCCCAAAGGTAACAGGCTGCAGGCCAGAATGATGATTCTTGTCGGAGTTTTACACATATAAATATCCCTGCCTATCCCTGATGAAACACGATTTATCTGGCCTGCAACAAGACAGCCATCAAATGAAGCATTTTCAGTATAGTAGATAGAATAAAGAGCAACCAATAACCCGTTGGAATTTTAAGGAGTTGCTGAATTACTCCTTTTGTCATTCTTAACCTTTCATGAGCTCAGGGTAAACTCCGTGAAGAATCTATTGAATTTCAAACAATTAGATTTATGACTTCGTTCGAAATGACAGTATTCAGAGGTACCTTAAAATAACGAAGTGATTATGCAGCTATTGGTAAAAAGTTTGGTCACTATCCAGGAGGAAATAAATCAAAATCGAGATCGAAAAAAATCCATGAATATCCCTATTCAAAGATTATTCTGGATAAATTTATCGGGGTTGCCGAGGCAGATGTGCCCCGGGCTGTCATGTTATGCCAGGCCCTGTGAAGTCATAATAGCCGCATTGATTGAATAAGCTCCACCGGCACCCAAAAGCTGGAATGACTGGTTGGCCGAGCTGGAAACAAAAATGCGCGTGCTGTCACTAACAGTGCCCGAGGCAATACGGGTAAATATACCGGTATGATTTAATATGCCCTCGGCACTGAATGAGATCGAGGATTGCCACACATAACCAAATGTTTCATGGGGAGGTGCGATAGTGGTACGTGGATCACCGCCTTTAGGGCCTATGATAGCTGAGCCACTACCTACCAGGTTGATAGTGTCATCATTGCCCAAATCATTTACACCACTCCATAATTCTGTTTGGGATAGGGTGACGTTTGCTGCGGTAGAGTCGACGATAATATAAATAGTATAAGCAGTATCAGGATTGAATATGCGTGCCGAGTGACCGGATGAATGACCGCCAATCAGGTCAAATACCACAATACTTTCGTCATTCGGAAAACTATCAAAGGCATCATTGGTAGCCACGTTGCCTGCTGTGTCGCCACTGAACCCATTACTGATTTCTATCTGGTCGTCAACGTTCAAGGGGTCGAATCCGGAAGTGCCTTCAATGGTGGAGGCCTTGGTGGAGTTTAATACAATCGCTAACGAGGTATCACTGGTGACTTTTACGCTGGAGATGTCTGTTTCGGTAAACGTGGCATTGCCCGTGTTATCGCTGCCAAAATCCCATTGCAGTTTACTCCAGTCAAGATTACCAACAATGTTTGTAGTGGCAGTTTCGCCGTCAGTGAGCAAGTCATTCAGGTTAAGCCCCGAGATGCTCAGGGTATTATTGGCAGTGTTATAGCCGGCACTGGTATAAATAATATCGGGTGCCAGGGTATCAATCACAACCTGGGTAGCATTGCTTGCGGTGCTGCTCGTTTTACCCGAAGAATTGATTTGCTGTATCTGTATATCACCTGCCGCATAGGTAGTGTTAACATCGAGTTCAAAACTGGAACCAACTCCGGTTTCCCATGTGGTTCCTCCATCAGTGCTGTATTCCCATGTGGCGCCTTCTGCAATATCAGTCACATAAATAGTGCCATCGTTAGTAATGAAATCAATGTCTGATGTGCCACTGTCGCTAGCTAGGGCGGTGGTAGGTGCAGCAAAAATTAATACACTGGGTTTTTCATCGTTATTTTGGCGGTGTTCTTCGGCAGCCACTCCGCCTGCGACGAGGCCAAACATCGCTAAACTGAAAATGCCCTGAGACACCGTTATGTTTTCAAAACCATCACCACTGGCAGCGCCTGCCAGTTCAGCAGGGGTATCACTGCCAGCGCTGATCAATACATTTTCATTGGCGTTAAGAGCGCCTTCACTGAAAAATTGGGCAAGCACATCTTCGTTATAAAAATCGTGGATTTGCAAAACGGTTTCGTTATCCACCAGCACTTTCAGGTTATTACCTTCACGGTGCAGCGCCAATCCTTCCGGTGTTTTGCCTGTTGCTGTGTCAATCAAGGTATAGCGGGCATGGTGCTGGGCAGTTAACGGAGGCAGTTGTGACAAAGGGAAGCTGCGTTGGGTGCCGTTGGCCAGAGTTTCCAGAACAATCAGGTTTGGTTGCATATAAAATCCTTGTTGATTGCTGCATTACTTAAGGCAGGTCAATTGATAGTAGGGTGTGTTAAACGTTAAGGTTAGCGCAGATTTTATTTTATGCCCAGAAAATGCAGGGGAATTTTCTAGTAATGAAACCAGTCAACGCAATAAACCCTAAGCCCAATTCACGGGTGGGATGTGCAGAGTGTTGCGCTGTTTAAAGGGCCAGGTTTCAAGCCAGCCCTTGAGAAGTTAAAGCGCCGGCCGGCAAATTGGTCATGTAACCGATTTGTGGGTTACTGGCATGGGAATTAGAACTGTTCCAAAGATAAATATTCTGGCTGAAGTTAGAAGTCAGCGGAAAGCGCACAATAAGACCATCGTGGAGGTAAAATCTTAAAGCCCAGTAGCCAACATCGCCAGTAGTCCAAGTCACTACCATATCATGATCAGTAGTAGACGACCTTATTTGGGCACCAGATACCATACCACTAAAATTACCAATAATGGGTGATCCATTACCCGTTAGCACAATGGTGTCATCGGCGCCAAGTGCACCACCTTCAGTCCATTGGGTGGGTTGGTGCATACCAGTGCCTGGTCCTGTATCAGAATTCACCATTATGTAAATCGTATAGGTAATATTGGGATCAAAGGTGCGATTGGAGTGACTGGATGATTGGCCGTTCACCAAATCAAAAATCACCGTCGATGTAAAAGGCTCAGAATTAAAACCGTCGGTTGTTGATACATTACCTGCCGTGTCTTTGCTAAAACCGGCTTCGATATGTAAAACATCAGGAACGGCCGGGCCATAATCGGGGTCACCTTCAATAGCCTCGGCTTTGGTTGAGGTCAGCTCAATGATGACTGTTGTATCATTTAAAGCGACCATATTGTCGATGTCGCCCTCGGTAAATATAAAATTGCCGGTATTATCATCGTTGGTATCCCATTGCAATTTAGTCCAGTCCATTTTGGCGGTGATATTGGTGGTGTTGGTTTCAGTGCTTTCGAGCAAGCTGTTGACGTTAGTCCCTGTTAAAAGGATCAGGTTATGGACTTCATCATAAGTAGCATGCGTGAACGTGATGGTGGGCGCTACAGTATCAATAGTCACAGCCGAGTTGATGATCGCGGTATTGCTTACTACACCGCCCTCACTGGTTTGGCGAACCTGTATGGCTTCAGCGGTATAACTGGTGTTATCTGTCAGGTCAAAACTGCTGCCTGTGCCATCATTCCAGGTAACACCACCATCCGTGCTGTATTCCCAGGTGGCAGTATCTGCAATGCCGGTGACATAAACAGTATTGTTGTTACTGATAAAATCTGTTGCTGAAACACCGGTATCAGAAGCCAGCAAAACATCTGGCGTTGCAGGGCGGAATCCGCCAGCTAAAACGACTTTTTCCAGAGTGGATAGATCCGGCCCATTTTTGCTGGATTCAGCTACAACCCCGCCCCCGATAAGCCCAAACATTGACAGGCCAAGAATTGCCTATGATGTATCTAGTCTGGCAAAGGGATCGCCGCTCGAGGCGCCGGCAAGGGTATTGGAATCATCGCTGGATGCGCTGATCAAAACATTATCGTTGATGGCAAAATTTCCATCAGTTGAAAACTGGGCAAGCACATCCGCATTATAAAAATCGTTGATTTGTAATACGTTAACATCACCCAGCAGTACTTTCAGGGAATTGCCTTCACGGTGCAGTTTTAAGCCTTCCGGGGTTTTGCCGGTGCTTGTATCGATCAATGCATAGTGCGCATGAGGCAGGGCTTTAATGGGGGACAGGTGTTCTACAGCAAAGCTGCGCAGGGTGCCATTAGCCTGAGTTTCTTGAATAATAAAATGTTGTTGCATGAAAAATCCCTCTTTCAAGATATGGGCCCGATTTGGGCGATGAATTTTATTATTAGTGTCAAATCTATAGCGATAAAGGTTAGCCCAGATCGCAGATAATGGGTAGTTTGAAAGATGAAATTTTAGACAGGTATTGGTGCCTGGCGATATCCGTTAAAACTGTGGCCGCTTCGGCTTGGGGATTTCATCAGGAAATAAAATGCGTTTGGCCCTGACTGCATACACCTCAAGATTGCCACAGTTTTTTACGCAATCAGTCAGCGGGCTGTGTAATTCAGGAACAAGGATATTGGTAAGATAGCCAATCACTGTTAAATCCAGTTTGGAAACATAATCACCGCCAAACCAGTGGTGATCGCCCAGTAAAACCGAAAGCTGCTCCAGATCCTTGCAACCTTTGTTATAGATATCTTCACGGCTATGGCGACCCATGCCCTGTGCATGCAACTGGTCGCGAAAATTACGGCGAATCTTGTTGGCCATGATCGTACTGATCGGCGGTGGAATATCGTAGAACAATTCCTTGCGGATGGTTTGCCAGTTATGTTCCTCAATCCAGCGGCTGTACATCAGTACCCAGTACAGATGTTCGTCTAACATACGCACAAAAGCGTGATGGGTTGCAGTTTTCTGGCTGTCGAGATGGCCATCGACATGAAATTCCAGTTTGCTTTCCAGGTAGTCGATGATCAGCTCGCTATCGCCAATCACAATACCGTTATCACGAATATAAGGCAGTTTACCTTTTGGGCTTTTGCGCGGATCGTCTTCGTAAATGATCTGGAAAGGGATGTTGCTGATGCGTAAAAAGGCTTCCAGCTTCATGCAGAACGGGCTGATGTTCGGTATGCCAAATGCGGGAGTAAATTGATAAAGGTCTATCATCCGTCGTTACCCTGCTTTACGCTTTCAGATCGGGGATAAGCTGGCTTTCAAGTTTAACAATAGTTTCTTTCAGGGCGAGTTTGTGTTTTTTCAGGCGGCGGAGTTCGAGTGTGTCTATGGAAGGTACAAGTGATAACTGGGCAATGTTCATATCCAGCTCGCGATGCTGGATACGCAGGTCTTTCAGTTTTTCGCGCAAGAAATCGAGTTGGGTTACAGACATACTAATTATGAACCTTGTTGAAAATGGGCCAGCTATTTTTCACTCGTCTATGGATTGTAGTCTCAGGTAGAAAGAATTGGTAGTGCATCGGCACTATTGAAGATCTTCCATTGGGTCGGCTTTTTTTACCCGACTACCCAGAATGACGCCTATTTCAAACAGCAGCCACATCGGTATGGCCATCAGGCATTGCGAAAGCGGGTCTGGCGGCGTTAAAAACATGGCGATGGTGAAACAGGCAACAATCACATAAGGGCGTTTTTCTTTCATGGATTTTGCCGATACCACACCCGAATAGATCAGTAAAAAAGTGGCGATGGGAATCTCGAAGGTAAAACCGAAGGCGACAAACATAGCCAGTATGGTATCGAGAAAGCGGGCAATATCCGGCGTGTAGCTAACACCTTCTGGCGCTGTAGCGGTGAAAAACATGAACATGATTGGAAAGACGACATAGTAGGCAAAGGCAATGCCGGCATAAAACAGCACGATGCTCGACACCAGTAATGGCAAGGCAATACGCTTTTCATGGGCAAACAAGCCTGGCGCCATAAACCCCCAGATTTCAAATAACAGATAGGGAATGGCCAGGAAGAACGCGACCGAAAACACCAGTTTCAATGGAGTGGTAAAGGGCGAAGTGATATCGGTAGCAATCATTTTGCTGCCTTCGGGTAGTGCATCTAACAAGGGCGAGGCTACGAAGGTGTAGATGTCGTTGGTAAAATACAGCAAACCCAAAAACAGCAAACTGATGAGTAGTGTGGCGCGCAACAAGCGTTTGCGTAATTCCAGCAAATGGATAATGAGCGGTTGTTCCTTATCGGTATCAGCGCTGGTCATTATGTGGTGCAGTTTCGGAGGTGTTAGGGTTCAGGTTAATCGGCGTATTCAAATCCTGGCGAATGCGGGTCATCTCTTCTTTGGAGCTGTTCAGGCTGTGCATCACTTCTTCATTGTGCAGTTGGCGACGAATGTCATCGGCACCGAGTTCACGCTCAATATCGGCGCGAATGTTACGGTAGCCGCGCTTGAATCGGCCCAGCCATAAGCCTGCGGTGCGAATCACAGCGGGCATTTTTTCAGGCCCTAACACCAGCAGCGTGACTATAAACAGCAAAACGACTTCGCCAAAACCCACTTCAAACATGGATTACTCTTTTTTGCCAGAGTCAGTTTTATCGTTGCCGAGATTGTTCGGAGTATCGCTTTTTGTCGCGTCTTCTTCGGTCATCGCCTTACGAAAACCTTTCAGTGCGCCACCCAGATCAGTGCCGATGCCTTTCAGTTTTTTGGTACCAAACAGCAATACAACAATGACCAATATGATTAAAAGTTCCTGCCAGCCAATCATGATATCTACCTCGTTATTCGGTTTGACGTTGGGCTTTTTCGACCAGGCCCGACAAGTTAAAACGTTTTTGCAATTCTTTTAAAACGGAATCAGGAGATTCACCCAAGGCACTGAGCATCACCATGCTGTGAAACCACAAATCGGCAGTTTCATAAATCAGCTCGGTATTGTCACCGGAGATGGCGGCATCCTTGGCGGCAATAATGGTTTCAGTACATTCCTCACCCAGTTTTTCGAGAATCTTGTTCAGGCCTTTTTTGTACAGGCTGGCCACATAGGAAGTATCCGCATCGGCTTGTTTGCGCTGTTCGAGCACTTGCGCCAGGGCATTTAATATATCACTCATGGTAGCTCACTCTGGGTAAATCACTCAGGATAAATGGCGTTAGGGTCTTTCAATACTGGCGCAGTGGTTACCCACTGGCCATCTTTATATTCACGGAAAAAACAGCTTTTGCGTCCGGTATGACAGGCTATGCCGCCTTTTTGTTCCACTTTCATCACAATCGCATCACCGTCACAATCCAGCGCAATCGATTTCAGGATTTGCTCATGGCCCGAACTTTCACCCTTGCGCCACAGTTTGCCACGCGAACGTGACCAATACACCGCGTGTTGTTCGGTAATCGTCAGTTGCAGCGCTTCGCGGTTCATCCACGCCATCATTAGTATTTCGCCGGTAGTCGCATCCTGGGCAATGGCGGCTACTAAACCAGCGTCGTTCCATTGTATGTCATCAAGAAAATTGTTCATGGTATTTGCAGTAGTCCAGGCAACATTTTTTGGCATTATGCCATAGAACGGTTTGTTTACAGTGTGAATTTAGGCCAATGTCTCTGCTGCGCATTAGCGGCTGACACACCGATATCTAGGGATTGAGGTGTTGTTGATAATCCATGCGTTGATGTAGAACCCTGGCAATTTCAATATGGCTATCTTGTTGGCGATAGAAGATCACATGGCTGCCCACAGGGAAGCTGCAAGCCCCAGGGTATAAATACTCCCTGTTTTTTCCTGATCCGGGATAATTAGCCAGATGCATGAAAGCATCCTCAATCATTCGAGAGTATTGCAAGGCTTGATCCATGCCCCAGACATCAATACTTTGCAGAAAAATAGCGATCAGATCGTCCTCGGCAAGTGCCGAAATTCTATAGTTAAGGGTTTTGCTCACGGTGTATTTTCAAGCTCCTTTGAAAAATCTCGGCGACAGAATCCGTGCCGGTGTTGCCTGCTTCCAGTTGTTGGAAGCCTTTTGCCAGTTCTTCCTTAAGTACGGCGAGTTGTTTTTCCTGCGCCTGGTTTTTTTCAAACAACAGTCGTAGTCCATCTCGAATCACCTCACTGGCCGATGTATAAAGGCCGCTTTCCACTTTTTCAGCAATCCGGCGTTCAAATTCGGCACCGAGTGTAATGTTCATAATGCACCTCAGTCAGGTTATATTGTGCATGTATTATGCGCATGATATGCGCATTTGACAATAACAAGTGTTTTGCCTATTCCCCGGATTCAAGTCTTTTGCAAAATCATCGCCGCTTCCGGCAAGTGATGCGGTTGGCTGATGCGCACAGTTTTCTGCCGTGCCGTATCGCCAGCTTCAAGAGTTACCAGCCGAACAGGAACCTGAAACGCATCGGCCAGAAAGGCCAGCAAATGCTTGTTGGCTTTGCCATCGGTGGGTGCAGTAGTGATACGGATCTTCAGGCGGTCGCCATGCAGGCCAACAAACTCATCCTTGCTGGCTTGGGGTTGCAGGTGGCAATAAAGCACCAAATCGTCATTGATCCATTTAAAATGCGGCATTTTGTATTACAGTATAAAAAGTGTATTGATCATAACCCGCCACAATAAAAATAAAACAGGAGCTTTTATGCTGGAAGACCTCATCGCCAAACAGGCCATTAAAGAACTGGTGCTGAAATATTGCCGCGCCATCGACAGGAAAGATTATGTATCACTGGCAACGCTCTATCACGATGAAGCAACCGATGATCATGGTGGCATGTTTAATGGCACTGCCAAAGAATTCCTGGCGTGGTTACCGAATATGCTGGAAACCATGAAAGTGACCTCACACATGGTCACTAATCACCTCATTACTGTGGACGGAGATTATGCCGAAGGCGAAGTGTGTACCATCGCTTATCACCTGACGCACGATGACCAGGAAATTATTATCGGCGGCCGTTATCTCGATAAGTATTTTTGCACTTATGGTTTATGGCAATTTACCCACCGCCAGATTGTGCTCGACTGGAACCAGATACAACCCTCGCGCTGTGATTTTACCTCGCCGGTAGTGGCAGGCACACCTGTTGGCGATAGACTGGAAAAAGATCCGGCTACGGGTTTTTTCAGGATATTGCAAACGCGGGTGTAAAAAGCACAGGTGTTTTAAGCTTCCAGCACCCGTTCAATACGCTTGTCGGGCACTAGCCAAACCAGCATCACCAACACATAACAAGCCTGGGCCAACCATTGATTAACGAAAGCCAATGGAATGGCGATGGCATAAATCACAATGGAAGATTTACCTTTCAAGTCTTTGCCGATAGCGCGTGCCAATAGTGAATCCTTGCTTTCATTGGCAATAATCACCTGTTCCAATAACCAATAACTGATTGCTGCCATCAATAGGGCAATGCCATAAAGTGCAGTGGGTACAGGGGCAAAATGGTTTTCACCCATCCAGCCCGTCACAAACGGAAACAGCGATAACCAGAACAGCAAATTCAGATTGGCCCACAAGATGCCACCGCTGATTTTCTTTACTGTATGCAGCAGGTGATGGTGGTTATTCCAGTAAACGCCGATATAGATATAACTCATCAC
>CAZTZY010000051.1:0-22497 GCA_964617765.1 uncultured Spongiibacteraceae bacterium
GATGGTAAGGCAATAGATTTTACTCAACATTACAGTATTGAGCTGAAAATATGTGATAAGAAAAATCACAATAAAAGGAGAGGTCATGAAAAAACGATTATTGTTAGTGAGTGTGGTTCTGGCGTATACAGCAATGTCAGCGCAGGCGGCGAGTTTTGATTGTGGCAATGCACGTACCGATGTTGAGAAAATGATTTGTGCGGATGCTGAGCTATCGAAGCTGGATGAGCAGTTGGCGCAGGAATATAAATCGGCAATGGAGATAACGATAGATAAGGAGAGTTTAAGGAAAGATCAAAAAGTCTGGTTAAAAGATAGGAATAAATGCGAATTTAGAAACTGTTTAGATCAAGAATATTCAATCAGAGTCGGTAATTTGCGATTATTAGCGACTAATCAAAAATACAAAACTATTGCAGATACAATACCGAAAGATGGTTATGCTTTTCCTGAATATACCCGTATTGAGAACGTCAAAAAACCACTCCGCTTTAAATTAACATTTGGTGATTCCTATCCTGTATGTAAGGAATATGTTGATATGTTAAATGCCGTTAATTATAACGAATACCCTGCATGTGAACGAAAAATATTGCCACAATTTCCTTCATTTAAGGCCGTTGAATGGGTTGAAATGAAAGATAAAAAAGAGATGTTGGCAGTAATGGAATATCTGGTTAATTTGAGTCATGCGAGTCATGGAAGATTAAATCATGCATTTCATAAAAGAGATTGGAAAAATACGAAGGAAGGAATTGAAGAGGGGAGATACAAAATATTCAAGGCTTCTATTAATGTTGATAAAGATAATATGTTAGAAGCAGTATATAAGTTAACAGGTAAGTTTAAAGATAGTTGGAAATATAATTCTTGCGATATTGCCACTGGTTTTTATGTTGATGATTCTGATATTACTCTTGGAAATGCAAAAGAATACTTGGAAAAAGGCTACTGGTTGACATTGGATAATGCAGACTTATTTTATAAGGATAATCAAGTTTATCAAAGCAGTTGGAATATGCAGAGAAATGATAATCATTATTTTATCGAAATTTATACTGCTAGTGCTACTGCAGTTTGTGGAATTAACCTCGAATTAAATCAGGAGTTTTAACATGATTACAATAAATACAATATTGCCAGAAGAGTATGAATCTTTACGCTGGAATTTTATTAAACAAGTAGAAGCTGTTAAGTATGCGTCTTATATGGATACAAAAATTACAGATGCACAAGTAACCATTGGCGTGGGATTTAATATCGAAGGAAATACAGAGCTAAGGAGGATGGTTTATGAGGAAATGGGATTAAACGTCGAAGAGGATGCAGCATATATTACTCGGCTTAATAATGCAATTGAAAATGATTCCTATCATACGACTTCTGAAATTCAGACAGCATTGAACGCGATTATGCTGGAGCGTTATAACGCATTGCCAGCTGAGCAGCGGGAAGGAGTATTGCAAAAATTTGAGCTTCCATCAGATACCGATATGCAAGCCATGTTTAATATTGCTGTAAAACCATTTGAAGCTATTGTTGATAAATTTCTCAATCTTGAAGAGCGTACGAATCCCAATACACCCCTTGAACAGATGTCTAATGAGCGAATTGCTATTTTGTCTTTGGCATATAATGCACTAATTCATGCTAAGAGCAAACATAGGACAGTCACTCCCTATTGACACTCAAAACCAACTACTATAAATTTGAACAGTACTAACTAATCAAGAGATCAAGGATGACTCAGCCACGTTCCACCCTCATCGATATCAGTGCCACCCCCTATTACCATTGCATTGGTCGTTGTGTTCGCCGTGCATTTTTATGCGGTGAAGATAAACACACCGGTCGTAACTTTGACCACCGTAAACAATGGATGCTGGATCGAATTCATCAGCTGAGCAGCATTTTTGCGATTGATATCGCCGCTTATGCCATTATGAGTAACCATTATCATTTGGTGCTGCATGTCAATTCAGGGCAAAGCCAAAGCTGGTCTAACGCTGAGGTCATGGATCGCTGGTTGTCTATCTACAAAGGCCCGGTATTGATACAACGATTCAATCGGCAGGATCTGCTAACTGAAGCTGAGTTACGCGTGGTGGACGAGATTATCCAAACCTGGCGCGAGCGCTTGTCCAGTATTAGCTGGTTTATGCGTTTATTGAATGAACATATTGCCCGCGAAGCGAACAGGGAGGATGGCTGCACGGGAAAATTCTGGGAGGGCCGTTTTAAATCACAAGCCTTGCTGGATGAAGCGGCGTTGCTGTCGTGTATGGCTTATGTGGATTTAAATCCGGTGCGGGCTGCAATGGCGGATAGTCTGGCAACATCGGATTTCACGTCAATTCAGGCGCGTATTCAGCAGGTTCAGGCCAAAGCCAGAAGCGTAGAAACGCCGACACAGAATCAGCCGCGTTTAATGCCTTTTATTGAAAGCGAGCACGAAACCAAAACCTTTGCGGCGTTACCCTTTAACCTGAAAGATTATATTGATCTGGTCGATTGGACTGGCCGTTGTGTGCGTGATGACAAGCGCGGGGCTATCCAGGAAAAACAGCCTCCGGCATTGTCGTTATTGAACCTGGATCACGAGCAATGGTTGATGCTTTCGCTGGAAATCCAGAAACAATCGATCACGATGTTGTCAGGACTTGATCAAATTGTGCGATTGGAAAAGCGACAGTTGAAAAAACGACAGATGACAACAGAGGCAAGTGGTTTTTAAGTTGGCCCAGGGATAGGCGTCGGGCATTAGTCCTGAATATCCCCAAATTCCAACCCCAGCTGAAAACCCACATCCGGTGCCGAATCAACCCTGATATCCTCCAGCAAGGCCAGATGCCACGACCAGCCAGCACTTTGCCAGCGTGAACCGATGCTGAGTATCTGGCCATCGCCCAGCGGTGCCTTGCCCGAATCCTTATAAAGAGCAGTATGGGCATCGTATTGCAGGATGGCGGACCAACGATAAGACAGTGAATAATTGAGGGCTGCACTCAGGAAACCCGCCAGTTTGCGCCGTTGTGTGGGCAGAATGTCGGGGGTATTGGAACCGAGCAGGCCAAATTGCAGTTCTTCCTGCCAATCCCGTTGTTGCCAGGCGTGGGTTGAAAACACGCCGATATCAGTACCGCCGCTGCCCAGTAATTGATCGCTATCGCCGGTGGGTAGTTTAAGGGTGATATGCAATGCATGTTGATAGGCATCTGTTTCCTGCCATTGTTTGCCGAGGGTTAAACGAATATCACCTACTCCTTGTGCAGGTTCGGTTAATAGCAGGGAGTCTGGCCCGCTATAACTAAGCTGTATCTGGTCTTCGGGAAATTTTTTGCGGTTGCCGTTGGGTAAGTCAAAAGCGTCATGCCAATGGATGACAAAACTGTCCATAAAACCTTTCTGGTAACTCAGATAGGGGAAGACGATCTCCCATTCCCAGTTCAGCATGCTGCGACGCCAGAAAAAATCGCCGACATAGGATTCCACATCGAAAAACAACGGGTCGGCTTTATCGGTGTTATCAATAAATTGATTGTTCAGGCTTGAATTGAAGCCAATGATTTGTGCGTCATCTTCCAGTTTTTTGGCCGATTTCAGTTCCGGGATGCCCACAAAAATAGCCAGCGGTTGTTGATTGCGTACCGGTAGCCCAGCCTGACTATCAAGCGCTAAAAGTATTAGCGCCAGCACGCTGCAGAGGCGGTAAATAATGACTTTTGAGGGTACAAACGCTAACATCGTCAGCAGTTCCTTAACGCTTGGCCATATTTATGCAGTGCATTGTAAAACAGCTATTCGTATCGTGTGTGTTTTTTCTGCTGTGCGGCTGCGGGCAAAAAGGCCCGTTAATTTTGCCGGAAGATGATTCAGCACAAACCCGTATTACACCATCAACCCAATTGGTTACCCAAGAAGAATATGTCGCAATTTGAGTACAAAAATGAGCATCTGTTTGTTGAGGATGTGCAGGCCGCAACCCTGGTGCAGCATTATGGGACACCCACTTATGTTTATTCCCGCGCCGCACTCGAAGCGCATTTCCAGTCTTATGCATCGGCGATGGATGTGGATGACCTCGTTTGTTATGCCGTAAAAGCCAATTCTAACCTGGCAGTATTGAATGTGTTGGCACGCCTCGGTGCGGGTTTTGATATTGTTTCTGCGGGTGAGCTTGAGCGTGTGTTGATGGCAGGTGGCGACCCTGAAAAAATTGTGTTCTCCGGTGTGGCGAAAACGGCTGCTGAAATGCAGCGTGCACTGGAAGTGGGAATTCATTGTTTTAATGTGGAATCGGCTGCTGAGCTTGAGCGTTTGAACGAAGTGGCGTTGGCACTGGAAATGACCGCGCCGGTTTCCTTACGGGTGAACCCGGATGTGGATGCGAATACCCACCCCTATATTTCTACCGGCTTGAAAGAAAATAAATTCGGTATCAGCATCAATGATGCACTGGCGGTTTATCAGCGTGCGCAAACCCTGAAAGGCATTGCGATTGTGGGTGTCGATTGCCATATCGGTTCGCAGTTAACCAAAATCGAACCTTTCCTGGATGCCCTTGATCGAGTGTTGGCGTTGATCGACCAGCTCGCTGAAAAAGGTATCTTGCTCGAACATATTGATCTCGGTGGCGGGTTGGGTGTGCGTTATAACGATGAAACTCCACCGCAAGCGGTTGATTATATTCGTCGTGTAAAAGCCAAACTTGAAAAATATGCCTTGCATCTGGTGATTGAGCCCGGGCGTTCTATCGCCGCCAATGCCGGTATTTTATTGAGCAAGGTGGAATACCTGAAGAATAATGGCGATAAAAATTTTGCGATTATTGATGCTGGCATGAATGATTTGATTCGCCCTTCATTGTATCAGGCGTGGATGAATATTCAGGCTATTGCTCCGAGCCAGGGTGAAAAAGCCCATTATGATCTGGTAGGGCCGGTGTGTGAAACCGGAGATTTTCTGGGCAAGGATCGTGAATTGTGCCTGCAATCCGGCGATGTGATTGCCGTGTTTTCTGCCGGAGCTTATGGTTTCAGTATGGCATCCAATTATAACAGTCGTGGGCGCGCTGCCGAGATCATGGTAGATGGCAATAAACATTATATTGTACGTGAACGTGAAACGGTTGAAGACCTCGTTCGTGGCGAAACGCTGTTACCTTAAGGTTTAAGTAAAATGTTATTACGGTTTAGCAAAATGCACGGAATTGGTAACGACTTTGTGGTGCTGGATTTAATATCCCAGCAATACGAGCCGCAATGCCAGGATATGAAAGTTCTGGCAGACCGGCATTTTGGTATCGGTTGCGACCAGATTTTGATTGTAGAACCGCCGCAGCATGCGGAAAATGATTTTCGTTACCGTATTTTTAATGCCGATGGCGCCGAAGTAGAACAGTGCGGTAATGGCGCGCGATGTTTTGCCCGTTATGTACACGATAAAAACCTGACGGGTAAAAATCACCTGCGGGTGGAAACGGCCGGTGGCTTGATTGAATTGTATCTTGAGGGAAACAATGTGCGTGTCGATATGGGAGCGCCTGTACTTGCGCCAGAAAAAATCCCGTTCAAGGCATCACAACAGGCATTGCAATATCCTCTTCAAGTCGGCAATGAAAATTTTATCATTGGTGCGATCTCGATGGGCAATCCTCATGCAGTATTGCGTGTAGATAATGTCGCTGCCGCAGAGGTAGAGAGGTTGGGCCCGCTTATTGAACGGCATGAGCATTTCCCTAATCGCGTTAACGTGGGTTTCATGCAAGTGATCGATCGTGGCAATATCAAGTTACGGGTATTTGAGCGCGGCACAGGGGAAACGTTGGCTTGTGGTACCGGTGCCTGTGCAGCGGTGGTGTATGGCATATTACAGGGTTGGCTGGATAATCGCGTGAATGTCAGTTTGCCCGGCGGCCAGCTTATTATTGAATGGCAAGGTGGTGAACATTCTGTGCAGTTGATAGGCCCTGCTGTTCACGTATATGATGGCAAAATTCGTCTTTAGGGGAAATGGCATGACAACTGAAACTACACAAACAATCAGTGCAGAACAAGTGATCGAGTATTTGACTAATGATCCCGGTTTCTTTTTGAAACGAGAAAATTTACTGGCTGATTTGTATTTGCCCCATGCCACGGGCGATGCTGTTTCCCTGTTTGAGCGGCAGGTAAAAATCCTGCGTGAGCGTAATATCGATATGCGTAAACGCCTGGCCGATATGCTGGAGCAGGGTGAGCGTAACGATGTGTTGTTCAACAAAACACGCACGCTGGTGTTGCACATGCTCGATTCAAAATCGCTGAATGATTTATCCAAACGCATTACCGATTATTGTGAAAAGGAATTCCAGGTAGAAAAAGTCCAGTTTACCCTGTTTGCCAATCCGGAAACGTACCGCACTGCACAATGCCGTGTTGTGGCAATAAATGACGTTGAGCGTTCAATGCCAAGTTTGGCAACTTCACCGGAATGTGTCAGCGGTACTTTTCGTGCAGAAGAATTACGCTTCCTGTTTGCGGGCCCTGAAGAAAACCTGACATCGGCTATTGTATTGCCAATTCGTATCGATGGGAAAAATACCGGTATCGTGGCTTTGGGTTCTGAAGATCCGCATTATTTCAAGGCCGGAATGGATACCCTCTTCCTTAACTTTATCGGTGACGTCATTTCTCATTTGTTGCCCCGTTTTTACAAATGAAGTGAATGATGAAATGGGAAGCCGCTATCGAGCTTTATTGTCACCATATCGAAATGGTCAGGCGGCTTTCACCTCACACAATCAAGAATTACCGTCGCGACCTCAATGAGCTGGCAGTTTTTTTTACCGAAAGCCAGCCGCCATTTAACCTGATCCAACACGATATCCGCAGCTTTGCCAATAAACAGCACAGGCAAGGCATGGCCAGCAAATCCATACAGCGCAAGCTGTCGAGTGTTCGCCAGTTTTATGCCTATTTTATTAAACAGCGCGAGGCTAAAAATAATCCAGCGCTCGGTGTAAGGCCGCCGAAGTCAGTCCGTAAATTGCCCGATGTGATGGATACCGATCAACTCAGCCATTTACTGAATTTTGATGCTGATTCGTGGCACCAAAGCCGTGATAAAGCCATTGTCGAATTGTTATATTCTTCCGGATTGCGGCTGGCAGAAATTGCTTCCCTGGATATATCCGGCGTCGATTTCAAGGCGGGTATTGTCAGTGTGACGGGGAAGGGCAATAAACAACGGCTGGTGCCCCTGGGGCGCTATGCCAAAACTGCGCTCGAAGCCTGGTTGCAGGAACGGCCATTGTTTGGACGGGTCATCGATGAAAAAGCGCTGTTTTTAAGCCAGCAGGGCAAACGCCTGAGCCATCGCAGTATTCAGCAACGTTTGCGCCAGCTAGGTTTGGTGCGTGGCACGCATCAGGCATTGCATCCACATATGTTGCGCCATTCCTTCGCCAGTCATATCCTTGAATCCAGTGGTGACTTGCGCGCTGTACAGGAGTTGTTAGGCCATAGCGATATTTCCACCACGCAAATTTATACCCACCTGGATTTTCAGCATCTGGCTAAAACCTACGATGCGGCACATCCGCGTGCGCGCAAAAAACCTGATGCCAGCTGATGTTTTCCCGCCATTTTTTTTATAATGACCTGTCGACGGAAAAGCCGGCGATCGCTATCAGTGCCTGTTTGATGGGTGATGCCGTGCGCTACGATGGACAGGATAAAGTTTTTCCATTAATAGCTGATTTTTTCCAGCGCCATGCACAACTGGTGAAAGTATGTCCGGAAGTAGGTGCGGGTATGGGTGTGCCGCGACCAGCAGTGGCATTAAGCAAAACTTCCAGCGGCATAAAAGCTTTGGGACTCGATAACCCGGAACTGGATGTGACAACACCATTAACTGCTTTTTCAAGACAATTTTCCTTGCAGCACCAGCAAGAATTCCAGGGAGTAATTGTAAAAAGCCGTTCCCCGAGTTGTGGTTATGGCAGCACACCTATCTACGCCACAGGTAACCCTGCCAGCAGTCACGCCCCACAGATAATCCGTTTGGGTAATGGAATTTTTGCGCAAACACTTCATGAGGATTGGTCTCAGTGCCTGATTATTGAAGAGGGTGGGTTAAGCAGTGCAAAGTGCTGCCAGGATTTTTTATTTCGCTGTTATGTTTTACTGGATCTAAAAAAAACACCTGTCAGTGAATCGCAGTCACTACAGTCTCATTATGCCCGACTTGATTTAACGGATTTATCCCTGCCGGGCATCACCGCATTTACACCGCCATTACCGGTATAGCATCAGCGATTCAATATCATTTAAATTGATAATAAATATAAATATTATCTATTTTATTTATATGCACAATCTGTTTATTGTACACAACATCGAAAATCAGTTGGCATGAAACCCCGAGGCAATAAACGATGAGCAATTTAAATACCGAAACCGTAGTCAGTGTACACCACTGGAATGACACACTTTTCAGTTTCCGTACAACGCGCAATACAGCCCTGCGTTTTGAAAATGGCCAATTTGTGATGATTGGTTTACAGGTTGATGGTCGCCCGTTATTGCGCGCTTACTCTATTGCCAGCCCCAATTATGCAGAAACGCTGGAGTTTTTTAGCATCAAGGTGGCTGATGGCAAATTAACTTCACGTTTACAGAATTTGAAGGTGGGTGATGAAGTGCTCGTATCGCGTAAACCAACAGGTACGCTGTTGGCTTCAGATCTTTTACCGGGTAAACACCTGTATATGTTATCTACCGGTACCGGACTGGCACCTTTCATGTCACTGATTCAGGATCCTGAAGTGTATGAACGTTTCGAAAAAATTATTCTGGTGCACGGTGTGCGTTTCAAGGATGAGCTGGCCTATAGCGAATTCATTCGGGATGAGCTGCAAAAGAATGAATTTTTTGGTGAAGAGGTGCGCGATAAATTGATTTATTACCCTACCGTTACGCGCGAAGAACATATGTATACCGGTCGTGTCACCGATTTAATGGACAGTGGCAAGCTCTTCAGCGACATCGGCTTGCCGCCCCTTAATCCGGTGGATGATCGTGCAATGATTTGTGGCAGTGAAGTCATGCTCAAGGATACTTGCGCCTTGCTGGATAAGTTTGGGTTGAAAATGTCTGCACGTATTGGTGAAGCTGCCGATTATGTTATCGAAAAGGCTTTTGCCGAAAAGTAAGCCGTTGTTATAACGGATGGAATGCAGGGCATGCCCAGGCCTGTCTATTGGTGAAATGGCAGGCATAAAAAAACACCCTTTAAGTGTGCACAGTAATTAAAAAGCACATTTAAAGGGTGTTTAAAATAAAATCCTAGATAGCCTGTTCGCCGGTTTCGCCGGTGCGGATACGGATAACCTGTTCCAGTGCGGAAACAAATATCTTGCCATCGCCTATCTTGCCGCTATTGGCAGCCTTGGTAATGGCTTCAATAGTTTGTTCTAACAGGTCTTCACCAATGGCGATTTCAATTTTTACCTTGGGTAAAAAATCAACCACATATTCTGCGCCACGATACAATTCTGTATGGCCTTTTTGACGACCGAAACCTTTTACCTCACTGACTGTAATACCCTGAACACCAATTTCTGATAATGCTTCACGCACATCATCGAGTTTAAAAGGTTTAATAATGGCTGTGACTAATTTCATGAAAATCTCCTACACACAAAAGGGCTTGTCGTTACAAGTTTAACCTATGATAACACTTGCCCAGCTACACAACAGAAGAAAAAACTTTTCCAATAATCCATCCTGTTATTGCTCTTGGTTTTTTATGTCAGATACCAGGATTTTCTCAATAAAAAAGCCGCCCATATGGGCGGCAAACTAGATTTATCAGAACTTGTACAGGCCTTCGATACCTATGAAATGGACATTGTCTTCAACGGCCAAACCATCAGTAAATACTTCATCTACCGCTTTATCCAAACGGTATTCACCGCGGATTTCCGTGCTGGCTGTTGGTGCATATGCCACCGTTACAGTACCTGATTTAATCTTTTGTCCATCAGGGTTAGCGCCCAAAGCCAATTTGAAATTATCTTTATCGTTAAACTGTTCAAGACGCACAGAAGTGCGGAATTTTTCAGTAAACTGATAATTCACATAACCGGCAACCGCTGTCCATTTCGCATCATCGGTACCTTCGCCGCCAGCTTCTTCCTGGGTGCCTGAAGTAACATCCAGAACCAGGCTCAAACCGTCCATAGGTCTTACAATGGCGACGCCATCAATCAGTTTACGTTTGGCAGAATAATCATTCACGGCATCAACCACTTCATCGCCGCTATATCCTTGTACCAGCAAGCTGAACATGGAAACCGGATTCCACGCCATACCCAATTCAATGGTTTTACCGCTGTTCATATCTTGTTGTTGATCCCAGCCATTATTCAAACCACCGGTTAACGAGAACGTGTCGGTAAAAGCATAAGTAGCGCGTAAGCCAGTGTGGGTATAGGCAATCGCGTTAAAAAAGCCGACCGAGCGTGATACGTTGGTATTGCCAGTGGTGTTGATAACTTCTGCACCCATCAAGGTCACAAATTTACCGCCAATCAGCGTCAGCCCATTGCCGGCATATTGCACATAAGCTTGAGTGACATCGAAATCATCAGCTGAAGTGCCGATTGAAGAAATGGGTGTTGCATTGCTGCCTGCGGTTAAATTGACAACAGCACCAAAACCTTCTGCAGGTTGTTTGGCGATAGTAATAGCAGCTTGTTGTAAATCAAAGGTACTGCCATCGGTTTGAAAGGCGTTGTAGGGGAAGGTATCTGTATCGAAATGATAAAAACCAGCCGCTGCATAACCCGTGGCAGTAATGCCAGAAGCTGCCAGTACATCGGTGAGGGTACCTTCCGCCAGTGCGGCATTGGAACCCATTGCTAAAACACCTGCTGCGACACTGACAGATAATAATTTTTTCATCATGTTTTTCTCCGATTACCCTGGGGGCGTTTAATAGTGATTTATGCAAGCTCATCATGTGATTTGCGTTGATGTAAAGTTAGCAATATGTTTGCCAACTAATAAAAAACAATTTAAAACAATAAGTTATATATAGTTTTTGGTTTTCAGGTTTAATCGGTAGTCTTGAGTGCAAGTATACCGGATTCGAAAGTGCACTATTTTGGGGCGATCATTTCAAATGCGGTGCATCGAAGCCGCATGCTCAGCATTTTATCAACTTCATGATAGACTCTGGCTGTACTTGCAGAAAAAGGTCAAATTCTCATGCCTAAATCACCGTTCAGCTTTATAAAACCTGAAATGCTCACAGATATTGCCGAGCAAGCCAGCAAACTTCTGCCGGGTGAAAAATCCCGCGAAGAAATCCAGCGCAGCCTGCAATTAGTGATGCAGAATGCCCTGTCGCGTCTCGATATAGTCAGTCGTGAAGAATTCGATGCACAGGCCGCCGTGTTGCAAAAAACACGCGCTAAAGTGGAGTTGCTCGAAACCGAACTGGCCATATTGATGGCCAAACTCGAAGAACAGCAGAAATAGAACGCAGTACTCACCTTCAGTTATTCAAGATGAAGACAGGGTGAGCTGAAGAGCCATCCTGCCTGAAATGAAAAATGATGTGGTAATAGCTTCATATCCGGGCTTGCTGATTTTACCCGCATACTGAAGTGTTAGAACAAGAGTGGGAGTGCAGCGCTTAAACCCCCGATTGCCACCCTTGGCCGAATTGAAACTAGAATGCCGGAATTAGCACATCCCCCATATCATAATATTTAAACGTATAATCCGGCAACCTGCCGGTGATCGCTTCGATGTCTGCATCGGCGTATGAAGCCTCAGAATATCCGTTATAAAGATCTGTAATATTAAAAATAATAGCCGAATCAATATTATTGACACTGGTGCCAGCATATTTTGACCTGAAGGCAGCGCCAGAAATCAGGGTGTTGTGAGGGTTATCAATGATCCAGTTAACAGCATTGTAAGATGTCAGGAATAAGAAAACGGGTTCAACACTTGCAGGAATTGTCACTTTTATTTCGTTATTAAAATATAAGTCGCCAGCTTCATAAGCGCCCAAATAGATCAACTTGGTATTGGCATCAATATAAGGGGCCAGGGAAACAGGAGCCTGCGATTTCACGAATTGCGGGTAGTTAGAAAAAGTGACATTTAACATGGTTGTATGCCAGTGGTTATGAAATTCCACTTTTATATCATGAGAGCCAACGGTTAAATGTAAAGGGTAAACTTCACTGTGATTGCTTACGTTATTCCACTTGGCATGAAGCTGGCCATCAATGTAGAAAGTAACGTCTGTCCATGATGAATCAAAATTGGCATTGATGACGGTATCATCATAAACGTGTAATTTGCCTTCCCAGATTGCGTGGAAATAATAAGAATCAATACCCAGGAAATCATCCCAACTATAATTAATGTCAATACGATTAACAGTGGCAGTACCCATTAATACCGGAGTAATGAGAGGGTTTGTGCCATCTGTTCCCACGCCAGGGGAGTTGCCGTCATTTTCCAGAAAATATTTTGCGGTAAAAGGGCCTGTTGAAAATTGAGGGCCTTGTAATACTTTTAATAAAAGGGTTCCAGTCACGATTTTACCGGTAGATGTATCAGTTATATTTCCGGTTAAAAGAGTTTCACCTGCCTGATTTGCAGAAGGTGTAATAGACAGGTAGCGGAATTTCCCAGAACCAGTCATAACGATATTTGCATCAGGTAACAGAGTCTGGTTGCCGGAGGTAATAGAAAAAGTGTAGTTTGAGGAATTCCCTGAATCGCCATTAATAACGATTTTTACATTGTCGATGGATGAGTTTTCATTAATAGATATCGAAGTTACCTGGCTGCCATCTTTTTCGAACGCAACAACCTGGGAAGCACCGCCGGTTATGGCAACATTCTCGGGCATACAGCCAACAATAAATAACAGTAAAAATGTGAAGATGAAATGGGAGGTGATTAATCGCTTCATAATAAATCCTTTCAGTTTTTTCGCTCTTGGGTAAGTTTTGGAGCAGTATTCCTTAGTATCTTTTGGGAAAGATTAAGCCTTGTCTAATTTAAGTGAAATTGATGAGTTTGAGAAATAACTAAAAACCCGACATTGTTGATTACTTATAACCTATTAACATGAAAGTGCAAATGGTTCTGACAAATATTGCTGTAGGGTGATTAACCAGGCAAGCATTAGAAGAGGCATGCCCAATAGTTTTATTTGATCCCTATAGTATTTCAAAGTAAATTGCGCCAACCCAACTAAAGTACCAGTTTTATTTAACAAGGATGTTTTATGTCAATTGCCATTATTCGCACGCGCGCGATCAATGCTTTATCTGCACCGGAAGTGACTGTAGAAGCCCATCTCTCCAATGGTTTGCCGGCATTCAATCTGGTCGGTTTGCCAGAAACTGCCGTGCGCGAAAGTAAGGACAGGGTACGAAGTGCCATCATCAATAGCCGTTTTGAATTTCCGATGAAGCGTATCACCATCAATCTGGCGCCAGCTGATTTGCCCAAGGACGGCGGTCGCTTTGATCTCGCCATTGCCTTGGGCATCCTCGCCGCATCGGGTCAAATTCCGCTGGAGCATCTTGATAAATATGAGTTTATCGGTGAGTTGGCACTTACTGGTGAGTTACGTCCGGTTCGCGGGGTACTGAATTCTGCGCTGGCCTGTGTGGCAGACCAGCGTCAGCTTATTATTCCCGCGGCCAATGGCGAAGAGGCTGCATTGGCTGTTGCTGATGAACATTTAATCGCCAAACATTTACTCGAAGTGTGTGCGCACTTAAGTGGTGCAGGTAAGCTGGTTTCCAGTGTAGGGCAAAGTGTTGAAAAGACTGTGTGTGCTTCGGCTTATCCAACAGTAGATATGGCAGATATCAAAGGCCAGCACCAGGCCAAGCGCGCTTTGGAAATTGCTGCTGCCGGTGGGCATAATTTGTTGTATGAAGGTCCGCCGGGTTGTGGAAAATCCATGCTGGCACAGCGCCTGCCCACCATTTTGCCCACAATGAATAAAGCTGAAGCATTATCATTGCTGGCCATTCGTTCAATTTTGAGCAGCCAGATAGAGCTTTCACAATGGATGCAACGGCCCTTTCGCTCGCCCCACCATTCGGCATCGGCGGTGGCTTTGGTGGGTGGCGGTAATCCGCCCAGACCTGGAGAAGTATCACTGGCCCATCAGGGCGTGTTGTTCCTGGATGAACTGCCGGAATTCCAGCGCAATGTGCTCGAAGCGCTGCGTGAACCCCTCGAAAATGGCCATATCTGCATTTCCCGAGCCAGCCAGCAGGCGATATTCCCTGCCGATTTCCAGTTGATTGCCGCGATGAATCCCTGCCCCTGTGGATATTACGGTGATTACAGCAAAAGTTGCCGGTGTTCTATCGACAGCATCCAGCGCTACCGCAATAAAATTTCCGGGCCCTTGCTAGATCGTATCGATATGCATTTACGCCTGCAACCCACACCGTTGAATAAGCTCAGTGAAAAAACTACCACACTGGAAGAGAGTTCAGCGCAGATTCGTGAGCGGGTTGAGGCATCGCGCCAGCGCCAACAGCAGCGCCAGCAAAAATCCAATGCCGCGCTGTCAGGCAGCGAATTACACGAACTGGCGCAGGTGAGTGAAGATGCCATGAGTGCCTTGCATATTGCCGCTGAAAAACTGGGTCTTTCGGCACGAGCGTTCCAGCGTGCTATCCGCGTGGCACGCACTATTGCCGACCTGGAAGCATCCGAGCAGATCGAAAAAAAGCACATGATGGAGGCCTGCAGTTACCGCCAGGCAAAAGTGATGTGAAAAAGAGACTAAAAGGTGATAGTTGAGAGCGAGGCACAACTGCTAAAATAGCCGCCCGTTTGCATCATCGAGTACGCCGTGACCACCCTGAACGAACGCCAGTTACAGGCTGTTAAATCCATTTCGCATCCCACGCTGGTTTTGGCCGGTGCCGGTAGCGGCAAGACCAGTGTGATCACACGCAAGATTGCTTATCTGATTAATGAATGCGGTATCAAGGCGCATTACATAGCGGCGGTGACGTTCACCAATAAAGCTGCCAAGGAAATGAAAGCGCGCGTGACCAGTTTGCTGCCACGCCAAAGTACGCGCGGTTTGCAGGTATCCACCTTTCATACGCTAGGTTTAAATATCATTCGCAGCGAGTTGCCATTGCTCGGTTTACGCAACGGTTTTTCCATTTTTGATGCCGAAGATGCCCAGGCATTGATGAAAGAGTTATCCATACAGGCCGGTGATGTCGATACCGACCTGCTCGATTTTATCCAGCATACGATTTCACAGCTGAAAAACGATAACGTCAGCCCTGAGAAGGCGATACAGCAAGCGAGCAATCCCCAAGAGCAGTTAATCTCGGGTTTGTACTTGCGTTACCAGCAAGCACTTACTGCCTATAACGCTGTGGATTTTGATGACCTGATCAATTTGCCGGTGCGCCTGTTTAATGAACACCCGGAAGTGCTGAAACGCTGGCAGAATAAAATCCGCTATTTGCTGGTGGATGAATACCAGGATACCAATACCAGCCAGTACGAATTGGTGAAGCTGTTAGTCGGTGACCGTTATGGATTAACCGTGGTGGGAGATGATGACCAATCTATTTATGCGTGGCGTGGTGCGCGTCCTGAAAACCTGATGCAGTTGCAAACCGATTTCCCAAATCTTGTCGTTATCAAGCTGGAGCAAAACTACCGTTCCACTTCAGTGATATTGCATGCGGCCAATACTTTGATCAGTAACAATCCGCATGCCTTCGAGAAAAAACTGTGGAGCGATTTAAGCCTGGGCGAACCGATCCGCATTATCAAAACCCATAATGACCAGGCCGAAGCTGAGCGTGTGGTGCAGGAGATTATGGGTCATCATTTGCGCAGCAACAGCAGCTATAGCGATTACGCCATTTTGTATCGTGGAAATCATCAGGCGCGCATGATGGAAATGGCACTGCAACAGGAAAACCTGCCTTATCAGATAAGTGGCGGAACCTCGTTTTTCTCGCGCAGCGAAGTGAAGGATATCATGGCTTATTTGCGCGTATTGGCGAACCCGGCTGACGACAATGCCCTGTTGCGCATCATCAATGTACCGCGCCGAAAAATCGGCACCAGCACCCTGCAAACCTTGGCCGCTTATGCCAAAAGCCGCGACACCAGTTTGTTTGATGCGATGGATGAAGTAGGGTTAAGTACACAGCTCGGTGCCAGCGCCATGGAAAACCTGCGCGAATTCTATCAATGGATGCAAAACCTGATGCGCGTGTGTGATGAAGGCCACGCCATGAATGCGATTCGCGAAATGGTGGATGATATTGGTTATGAGTCATGGTTGCATCAAAACAGCAGCAGTAGTGTTGTTGCGGAAAAACGTATGCAGAACGTGCACTTCTTGCTTGAAAACTTGCAAAAAGCGTTAGAGCGCGAACAGGAAGAAGACGGTGAGGCAGATATTAAAGATGCCATCAATCGTTTGATTTTGCGCGATATCATGGAGCGCCAGGAAGAAGAGGAAGCTACCGACAGCATCCAGCTCTCTACCTTGCATGCCTCCAAGGGCCTTGAATATCCGCACGTGTATATCATCGGCATGGAAGAAGAATTATTGCCACACCGTACCAGCATTGAAGAAGACACTATCGAAGAAGAACGTCGTCTCGCCTATGTGGGCATCACCCGCGCCAAACGCAACCTCACCTTAAGTTACGCCAGCAAACGCAAACAATTTGGCGAGGTGCTGGATACCACACACAGTCGCTTCCTCGATGAACTTCCTGAAGATAATTTACACTGGGAAGGCCATACCGAGAACACGCCGGAGATGAGCGAGAAAATCGCCACCGATACCTTGCGCAGCTTGAAAAGCCTGTTTGATGATTTGTAGCACATATATGAAGTCTCCGGATTTGATATTGTAGAGACGTAGCATGCTACGTCTCTACAGGCAGGAGCGAAAACCCTCCCGCCCCGAATACCATGATTCTGTAGGAGCGGCTCATAACCGCGAAAGCCACCACCTCGAATCCAATGAATCTGTAGGAGCGGCTCATAGCCGCGAAAGCCACCACCCCGAATACCATGAATCTGTAGGAGCGGCTCATAGCCGCGAAACCCACCACCCCGAATCCAATGAATCCGCAGGAGAGACTCATAGCCGCGAAAGCCACCACCCCGAATCCAATGAATCTGTAGGAGCGGCTCATAGCCGCGAAAACCCTGCCTGAAATCATTGCGCCGCCGCGGGAAAATCCTGACAACACCTTCAATGCCTACACCAAAAATCTTTTTCCAATCCAAATCGCACGCATAAAAAAACCGGCCTGGGCCGGTTTCTTGTCTAACACTTCGATTACTTGCTGTTTTTAACCATGTAATCAACAGTGGCTTTGATTTCATCGTCAGAGCAAGTAGTACACATACCTTTGGGTGGCATGGCGTTCAGGCCGTTTATGGCATGGTCATAAACCTTGTCGATGCCGGCAGCAATACGTGGAGTCCATGCCGCCTTGTCGCCCACTTTAGGGGCACCCGCTGCGCCAGTAGAATGGCAGCCGG
The DNA here is from genome assembly GCA_964617765.1 of uncultured Spongiibacteraceae bacterium. GTDB lineage: Bacteria > Pseudomonadota > Gammaproteobacteria > Pseudomonadales > DT-91 > CAZTZY01. Next base: position 17,586 of record CAZTZY010000051.1, read on the forward strand.
TACAGGTAGAGTTAAAAATTTCTTCGCCCGATTTTGCAGCACCGCCGGTAGCTACTGCGGCAGATGCACAGCTGGCATCGCCCTGGATACACACTTCGCCCACAGGCTTGATGCGCTCAACAATCGCAGCTTTTTTCTCATCCGACATGGCAAAACTTTGGCCTGCCAATAAAGCCGTTAATACTGTAACCAAACCCAACTTAGAAAAAGCAGCCAATTTCATGCTGAAAACCTCATAGACGTTAAAAACTGGCGGCATTATAGCCATAAAATAGTGATTCCGAAACCACAACTATATCAAGCACGGGGCAAGCGCGGCGGACAGGCGTGGACAGGCGTGGGACAGGCAGGAAGCGCAAAGGTAAAATGATCTGTATCAAGCCAATGCCAGGCAGGGATTTTCCCGCCAACTCTCAGCTCGAACTCCCGGCAGATTTACCCTTATAATGGCAACTCATCTTTAAGGGGAATTGCGGTGAACCAAGACCAACTCAAACAAGCCGTGGCAGTTGCCGCTGTCGAATATGTCCTGAAAAAAGTCGATAAAACCTCGATTATTGGCATCGGTACAGGCTCTACAGCCAATGTATTTATTGATGAGCTGGCCAAACACAAGGCCTGTTTTGAGGGTGCGGTCGCCAGTTCCGAAGCCAGTGCTGCCCGCCTGAAACAACACGGCATCCCGGTTTATGATTTAAACGCTGTGGATGGTATCGATATTTATGTGGATGGCGCTGATGAAGCCAATGCCGCACTGGAACTCATTAAAGGCGGTGGTGCTGCCTTAACCCGCGAAAAAATTGTGGCCGCCGTAGCGCGGGAATTTGTCTGTATTGCCGATGAATCCAAACTGGTCACGGTATTGGGCGGTTTTCCCTTGCCAGTCGAAGTTATACCCATGGCCCGCAGTTATGTGGCGCGTGAACTGGTGAAGCTCGGCTGCAGCCCGGTTTATCGCCAGGGCGTTGTTACCGATAACGGCAACGTCATTCTCGATCTGTACGATTTCCTCATCCACAACCCCAAAACCACAGAAGCGCAAATTAACAATATTGTCGGCGTGGTTACCAATGGCTTGTTTGCGGCACGCCCGGCAGATGTCTTGTTATTGGGAACCAAAAACGGAGTTCAAACACTAAAAGCATCATAAAGAGATAGTTGTTATCTGCTGCAGCCTGTTCCACACTAAAAGCAATAAAAAAGGGTAAGAGATGGATTCCGTACTTACATCGATCAGGTTTTATGCACTCGGCATGGCATTGTCAGGCTGTTTGTTATTATCAGGTTGTGCCAGCACGTCCGTTTTTAACCCCTATCCCGGGCAGGCAGCGGAATATAAAGCGGCTATCACCAGCGGCGAAATTGAAGACGTTGCTAAAGACCTCGAAAGCAAAACCACCAGCGAAGACGGCATTCTCTATCTCAGTGAACGCGCCCGCATGTACCAGATCAACGGGCAATACGAAGCCAGCAAAAAAGATTTTGAAAAAGTGATTGCCGCCTACGACAGGCTCGAAGCCCGCGCCGCCATCACCGCCAGTGGTGCCGCTGCCGGTGCCAGCTCCATGCTGACCAACGATAACGCCATACCTTATGAAGGTTTTGGTTATGAGCGAATATTTGCGCACCAGTTCCAGGCCTTCAACTATTTAAGCCTCGGTGACCTTGAAGGCGCGAATGTAGAAATTCGCCGTGCCTCACTCGAACAGCGCACGCTGGAACTGGCGCATGAAAAAGAAATTGCCAATGCCGAAAACGAAGCCAGCGCCGAAAGCATGAATCTCGGTGAGTGGCAAAATACTCCCGAACTGGCCGGCATGGATAGGCTCGCCGGAACGGTGAAAAGCTCGTTCCAGAATGCCTACACGTTTTATACCAGCGCCGTGTTATGGGAAGCGCAGGGCGACTTCAACAGTGCAGTTGTTGATTATAAAAAAGCATTCGAAATCAATCCGCAAAACCTGCAAATCCAGCAAGATGTCATGCGCACCAGTGCCGGAACAAAAATAGCTGAAGATCAAGGAGCGCTGGTTGTGTTGTATGAAGATGGTTTTGTGCCCGAACGCCAGAGTTTCAATTTATCCATTCCGTATTTCACCAGTGGCAGCGTTACTTACCTTACCCTGGCATTTCCCTATTATTCAGCCGATCGCTGGGCAACAGCCAGTACACTCACACTCTATGACGATAACCATAAACTCGGGCAAACCGAACAAATTGCCCACGTCGGAGCCATGGCGGTAAAAGCCCTGAAAGAAAAAATCCCCGTCATGATAGTGCGCCAGGTATTGCGGGCCCGTACCAAATACGAAGCCCATAAAGCCGCAACCGAACAAGGAGGCCTGGTCGGCTCTTTGTTATCCACCGTCTATAATCTGGTATCAGAACAGGCCGATTTACGCAGTTGGCTAACCTTGCCCAACAATGCCCAGGTTTTCCGTAGCGAATTACCCGCAGGGGAACATGCGATTGAACTGAATGTGGGTGGCGTTAGTCAAAAGGTAAACGTTAAATTGCGTGGTGGAAAAATTACCGTGTTGCGCGTCATCAATGTCAATAATCGTTTGGTAGTACAGACTTATCATTTGTGAGGAAAGAACGTATGAATATCAAGAAAATAGTGGCAGGGTTACTCGCAGTTGCGTCAGTTGTGGCAGTTGCGACATTGACAGGCTGTACCTCCGGCACGGTGGGCACAGTAAAACAAACTGAAGAAGGTATTGAAACCAGTGTCAACTATAACAGCACCATTCTGGCGACCCGCGTCAAAGTACAAAATATCCTCGCACGCAAGGTGGATACCCTGCTGCAAGTGAGTGTAGAGCTGCATAACCTCTGGGATATCAATCTCGATTTCCAGTACAAGTTCAGGTTCTATGATAAAGACGGTTTTGAAGTGGCCGCGGATAGCCGCCCATGGACACCCGTGTTGCTGAAAGGTAACGATACCATTACCGCACAGGCCGTAGCGCCCAACCCTACCGCCGTCACTTTTAAAATTTATGTTGCTGATTAAACCCTAACGATAAACCACAGGAAGAACATTATGAAACACCTGAAAATAATCACTCTCGCCTTCGTTGCCAGTTTTCTGGCGGCATGTTCATCGGTTGAATACGGTGACGCCACCGCACAGGAAACCGTCAATGAAGATTTCGGCTCTACCGATTTGCAAAGCATCGCCGCTAAAATGGTCGATGAATTGCTGGTATTCCCGCCCATTGTGCAAGTGACCGCCAACCGTCGACCGGTAGTGTTTGTTGATCGCATCAAGAACAAAACCACCGAGCATATTGATCTGGAAAGTGTCACCGATACCATCCAGACCAAACTGCTGAATTCCGGCAAATTCCGTTTTGTGGATATGACCGCCATAGAGCAAGTGAAAGAGCAGTTGAACTACCAGGAAAACTCAGGTTTGGTGAATCCTCAATCTGCAGTTGTAGTGGGCAAACAGGTCGGGGCTGAATACATGCTCTATGGCAATATGTCATCCATCATCAAGAAAGATGGCGATACCAAAGATGTGTATTACAAGTTCACCATGAAATTGCTGCACATTGAATCAGGCATTCTGGAATGGTCAGCGGAAAAAGAAATACGTAAAACCAAGGATAAACGCTGGTTTGGTATTTAACGACCAGACTATAAAAGCCCGATTGTCACCAACGGCTATCGGGTTGTAAGGTTTGATTCCTTAATAGAGAAAGAAATACCGGAGAAAAATCATGTCGATCATTCGTTGCCTGTTGTTGGTTATTATCACCAGCCTGTCTGGCGTCAGCTTTGCTGCTTCTTATACAACCGAAACAGTCACGGTATCCTCCTCAGGGGCGAGTGAAGATAAAGCGATTGCCAAGGCGTTAGGGCAGGCCGTGCAGCAAGCCAACGGCACGATGATACAAGTAGAATCGCATATCCGTGATACCGACCAGGGCATCATCATGGACTGGATGGGCAATCAAACACTGATACCTAGCCAGGAAGTAAACACCGGTTATACCAGTGCCACTGCAGGCGGCCTGGTGAAATCGTATAAAGTGCTGAGCAGCAAGTACAACACCGCGGCTAAAGCCTGGGAAGTCACCATCAAGGCTGAAGTGGCGAAATATGCCAATATCGGTGCTGACAGAAGCGGATTGTTGCAACTGGCCGTATTGCCATTTCGCACTACCGATGCCACGTTTGCCACTGTCGATGGCAGTATCGGTGCCGGTGATCTGGCGCAGCACATCAACGAATTACTGACTAACGCCATTGTACAATCGGGTAAATACCGTGTGCTTGACAGAAGTTTCTGGCAAGAAAGTGATGTAGAAGAAGTAATTGTGAAAGAACGCAGCTACGCCACACAGGAATCCATCAAGCTCGGGCAAAAACTCGGTGCCGATTATATGGTGGTGGGTACTATCAATGATTTTGATATCAACAAAATCGCCAGAAAAATTTATGGCGCCGATATGTCGGTACTGGAAACCCGGATTGCCATCCAGTTGCGGGTGATAGAAGTCGCTACCTCCGATATCATCGCCAGCACCAATTTCACGCAAACCTTCGATCCACACCAGATCAATAACAAACTCAACGAGCTGCGGGCAGCGGCACCGGATAAAACCGCGGCACAGTTAAATCAGGATCTGCAAAATTTCATCTATGAATCCGTCAGCAACTCCATCGCTGCCGATGTCATCAGTCGTATCGATGGCGGGCCCGGAGTAAAACCGGAAGCATCCATTATTCCGCCGGCTACACCACAGGAAGCCCGCCCGTTAACACCAGGCTCCAGTGAAGCGCCCATCAGCTGGCCGCAATAAGCGGCTTGCGCCATGATAAAAACGTTAAAGGGAATATTGACACCTTTATTGCTGGTGCTGGCGTGCCTTCCCCGTGAAGGGTATTGCGCGCCTCTTTC
>CAZTZY010000052.1:0-22458 GCA_964617765.1 uncultured Spongiibacteraceae bacterium
AAAAACTGTATGACCACTTCCAGAAATTTCCGGAAACCAGTGCATTTTTACAGAGCCCTAAACACATCAAGAATCTTAAAAATGCACAGAGCAAATTTTTTATGGATTTGCTCGGTGGTGAGTATGGTGAAGAATACATGGAGGGTCGTTTAAGTGTGGGTCGTACCCATGAACGCATTGGATTAGAGCCGCAATGGTATATTGGCGCTTATGCAAAATATATGAACCTGATTGTGCCTGCTATTTTCCAGAGCTTTAAAGATAAGCCTGAAGATGGCATAGAGCATATTACAAGTCTGGTTAAAATGATTTTCCTGGATATGGGTTTTGCCATTGATACTTATATCGAAGCGATGAAAAATCGTGAAGAGGCGATGAAGTTAAACTTTATAACCAGTCTGTCACAATTTTCAACCAATCTTGCTTCTTCGATGAATGAGATTGTTGCTGCAACCACTGAACAAAGTGCCACGGTAAATGAACAGGCTTCTTCTGTGAATGAAGTGTCTTCTACGGTATCAGAAGTCAAACAAACTTCAAATCAAGCGTTAGAGTATGCCAATAGTGTAATAGGTAATGCAGAAAATGCAGTAGTTGCTTCTGAGCAGGGTACAAAAGCTGTTGAAAATTCTATACACGGTATGCATGACATCCAGAAACAGGTTGAGGCCATTGCAGACAAGATTCTTGGTTTAAGTGAGCAAACACAACAAATCGGTGAAATTATCCAGTCGGTTAACGAAATAGCCGAACAATCAAAGTTACTGGCATTAAATGCTGCCATAGAAGCTGCTAGAGCAGGTGAGCATGGAAAGGGTTTTTCGGTTGTTGCTTCTGAAATACGTAGTCTTGCAGATCAAAGTAAACAATCGACAAACCAGGTAAGAGGGATACTCGGCGAAATTCAAAAAGCCACTAACAGTGCCGTTATAGCGACTGAAGAAGGCAGCAAAAAAGTTGATTTAGGTGTATCTTTAGCCAATCAAGCTGGTGAAAATATACATCGTTTATCGAAAGCCATAGTTGAATCTGCTGATTCAGCCAGAACGATTGCTTCTTCATCTCAGCAACAAACAGCTGGGGTAGAGCAAATTGCGGCAGCCATTCAGCAGATTAATCAGGCAAGTAAAGACACGCTGTCGGCAGTGAAAAAAACAGAACAGGTTGCAAAAGATTTGCAAACGCTAACAAATGACATTGATTCATTAATAGAATCCTATAAAAAAGTTGAAGTAATAAAGGTTGAATGGCAACTGGCATAATTCACTTTTAGGCATATGAATCATGGAAAATAACGATTTAAAGCAGGCCTTATTACAGGCTTTTTCTGAAGAAGCGCCTGAGCTTATGCAAAAAGCCCAGACTGCGCTTCTTGATATGGAGTCTGCAAAAGATAAAGATAATCTCGATCATATTAATACCTTAAAAAGAGCATTACATTCACTCAAAGGCTCCGCCAGTGCTATTGGCAGGGAAGATATAAGAGATGTCACTCATACACTTGAAAATATGCTTTCAGGTGGCGTTATTAATTCACAGATAGTTGATGGTTTATATACAGGATTATCATTTCTTAATGCCTGTGTGAATAAACCTGAAGAGCCTCAGGATGTATCAGAAATAGTTGGATATTTACAAATAATATATGAAGGGTCGATATCTTCTTCCGGTATCAATAATGAAGCTATCTATGCTCAGGTGAGCGAAAAATTAGAAAATGATGTTTTGGAAGAAGATAACGTTAAACCAGGTATTTCTTCCGGCATGGAATATACTCAGCCTGCAAGTGTAGCGGGTGCCTCGATTTTAAATGAAACCATAAGAGTCTCTGTATCGAAGATCGAGAATATGCAATCTTCTTTAAGCGAATTAGTGGCGATGCGTCTTATGCAAAAAGATGCACATGATAAATTACTTGAAATACAAGCTTGTGTTGCTTCAGCCAATAAATTTTGGCAATTAATAAAGAACGAGATATCAGAATTACGCTTAATTATTCCGCCTGCCGTTGCTTCCCGGATGAATGCAAAAACCTCTGATTACTCATCGCAAATAAAAAATATACAACGCAATGTATTTCATTTGTCCAACCAGATTGGTTCTCAAGTGGGTCAGCTCAATTTACTATCCGATGAAATTGATACTGGTTTGCGATCAATACGGATGATGCCCATCGGACCTTTTCTTGAATCTTATCGAACGATTGCAAGGGAAGCTGCCAGGCAACTGAATAAAATGGTGGTTGTTGAATGTGTAGATCGAGGTATTGAAATTGATCGTTTGATTCTAGAGAAAATCAAAGAACCCATAATGCATATTGTTAGAAATTGTGTAAGTCATGGTATTGAATCCAAATCAAAACGAGTTTCTTCAGGTAAAGCAGAAGCTGGATGTATTAGAATAAAATCCGAATTAAATGGCGAGTATGTCTTGATCCGTATAACCGATGATGGCAGTGGTTACAATACGCAAAGAATTAGAGAAGAAGCAATTCGTCATGGGTTAATGAAAGTCGATGAAGAACTCACCAATAGTAAAATTCTCGAATTTGTGACTCGATCTGGCTTTAGCACATCAAGGCAGGCCGATCTTGTTTCTGGTCGTGGCGTTGGCATGGACGTTGTAGCGACGATGTTAGCAGAGCTAGGCGGTATTATGGAACTGGAAACTCAGGAGGGTAAGGGAAGCTCTATTATATTGCGAGTGCCTTCAAGTCTGGCGATAAGTCAGGGGCTGATTTTACGCATTGGAAATCGTCGTTATGGCATTGTACTGGATACCGTCGAGCGTATTGTTCGAACCAATATTAGCAGTATACAAATAGTAGAAGGCAAACAGGTATTTTATATTAATGATGAGCCTATTGCGGTATGCAGTCTTGCCAGTTTATTAAACTTGCATGCTCTGGTGGCAAAAAATACCCAGCACCCTATGCCAATGGTAGTTTTAAGAGTCGGTTCCCAAAGACTCGCTTTGATTGTGGATGAAATACCTGGTGAAATTCCCATGGTCATAAAAACCATGGGGCCACAATTTGACCATGTTGCGGTATATTCAGGGGGTTCTATTTTATCAGATGGCAGTGTTTTGCCGGTATTAGATGCGAGACATTTAGTAAAAATGGTAGGTGAACATCGTCCTGTATATCTTAATGCATCAGAAGATTCGGAAAATTCAGAAAATGATCATATTGTTATGCATACAGTTAGTGAAAGTCTGCAAAGAACGATTATTGTAGTTGATGATTCGATTACCACGAGAACATTGGAACGAAACATTCTTGAGGCAGCCGGTTATCGCGTTACGGTAGCTACCGATGGTATAGAAGCACTGGATTTATTAATGATGGAAGATAATGTCTCATTAGTGGTTACCGATCTTGAGATGCCACGAATGAATGGTGTTGAGCTTTGTAAAAATATACGTGCTGGTAGATATGCAGATTTACCCATCATTATGGTGACATCGGTTGGTGATGCTACGGAAATGAAAAAAGGTATTCAGGCAGGTGCAGATGCCTACATTATTAAAGGAGATTTTCAACAGGAGCATTTTCTGGAAACGGTAAAACGCTTTGTTCAGTGACGTGTCTAAAATCCGCATTCTGGTTGTGGAAGATAATTTGGTAGTACAGCAATATATTAAGGCTGCACTGAAAGAAAACCCAAGTAATAAACTTGTTGAAATTGTTAGTGACGGGTTAGAGGCAGTAGAAAAAGCGATACAATTACAGCCAGATATTATTTTGCTTGATCTTTTTTTGCCCGGAATTGATGGCATTGATGTTATTAAACGGGTAATGCACCAATGCCCGTGCCCAATAGTTGTTATTAGTGGAGAGCTGGATAGAAAAGATCGTGACCTGACATTTGAAGCGCAACGTGCAGGAGCGGTAGCCGTACTGGCAAAACCTCGTGGAATGGAGCAGGATGATTTTCTTCGCTTCAGTAAAGAGCTGTGTAGAGCTGTAGAAACCATGTCTAAAGTAAAAGTAGTTAGACGCTGGTTCGATCAGAGATCTAATAAAAAGGCAGTACCTGTAGCATCACATTCTCTATTAGCGGTTAAATGTGATTTATTGCTTATAGGTTCATCCACCGGAGGACCAGCAGCGTTATACAAAATACTTGAAGCCATAGCGCCAGACTTTTCATATAAAGTATTGATTAGTCAGCATATAGCCGCTGGCTTTGTTGAAACATTAGCAAGCTGGTTAGAAAAAACAGGATGCAAGGTAAAGTTAGCAAATCACGGTGAACAAATGCAGGCAGGGAATGTGTATTTGCCACCTGATTGTAAGCATCTGGAAGTTGGATCTGGTGAGAGTTTGATGGTGGTGGAAGATGAGCATGCGCGATTTACCCCTAGCGTAGACCGACTTTTTTTATCGGCAGCTAATAATTTTAAAGGAGAAATGTGCGCCTTGATTCTTACCGGAATGGGTGACGATGGTACTATAGGCATGACTAAATTATTTGAAAAAGGTGCTTTAACAGTTGCTGAATCAGAAGCGAGCTGCGTTATATATGGTATGCCCATGATGGCAGTGCAAGCCGGTGCAATAAAAGCGATTTTGAGTTTAGATGAAATTTGTTCGGCATTAGGTAACAAAAAATAATAAAAGTTAATAAATGATTATAAAAAATATTAAAACCATTGTTGATACGTTAAGTCTATCACAATATATAAGATGATAATCGACGTGAGTCAGAATGGTTTCTAATAAATGCCTCAGTAAAAATAGTCAATGAAGAAACACAAGAAACGTTTTCAGGTACTTTTTTGAATGTAAGCAGAGATGGATAGTTAGTTTTTAGTACCGTTCCTCTTTTGATAAAAACAGGCGGATTAAACTTCGAAGTGCGATAAGGTTAAAGCTGGTTAAAAAGAATAATAACTGGGTCGTGTCAAATGTTTTTTAACCAGATGACCTAACACCTCATTAATATTCTTCCCAATCTTAAAATCTAAACCAGATGGCATTCAATATGAATATCAAAGCCTCAAGCCTTGGCCTAGTTTTTGAATATTGCCCAGCTGGAGATGGTGTTGCCTTTTTCCAGACGACAAATATTTCTCTTTTGTGTGCCCATGCGTAGGGTCAGTTCTTCCTGGATTAAACCTGCGGCATTGCGCATCTTCAGTAGTTGGTTGATGATGGCGAATTCTACTTCAAGTGCATCATATTCCTTGCAAGCGTCGGCATTTTTCAGGGAGCGTTTTTTTTGCTACTGCAACTTAGTCATTGTGGTTACCCTATTTTATGCGCGACTTTACCAGAATGTTGTCTCAACGCAGGTATAAAAATTGTTAAGGCATGCCATAAAACCGCCTTGTCTTGTTGTCGTATAAGATAACACTGTTTTCAAGTTTTGGAGTAAATGTTGTTATAGGATTGCTGGTTCGTGAAGCGCACCTGCGTTCATTAATTTTTTTTGGAGTGGGAGTTAGTGGGTGATTTAGCCTGTGCCGGCGATATTGATTTGGTTTATTGTCGCGGTCAAGCCGGTTCCAACGGAAGTGTATTTTTTTGCTAAATCTTCCCCTGCGATTTGCTAATCAACGACCCATCAATCAACATCCTGAACGCCTGCATATTCTTGACTTGCTGTTTTGACTCTACCTGTAAACCATAGGCCGACATACCTAACACGCAGGCAAATAACATCATTTCTATATTTTTCTCAGGGATCGCCTTGCTGATCTCGCCTTGTTGTTGAGCCTTGCGTATCAGTTTGCGGAAGATTTTTTCGGTGGGGCCATCGCGATCCTGCATGATGGCGGCGAGTTCCGGATGCCGGCTGATTTCAGAGCGGATATGGCCGAAAAAGTAGGTGAGTTCGGGGAATTGGCCGTGCATGCTGATGTTCAGGTCGAGTATGGCGCAAATAGCATCCAGCGGTGATTCAATGCCTTTGATTGCCTCTTCATAAGCAATGGCAACATGGCTTTCGCCTTCTTCGAGTACCGCGCAATACAGTTCTGCCTTGTTAGGGAAGTAATTGTAAAGTGCCGAGGCGGTGATGCCGGCAAGTTCTGCGATCATGCGGTTGGTGGCATTGGCATAACCGTGTTGCGAAAAACATTCCCGAGCGCCGGCAATAATGCGGTTGCGGGTGAGAGCACCATCGGCATCAAAAGGGCGGCCGCGGCTGATTTTCTTTTTGCTCGATGGTGCTGGCATAAAAACAAAAATCCCTGTGGTTATAGGCGTTTGGCAGCCATTCAGTCAGCTGCCTTGCGATGTATTACCATCTTTTATAAGTCTGAAAGCAATATATAATTGACCAATCATATAATATATGACTAAATAATCATATAGCTGTAAACAACAAAATGAAACACGGTTCGACGACTAGTAAAGGTGGGTTTATGAATATTCCGGTCACGCAACTTGATGCCACACAAAAGACACGTTTTGCCCGTGGCTGGCATTGCCTGGGTTTGTCACGTCATTACAATGAAGAGCCCAAATCCCTCGATTACTTTGGCACCAAACTAGTGGCTTATCGCGGTGCCGATTATCAGGTGCATATCCTCGATGCCTATTGCCCGCACATGGGTGCCGATATGGCCAAGGGCACGGTGGAGGGTAATAACCTGGTGTGCCCGTTCCATCATTGGCAATGGGGTACTGACGGTGTGTGTAACAAGATTCCCTATGCCAAAAATATTCCTGAAAGAGCCAAAATCAAGGCATGGCCTACGCTGGAGAAAAACGGTTTGTTGTATGTGTGGAATGATCCTGAAGGCAATCCGCCAATTCCTGAGCAAATGATTCCTGACCAGCCGGAATACTATTCGGAGGAATGGTCTGATTGGCACATGGAAACCATTCGTGTGCATAACAATAACCGCGAGTTGATCGATAACATGGCCGATATGGCGCACTTTGCCCCTGTGCATAATGCGCTGGCATCGTCGTTTAAAAATATTGTAAATGGCCACACCTATACACAAGTAATGGAAGCCGTGCCTGCGGAAGATGGCCAGGCCGACAGCATGATCAGCGTTGCTACCTATTTTGGCCCAGCGGTGATGACCACCACCATGGCAGTGCAGTTATTGGGTGGCATGTTGCTTGAATCACGTTTGCTGGTATCGCATGTGCCGGTATCGGATAATTGTTTTGATTTGCGGTTTGGCTTGTTATTCAAGCGCTTTCCTGACTTGACGCGTGATATGAATGATTACCTTATCCAGCAGCATGCCAATTCCACTACCGAAGGTTTTATGGATGACGTGGCCATCTGGCATAACAAGATACGTGTGGATAACCCGGTGTTGTGTGATGGCGATGGGCCCATCCACAAATTGCGCCAGTGGTATAAACAGTTTTATATGGATATTGCTGATGTACCTGCGAACTGGAATGAAGAAAAAGAATATGTGGTGGCTATTAACAGGTAAGCAGACAACAGATAAGCAGACAACAGATAAGCAGACAACAGGTAGGCAGAGATAAACACAGGTCAGGGTGAATGGCATTTACTTGCAAGATTTAGTCTCCCCTGTGTAACAGGGGAGATGTCGCGTTAGCGACAGAGGGGTAAAAACTGAAAAGCGGATCCCTCCGGCACTGTGTGCCACCTCCCCTATTTCATAGTGGAGGCTAGAAACAGGCTACGGAAATAATCACCAAGGGTAATGCCGATGGGCCCATTGAAAGGTTTACAAGTTATCGAGATTGCAGGGATTGGTCCATGTCCTTTTGCGGGCATGATGCTCGCCGATATGGGTGCTGATGTTATTCGTGTGGAACGCCCGGGTGGCGGTTATTTTGCGATGGATCCTGCATTTGATTTCCTTAATCGTGGCAAGCGTTGTATTGCAGTCGATCTCAAGAATCCGAAAGGCGTGGATATCGTCAAACAACTGGTGAGTAACGCGGATGCTTTTACTGAAGGTTTCAGGCCAGGTGTAGCGGAGCGGTTAGGCCTTGGCCCGGACGTACTTACAACGCTGAACCCGAAACTGGTGTATGGCCGCATGACCGGGTGGGGGCAAACCGGCCCGATGGCACAAGCCGTTGGGCATGATATCAATTATATTTCGCTTACCGGTGCATTGCATGCTATCGGCGAGCAAGGCGGCAAACCACAAATTCCGCTGAATGTGCTGGGTGATTTTGGCGGTGGCGGTATGTTGTTTGCGTTCGGGCTGGTTTCTGCCTTGCTGGAAGCACAGAAAACCGGGCAAGGGCAAATTGTCGATGCGGCGATGGTCGATGGCGTTGCGGCAATGATGGCGATGACCTATAGCGCCCATCAAATCGGTTTCTGGAGTGATGAGCGTGGTACTAACATGGCCGATTCAGGCGCGCATTTCTACAATACCTATGCTTGCGCTGATGGTGAATATATCAGTGTGGGTGCGATTGAAGCGCAGTTTTATGCGGTATTGCTGCAAGGGCTTGGCTTGAATGCCGCAGAGTTGCCAGAACAAATGGATAAAACCCGTTGGCCAGAAATGAAAGAAACTTTCAGCAGGATTTTTATGGGAAAAACCCGGGCACAATGGGAAGCTGTTTTTGCCGGTACCAATGCCTGTGTAACGCCCGTGTTAAAAATGTCGGAAGTGACTAACCATCCCCATATACAGGCTCGCAGCACTATTGTTGAGGTGGCGGGAAAATGGCAGCCGGCACCGGCGCCACGCTTTAGCCGAACACCGGGCGAGATCAGCCATCCGCCAGCAAAAATCGGAGAACATACCGATGATATACTCAAGGCGTTAGGGCTGGATGCCGATATGCTCAACAGTGAAGGCGTAGTGAGTTAACAGCCTGTTAATGTGAACAAGGCACTCGCTGCCCATTGAACGATAAGGTTTACCATGACAGAACAACAAAACCATTGGGATCATACTGTAGATGTGCTGGTCGTAGGCTCCGGTAATGGTGCCCTCACAGCGGCAATCTGCTGCCATGATTTTTCCAAAGCCTACACCGGCAAAGCTGCCGATGTGATGGTGATTGAAAAAAGTGACAAGTTTGGCGGCACCAGTGCTATTTCTGGCGGTGGCGTTTGGGTGCCCAATAACCGTTATGCCAGGGCAGCCGGTGCGAGCGACAGTTTTGATGAGGCATTTGCCTATCTGGATAACACCGTTCCCGCCGAGATGGTAGATAGGGCTATGTTAAAAACCTACCTTGCCAATGCCCCTAAAATGATTGATTACCTGCACAACAATACTCGCGTCAGGTATGTATCGTTAGGTGAATATCCGGATTACTACAGCAATTTGCCGGGTGCCAAAACCGGTCATCGTTCCATGGAGCCGGAAGTGATCATGTGGTCTGAACTGGGCAAGGATATGGATAATATGCGTGGCGAGGGTGCCATGTATATGAACTACAAGTTTGCCGTGACCCAGAAAGAAGGCAAGGTGCTGATTGATGATAAAAAGAACCGTAAAAAAATTATCCTGCGCCTGGTGTTGCAATATTACACCGATATTTGCTGGTTACTAAAACGCCGAGGAGTTTCCCGCCGAACTACCGGAGGTGCTGCGGGTATCATTAGATTGTTTCTATCATTAAGAGATCGCCAGATTCCCTTATGGTTAAATAGCGGCCTGAAAGAATTGATCGTTGAGGATGGCAGGGTAGTTGGTGCGCTGGTCGAGAAAGAGGGCAAGCTGCTGCGCATTAAATCCCGCAAAGCCGTGTTGTTAGCTGCGGGTGGTTTTGAACATAACCAGGCCATGCGTGAAAAATATTTGCCCAAACCGACCAATAAGGAATGGAGTGCCGGTTGTAAACACAATACCGGTGACAGCATTCAAGCAGGGTTGAATATTGGTGCCGCCGTTAGCCTGATGGATAACGCCTGGTGGTGTACAACCAAAGCTGTTCCCAACCGGCCATACCCGTTTTTAAGTATTGTGAATAAATCACTGCCCGGTTCCATCGTGGTCAATAAACTGGGGCAGCGTTTTTCCAATGAATCGCAGAATTATATGGCGTTCCTGAAAGAAACCTTTGCCAAGTACAATGAGGGAAATCCCTGTGTGCCGCAATACATGATTTTTGATGACAACTTTCGCACCCGTCGCAGCGTATGGCCCTGGGCCTTGCCAGATGCGATGATTCCGCAGGCGTATTTTGATGAAGGTGTGATCGCGAAAGCAGCCACTATCGAAGAGCTGGCCAAAAAACTGGATATTGATGCCGCCGGTTTGCAGCAGACCATAGAGCGTTTTAACGGCTTTGCTGAGACCGGTAAAGACCTCGATTTCCATCGTGGTGATGCAGCGTATGATCGTTATTATGGCGACCATACCTTCAAGCCCAACCCTTGCCTCGGCAAGCTGATGACCGCACCGTTTTATGCCGTGCGCATCAATCCCGGTGATTTCGGCACGCAGGGTGGCATGGTGATCAATGAACATGCGCAGGTAATGAATGAGCAGGGCAATGTGATTGAAGGGTTGTATGCCTTTGGCAATAACGCTTCTGCAGTGTTGCCAACGTATCCCGGGCCGGGTTCTACGCTGGGTCCAGCCATGACTTTTGCCTGGCAGGCAGCTAAACAGCTTTTTGATTATAAAGATTAGGGATGCTCTGAATAACTGTCATTTCGAGCTCTTCACAAATTCAGTGCAGGCTCCGTGAGCAATCTAACTATTTGAATTAAAAGGATTCTTCACTGAGTTCAGAATGACAAAAGGGAGTTATTCAGGGGCTCCTTAGGCTATTTCGTATATTCTGTTTATTATTGATGGGAATAAAACTTCAGGAATAAAACCATGCAAAACAATATTGACACACTGCCACGCCTGGCCAATGGCGAAATTCGTTATCCACGCGGCTGGTTTATCATTGGCGGTGCTGATGAATATCCTGCGGGCGAAGTTAAGCCCATCAAATATTTTGGTCGCGAGCTGGTGGCTTTTCGTGGTGAAAATGGCACTGTTGTAGTGCTTGATGCCTATTGCCCGCACTTGGGTGCACATCTTGGTTATGGCGGCACGGTAGAGGGTAATACCCTGCGTTGCCCATTCCATGCCTGGCGTTTTGATGCCACTGGCCAATGTGTCGAGATTCCGTATGCCAAACATATTCCGCCCAAAGCCTGTACTACAACATGGCTAACCAGTGAAGTCAGCGGTCTGGTATTTATCTGGCATGATCCGCAAGGTACTGCACCTGATTACCAGATTCCTGAAATGCCCGAATTCGGCAAGGAAGGCTGGACGGGCTGGAACCTCAATCGACTGGAAATAAAAACCCATCCGCGGGAGATTATTGAAAATGTTGCTGATTCAGCCCATTTCCTTTATGTGCACCAGATGGAAGAGATGATTAGTTTCGAGAATATTTACGAAGGCCATACGGCTACGCAACTGATGCATGGCCGTGGTCCGGGTGGAGAGGTAAAAACTCGCGCCACCTATTATGGCCCGGCTTTCCAGTACACCTGGATGACTTCGATGGCAGAAACCCGCCTGGTGAATACCAATACCCCGATTGATGAAAATACGGTTCACCTGTGGTTTGGGGTGATGATCCAGATTGGGGAATTCAGTGACGAAGATATCCAGCGTATTAATGCGTCACTGGAAGCTGTAGGCTTACTTGGCGCATTTGAACTGACACCTGACAACCTGGTTATGGTGCAGGATGCGATTATCCAGGCTACGCAAAAAGGCTACTACGATGATGTGGCTATCTGGGAACACAAACTTTATCGCACTAGCCCGGTGTTATGTGATGGTGATGGTCCATTAAACAAATTGCGTAAATGGTATGGCCAGTTTTATGCGGATGTGTGAATAGAGAAAAGGTAAAGCTGGCTAGCGAATGTATTTACCCATTCAGTAGTGTGACAGCAGTACTGTTACATCAATAAAAAAGGCCCCGGTTTAACGCGAGGCCTTTTTGTTTTAAGCATTTTCTTCCGAAGAAATTATGCTGCTTTTGATTCGTCGTCAGCAGTTGTTTCAGCTTCTTCATCAGCCACTGGCGCGGTTGTTGCTTTCAGCGCATCCAGTTCAGCTTGTAACTCTTTCAACTTACCTTGTAATTCAGCATTTTCTGCTTTGGTTTTGTTGGCTGTTTTGTTCAACAATTCATTGGCGGTACGTTGTTCTGTGAGGGTTTGTTTCGCTGCCACTAAATTCTTTTTCAGTTTTTCAGCATCATATTGTTCCAGCGTTTTAATTTGCTGGCGGGCTTCGGCCAAATCTTTTGACACTGCCTTGGCACGATTTTTTTGCATATCGACTTCGCCTTGCAGTTTTTCGGCACGGTTATTCAATTCGCGATGGGTTTGTTCCAGGCGTTTGGTTTCATTGCTGCCAACGGTTAATTCAGCAATCAATGTTTTTTGTTTTTCAATAGTGGCTTCTAGTGATGCTTGAGCAGCTTGAAGGGTGGTCTGGCTTTTTGTGAGTGTAACTATTTGATTTTCTTGTATTTTTAATTCTGCTTCGTATTGAGCTTTGAGCTTGTTTTCCATATTGATCAAGGCTTCGAGATTTTTTGCTACCGACATTAATGGGTTTCCTATAGTCAATTGAGGTGAATATTTAGCAAGTACCCTGCGATAGAGCACTTTAGGGTGTGCAATATAGCGTTTTTTGGGAAAAATAGGTGAAAATTTTATCTAAAAAAGTGGTAATTTCAATTTTCTGATGGAGACGCACATTTATATTACTTCCTAAGCTGCGGTTGGTTTTCTTCTTTATCCATCAAAGTAAGATAAGCTTGGCAAAACATTCCAACATAGGGTGCTTGAAACCGGTTTTGATGGTTTCCAGAAGTGAGCTTTATATTGTAATAAGTACAATACGGCGAAAAATAAATAGAACCACTGCCGATTTTTGATATTTTTCTTTTTATTACTGCCAAATTCACTGCATTTATTCAGGTCAGGGATAATAATCAAACCAGGTTTCCAGAATTGTCTGTAAAGTAGAGTTCCTATGAAAAGATTCGTTCTGTTATTTTATGTTGTATTGATTATAAGCTCGTCAGTTTCTGCCAGTGCCTTATGGCAGGATGTGGATCGTATCCAGTCGCGTAGCGTCAATAATAACACCAACAAATTCCGCGCAGTGTATGCCGACCAGGATCAGTTAAAGGCTTTGTTATGGACTGCTCCTGGTCAGGATAGCGGTATGCAAGGTGTACTGATTGATCTGCCTCTGCCTGATGGCAGCTTTGTTAATGTGCAAGTCTTTGAAGTGCCGATTCTTGCACCTGCTATAGCCAAACGTTTTCCTGAAATACGCACTTTCCGTGCCGTTGGCGTGCAGAATAATACTATTTTCGGCCGGCTGGATGTAACACCTAACGGTTTTCATGCGATGCTGGAAACACCCCAGGGCATAGTCTTTATCAACCCCGAGGCTAATGATATTCCGAACGCAAAGCGCAAGGCATATCGCAGTCTGAACAAGAATAAGCAAACAATATCCGAGCCTTTTGTTTGTAAAACCCAAAATCGACCTCATACCCTTTCCAGTATGGTGAGTGAATCCACAGTATTTTCTCGTCCGCAGGCCTCACGTACCTTTGGTAATAGTTTGCGTACATATCGTTTGGCATTAGCAGCAACGCGTGAATACAGTATTGCTGTTGCTGGCGGTAACCTGAATAATACTTATGCCGAAATGGTGACAGCCATCAATCGTGTCAATCAAGTATTTGAAAAGGATGTTAGTATAACCTTGCAGTTAGTCAGTGGTACCGAATTGATTTCTACTTCAATAAGTGATTTTTCCAATGACAATTCAGACGTGTTGCTCACTGAAAATCAAAGCTGGATAGATAGCAAAACCGGAGATGCCAATTATGATATTGGCCATATCTTTAATACTGGTGGAGGCGGGTTGGCTTCCATTGCATCGGTATGTGATAACGAAAGTGCTAAAGCGCAAGGCGAGACAGGATCGAGCGATCCAGTAACAGACGCTTTTTATATTGATTATGTCGCGCATGAAATCGGACACCAGTTCGGGGCTACTCATACATTCAATGCGAGTGGTAATAATTCAGGTTCTTGTGATTCCAGCAATCGTGAGGTTGATAGTTACGAATACAGTACGGGCTTATTTACCACTTACCTTGCCGCTTCCGCCTACGAGGTGGGTAGTGGATCAACCATTATGGCTTATACAGGTATTTGTGAACCGCAGAATTTGCAGGATAGTTCTGATGCTTATTTTCATGCGCGCAGCATTGAGCAAATTCGAGAGTTTGTTGATGGCGATATTGCCCCACTCATATATTGGGCAGATGGTTCGCGTTGTGGTGTTGCTGCAAGTTCAGGCGATATTCCGCCATTAGCTATTGCTGGTGATGATTATTCCATTCCAGCAAATACGCCTTTCGTGTTGACAGGCGATGCCACGGATAGTGATTCTGGTGAGTTAACGTTTACCTATACCTGGGAGCAGTTTGATTTGGGAACCGCTTCTACAACGTTGTCGAGCATGCATACTGATAATGGCACCAGGCCTATTATCCGTTCTCGTACTGGCACCAATAATCCCCAGAGATTTATACCCACACTTGATGCGATTCTTGCCGGAACATTGGCCGCCAATATTGGTGAGCGGTTACCGACTACAGACAGGAATTTGAATTTTAGGCTCACCGTTAGATCAGGTACTTACGGTGTTTCCCAGGACGATATGCGGATCACCGTTGATAAGGATGCAGGGCCTTTCCTGGTTACTGCACCCACCAATAGTGCAAGTTATGATGGCATGTATGCCATTGATGTCACCTGGGATGTAGCCAATACCACCGCAGCACCAGTCAGCTGTGCTTTGGTGGATATTTATTATTCCACAGATGGTGGCAATACTTTTCCACAGCTATTGCTTGATAATACGCCTAACGATGGCAGACAATCGGTACAATTTCCAAACATCACCACTAATCTGGGTCGATTCAAGGTGCTCTGCAATAACAATATATTTTTCAATATCTCGCGGGATAACCTCACTGTTACAACCAGTTCACAGTATATATCATTGAGTGGAACTCTTTCTGCCGACGAAGGTGATGCGGGAACGACGGATTATACCTTTACCGCTTTGATGAACCAGGCTTCGGCATCTACTATAACGGTTAATTATAGTGTAGCAGGTAGCGGCAGTTTTCCTGCTGCGGCCGACGATATGGGTGGCAGTTTTCCTGCGGGTACAATCACGTTTTTACCAGGTGATACCAGTAAAAGCATTACCGTATCTGTGTCTGGTGATGTGCTGGAAGAGAATGATGAAAATTTTACCGTTAGCTTGCTGAGTCCCGTAAACGCTACGCTGGCTGTTTCCAGTGTATCCAGCACTATTAACAATGATGATACTGACCCAGCACTGAATCTTGCTGCGGAAAGTGCTTTAAAAAATGAAGGTGATACAGATTCCACAGCATTCACATTTTCGGTCACTCGCACAGGCGTTACCAGTGGCTCAGCTTCTGTCGAATATACCGTGGTGGGTATAAATAGTAATCCGGCATCTGAGGAAGATTTTACGGGGGGTAATTTCCCTACGGGAACAGTGAATTTCACCAGCGGTGAAATCAGCAAAACCATAACCATTGACATCAGTGGAGATACCAAAAAGGAAGCGGATGAAACCTTTAGAGTGGCGCTGGTTAACCCAACGACAGCTAATATAGCGACGGGCACAGCGACAGGAACTATTCTAAATGATGACGCAGCAACTTATGCCAAAAAGAGTAGTGGCGGTGGTGCAATGTCGCTTCCCTTGTTTATATTGTTGATGATGGCTTTCTTGTGCAGGCGACCCACACAACCACTTACGATGGCTAAAAGCTAATTTAGATATACACAAAGTGTTTTAGCGAGATTCCATTATTCGCTGATTATATTGCAGCATATAGTTCAACATTTGTTGGCGCAGTTTCTGGTGTTCCTTATTATAGATAACATCGCTCATGCCCGGCGCAATTTTTAGGGAATGATTCCCTGCATTTTCAGGTGCACTGCCTTTTAGTGCGGGGATAATTTTCCCACTACGATTATGATAAGCCCAGAGTCTTTTGTCGCCTTTCTTTAATGCTTGATCCGCATCACTCACCGGGTTGCCTGCAACAATATTACGCATTTCATTTTGCAACTGGCTTCCAGTTTGTTCAATGGAAGTTTTAGCGGGTTGATTTTCGGTTATTTGAGGTGCAGCCAAACCACCGGAACTCGAACAGGCACTGAGAATGCTTGTCATAATATATGTAGCGGTAATGTTAGAGTAACGCATTCGATATACCTGTTTGAAATGCAGTACAAAAGTGCAGTGCAAAAATGCAGTACAAAAGTGCAGTGCAATCGTACAATGCCATAATGTCCAGCACTGGATTTATCTGGCGTCTTTCGATTTTCGGTACTGTGACTTATAAAAATCCACGGCTTCCTGAATGGATACTTCTATCGGCCTTGGATTCCAGCCCAGTGTATTTTTTGCCTTGGCGTTACTCGCATTACTGAGTTGTGTAGAACACTTGATGGATTCCACATTCAGGCGGTTTTCAACACCTTTGAAGCGTGTGACTATTTCAGAAAAATACGCAATGGCAATTAAACCGATGATGGGCATCTTGAACATGTCCAGTTGTTTGCCACCGGCTTTGGCCGACAGTTCGAACAGTTCCTTAAAGCTGATCCATCGATCGGTGAAAATATAACGCTCGCCGGATTTGCCCTTGTGTTCCGCTAGTATCATGCCTTCGGCAGCATCTTTTACGCCCACACAGGCGCCACCGCCTTCCCAGTAAAAGGGCATTTGGCCGCGCCCGGCATCCTTCACCATTTTGCCGTGCGGCGTTGGAACCGTATCGTTAGCGCCATAGGTGTTGCCCACACAACAGGCTACGCCAAACATATCGTGGCTGTTAATGAACTCGAGAAATACCTGTTCAGCCTTGGCGCGACAACGGACATATTCGGGTATTTTGGCATCGGCCGCAAAATAATCGGCTTCAGTGGAAATTCCGGAAGGGTTAGGGCCAATGGTGGCAAACGAGCTGGTGTAGATATATTTTTTGACGCCGGCTTTTTCAGCAGCGCGCAATGCGCGTTTTAGCCCCTCGACGTTGGTGTTATACAGCTCGGCAGGATCGCGCAACCATGAGCGGGTATTGACGATGCAGTGGTAGACCGTTTCCACGCCTTGCATGGCATCAAGCAGGCTTTGTTCATCTTTGATATCACCATAAGCCCATTCAATCGGCAAGTGTTGCGTCACCGAACGGTCGCTGGTTTTACGCGCAAAAGCGCGTACATCTCGGCCTTGTTCGACCAGGGCCAATACCACGTTACCACCCAGAAAACCGGATGCGCCTAAAACCAGTGCCTTGCCTGTGTTGCCCATACTTGTTCCTTGTTGTGCTAAAGAATTTAATGAAAGTTGTATGCCAGTGGATTTGTTGATTACTTTAATACAAATAGATGGCTGATAAAATACGTACAATTCCGGTAATGGGAAAGTAAATACTGCAAGAGACGCAAATGGCACTTAAATAGCTTGGCACTTACACAGTCCGGCACTTACACAACCTGGCACTTACACAGCCCGGCACTTACACAGCCCGGCACATTAGCCTCCTGATAGCCTCCACTATGCAATAGGGGAGGTGGCACGAAGTGCCGGAGGGGTCAATTTCCGGGTTTACCCCTCTCTCGCTAGCGCGACTCAATCTCGCCAAACATTTATGCGTAAGTAAGTGCCATTCGCAAAAGACGCTAATTTAATAAATCCTGCTAGACTTAAATAAAGGTGAAAATCCAGAACAGAAAGCTAACAACAATAATTTCAAGGGTTAACTATGAAGTCCATCGCAGCCATTATCTTTATTGTGCTATTTGGTTATATCGGTGTGAAGGTTTCGCTCGCCTATGCCGATAAATCCACGCTGGTTTCCTCGATAGAGGCAGTGGATAAAAAAAACCGGCTCAGTCACCTTACCGATGTGGAAATTGCCGCTGTGTTGATTCGTGAATTTAAAAAAAATGGTGTGGGTTATATCCACGCCGATGATATCAATATTGTCGGTGATGATGAACATCATGAAGTACAGGTTAGTCTTGAATATGATGCCCATGTTGCGTTGTTAGGCCAAATGGGTTTTACGATTTCCATGAAGACCGATAAGCAATATCTTGAAGATTAACTGCTAAGGAACCTCTGAATAACTCCCTTTTGTCATTCTGAACGTAGTGAAGAATCTTTTTAATTCAAATAGTTAGATTTCTCACGGAGCCTGCCCTGAATTTGTGAAGGGTTCGAAATGACAGTTATTCAGAGGTTCCCTAATATACACTTCCATCGTTTACATACATCAGGGATAAGGGTGTATCGTTCCCTGTTCCGGTTTTTATATCACCTGTTCTGTTCGCCACTGTCGAGGTGATACTCCGGTCCACAGTTTGAACGCATGTGAAAAAGCCACTGCATCGTTAAAGCCCAGTTCATTGGCGATTTGTTCAGCACTCATGCTGGAATACAGTAATCTATCGGTAGCGCGTTTCAGGCGCACATCCTGCAAAATAGCACCGAAAGTTTCCGCCTCTTTCTTTAAAAGCCTTTGTAGTGTGCGTGGCTCGATATCGAGTTTGGCCGAGAGTTGTTCAAGGCTGGGCATGGGCGTTAAGCGCGAGAGGTGGTCGCGAATCAAAAAAGTATAACGAAAAGGTTGATCCATTTCCGCAGAAATACGCACACATTGCGCTTCATAAAATTCTTTGGAAAGCGGGTCGGCTGTCGGTACAGTTCTTTCGAGCTCAGCTAAAGGCAAGCTGAGGTATGTCGTTTTTTGATTAAATAACACGTCGCATTGAAAAAGTTGTTCAAAGCTGCGGATATCTGCAGGCGCTGCATAAGCAAATCCTATTCTCGTCAATTGCAGGTCGCCATTGATAGCTTCACCAAAAACAGTTTTCATACAGGCCATATCGCGTTCCAGCAGGAAGCGTTCGGCACGGGTATCACCCGCCTCCAGTTCAAACACAATGTTATTATCAATAACAGAACCTGTGGTTTTACAGATACCCCATTGCAGGCGCGGGTAACAGCGTATCAGTTCAAAAATATCAGCGAGCGTGGCACACGAGCGAATCGCCAGGCCCAATACCGAAAAATTATGCAGGTGATAGTATTTGGCCAGTTCGAGGCCAGGGTTGGCGCAATGCAGGTATTCCAGCGCTTTGTTGGCAATGGCCAGTTCTTGTTCCAGAGTGATGGTAAACGCCGGATCAATAAATTCAAACTTGCGGATACCCATGGGTTTAAGAATATCCTCAATATTCACACCGTGGTCTTGCAGCATATTCAACAATGGAATAAGGCCGCAAGCCAGGCGAGTTGGATGGCGTAAATTACTGGAGGTTTTGCGTGTAAGGTTCGCCATGGTTATCAATATTAAAAGCGCTTAATCACGAGCGTATAAACCCACACCATTCATGCAGTGCGGGCCACCCCAGTGTTCAACCACTTTGCCATCTTCAAAGCGTAATACCGCGGTACCGTTGATTTCTACTTTTTTGCCGGAAGGCTGGATATCGTAATACGCTGTGCCGCTATGAGTACCTGTTATGGTCCAGTTGGAAACAATATGTTCACCACTTTCGAGAATCAGGTTGACGGTAAATTTCATGTCAGGGAAAGCATTTTTGGCCTGTTCCCAGAATTCATGTTCACGGTGGCGAATATCTTTGCCAACATCTGCCGGGTTAACGCGTGCGGTAACGTGGCTCATGAATTTATCGGAAAAATATTCGTACACCGCATCGTAATCGTTTTTATCCATACGATCGGAATACAGTGCCAGGTTGTGAAGGTTTTTGCTCATGTTATAGTCCTCTTTCAGTTTTCGGGTTAAATCCTGGTTATTGTGTGGCAGCGTCATTTTGGCGCGATGTTTGTTGATCAATGTTCGCGGTTAAGAACCGCTCCTACAATGTCGGTCATCCAAATATTGTAGGAGCGCCACTTTGGCGCGATGTATCGATCAATCTTCGCGGTTAAGAACCGCTCCTACAATGTTGGTCGATCTTGTTTTGTAGGAGCGCCACTTTGGCGCACTGTATGTTGATCAATGTTCGCGGTTATGAACCGCTCCTACAATGTTGATCATTGTTAAAATTAATTAAAAACGGCCTTGATAAATTCCACCCGGCGTTTAAGGCCATCTTGCGCAATACTACTGGTTAACACAGTGTCATAGCCATGTACGGTGCCGCGTGTCTGGTTTAATTCCACATTAACACCTGCTGCTTGCAAGCGTTTGGCATAGTCAGCACCTTCATCAGAGAGCGGATCAAATTCAGCAGTTTCCACATAAGCTGGTGGCAAGCCTGTTAGATCCTTGCGATCAGCCGGTGCGGCATAGGGCGGAATATTGCCTGTAGTGCCATGTGAGGTACATTGGCGTAAGTACACTTCCCACATCTTGGTATTGGCAACGCTGTCAAACAGCGGGGCATCAATATAATTTTTGGCAGAATTCGTTGAGCAGGTTCTATCGAGTGAGGGATAGACCAATACTTGTGCACGTAATGCCGGGCCTTTTTCATCCAGCGCTTTTTGTGCAACTCCGGCTGAAAACGCACCGCCTGCGCTGTCACCCATCACCAGAATTTTATTGGCATCAATACCGAGTGAGTCGGCATTGTTAACCAGCCATTGCAAAGCTGCGTAGCAATCATTGAAACCTGCAGGAAATGGATGTGCAGGTGCCAGGCGATAATCCACCATGAATACCGCACAGTTAGCCTGGTTAGCGTAAAAATCCATAGCTTGTACATGCGTTGAAGCATAGGTAAGTACAAACGCACCGCCGTGAAAATACAATATCGCAGGCAATTTTTTTTGTGCCGGAGTGTTATCCGGGTTGAACTGGTAGATCTTGATGTCTGCCCCATCTTGCGTACGCATGAGGTGTAGTTTGGCCTTGGCTTTTATCTTGCGCTGCGTGAAAAATGTTTGCAGATGCAAGAACTGGTTCAATACAGATACTAACAAACCATTAAAGGGAAATGGAAAGGCAGGGTAGTGCGCAAAATCAGCATGTACCGGGTATTTTTTCTTGGCCATTGTGTACTCCTTTATATGTTATGCAGTTCTGTTTTTATGCAATTCAGGCTATCGGTTTTTTCAGTGCCAGTCCGGTGCTTTTATAGGTCAGTATCACTTCGTCATTCTGGTTTACCAGTTTGCTCACCGAAATCAAAATTCCCATCGTGGGTTTTGAAGCCGATTCACGTTTCGATTCCACATAACCAATGGCACGCACGCTATCACCGGGGCGTAGTGGCGTGGGTGTGCGCCATTCATCAATGCCTAAACCTGCCACAATGGCGGGTTTCTCGCCTTCCATTTCGGTTTGCAGTTTGGTGAGCAGGGCATAGCTGTGCGTGCTGGAGCCAGTCAAGCCCAACGGCCAGTGTTTGGCGGCTTCTTCATCGGTATGAAAAGGCTGTGGATCCCACTGTTTGGCGAAGGCGATAATTTCTTCCTTGCTAACGCTATATTCAGCTGAAGTGCGCGGTGTGTTCAGTTCGATATCTTCAAAATAAATCATGTCAGTTCCGGTAAGGTGTTTAAATTAAAAATGGAATAATCGCTTTGCGGTTTTTTGGGTATTCATCACCAAACTTTTCTACATACCAGCGGTGCGCAATAATGCCTTGGGCATATAAAGGTAAAGCTACCCAAATGGCATAGACCAGGCCGGGAATCGACCACGACATAATGGCAAAACCCATCCATTCCACCATCTCACCAAAATAGTTAGGGCAGGAAATGTATTTGTACATGCCTCCCTTTGGAATCTTGTAACCGGTTTCGCCGGGTTTGCGCAGGTTGATCAGAATGTTATCGGATTGCACATTGATAAAAAAACCAAAAACAAACAGTGCCAGGCCAATAATAAAACGCGGATCATACAGCCATTCAATGGGATAGCTTTTCAGGTTGCCAAAGTAGTAACCAATAATGTAACCGTTAACAATATAAAACAGCATCGACGAAAACATGATGCTGACAGGCATGGTTTTGCCCTGGGTTTTAATGCGGTGCGGGTAAATAAGGGCGCGATTAATATAGTGGCAAACAAAGGCGGCAACAATCACTGCAGAAACATTGAAGGGTGAAGAGCCTGTTAGAAAAAAATACAGCACGGTAATAAGGATGGGTATTTCCATGATGATCCAGCCGGTTTTTTTATCAATGGTGCCCAGCTTCGACAGGCTTTTGCTTTCCATGCGGCTGCTGATGGGCAATTCGCCGAGCATGTTAAGCACAAAGGGTGACAATAAAGCCACAGCGCCCCAGATATACATATAGAAAATAAATGTATCGTTGTTAATGTTCGTCAAATAATCCATAAGTCACCTACCACCAGAGTTGAATGATACTTACATAAGCCTCTCCTATGAAATAGGGGAGGTGGCACGCAGTGCCGGAGGGGTCGGTTTGAACCCCTCT
>CAZTZY010000053.1:0-22213 GCA_964617765.1 uncultured Spongiibacteraceae bacterium
CTAATAAAAAAAAATATTGCTTGAGATAATTAAAACCAATATTGCATTTTTCATATAATATCCAAGAGTAAAAAAAGACTAACGACAGCCTTGGAGTGTTATTTGATACATTCAATAACCCAGAGCACCACTGACAACCTTCTTGATTATTCCTCATAAAGGAACTTAATTCGTGGGCAAGGCTTAGTGACTAGTCAAGCCGTTTTTCTTAACCACAAACTCTGTCCAACACCCTTGAAATATCCAGGTAATTTCTCAAATTTTTCTTTGTGAAGCGTTTCCAAAAATGATCCATAAAATAAAATTTCAAAACTTGAGTTATATTGCAGGAATGAGCGGACAAAATATGCCTCGTTATAACCTCGACCTTCAAGGATCATCTGCTCAGGATATTCGAAAGGGTACCATATGTCATGGATGTGTACGATGACACCAGGCTTGAGTGCAGGAATAATTTTAAAGAATATCGTAGATAAGTCGCTACCAACTTTCAAAACATGGGATGTATCAATAAATAAAATATCGTTTGTATTTAGTTCCTGAAAGTACTCTACATTGATATTCTGGATTTCTTGCCTTAAATAGTTGATTTTTAATGTTTGCTTATGATCTAACACCCTAAGTATAGTTGTCGAATATGGATCAATGAAGGTAATTTCCGTGGCTGATGAAATATCACTACAAACATCAATCATCAAGGCAGAAGAGTGTCCGGAGCCAATTTCAATGATGCGTGCAGGAGAAAAACTCCTGATAAAGCAGTACAAGGCAAATCCATCATTAAACCCGAACTTGTTATTATCATAAAAATATAAGCGATTATTACTTTTTGTTTTTGCAGGCTTAAAGTCTTTGTAATAAGAAGAAAATTCTTCAAGTAAAGACAGTTGTATTTTTTCATTAAGATTTACGCCGTCTATAGCATTTCCCAAAAACAATAAATCCTGGTATTTGGGTAAATTCCTTATGCCTGGAATCGTAGATCCATGGTAGCCAGGATAGTAACGAAAAAAGAATAAACTATGCTCTTTGATTGCATAGTATGTAAATCTTGCAAAATAGAAAAAAAGCAAAACCCCCTTAAGTGGGTGATGTTTTTTGGCCCAATTAAATAATCGAGAAAAGGATGGCTTCATCATTTATCATTCCTAACTAACCTGTATAACTTCACTCCCCAGATGATTTAGTACATTGAAATAAGTGAGTTAAAAAGCGACTGACGTGTTTAAGATAATTGCAAATTATACAGACTGTCCAAATCTGGACAGTCTGTCTATTTTTAGTAAAAAAAGTCTATTTCTAAACATATCATGTCTAAATCTGGACACCTACATTTTTTATTATTCGGTCCTGCAACTTCATTTCACACACTTTGGCATATTCAAGAAACCATGCCTTTTGTTCCGCATCCCAAAAAGCTCCGGCTGCTTTTACGCGCTGGCGCATGTCGGTTTCCTGATAGGCAATGTGCAAAGGAACTTGTTGTGCGTGCCTGGTTTTTGGGGATGGCACATGGGTAACTCCGGGTATATAGGGTTTGGCATCGACGATGATTTCTACGGTGGTGTAGATATTATTGGGGTTGATGCCTTTTCTGTAGCGCACTGCAACGAGGCTATCGCCATATTCGCGTGTTAGCCGTTTGGTGCCTGCATCGTTGGGTCTGAGTGTTTTGAATACGTCCATGTTGATTACCTTCCCTGGTTATTTGATTGTTAGTTTTATACTTTTTTGACGAACTCGGATTTCAGGCCCATGGCGCCGACGCCATCAATTTTGCAATCGATATCGTGATCGCCTTCTACCAGGCGTATGCCTTTTACCTTGGTGCCGACTTTAACCACCAGTGATGAGCCTTTTACCTTGAGGTCTTTGATCACTGTTACTGTGTCGCCATCGCTGAGTATGTTACCTACGGCATCGCGCACTACCGGCTTTTCATCAGCGCCTTCGGCGGCGGCATCTTTGGACCATTCATGGGAACATTCAGGGCATACCAGCATGATGCCATCTTCATAGGTGTATGTGGAACTGCATTTGGGGCATGGGGGTAAAGCGCTCATGGTGTACCTTTTGATGGATGAACGGGTTGTTGATTAAATGCGTAAAAGTGGAGTTTACCATTTTTTGCGTAATATTTGGAAACCTGTGGGATTTTATCATTGGCGAGTTCGCTCTGTCGGCATTGTGGGCGCAGCATGCGGCGCCCCTACCGGTTTTATTGCTTATGTGTTTGCTCTGTCGGCATTGCGGGCGCAGCATGCGGCGCCCCTACAGGTTTTTTATTGCTTATGTGTTTGCTCTGTTGGCATTGTGGGCGCAGCATGCGGCGCCCCTACAGGTTTATATTGTTTATGTGTTTGCTCTGTCGGCATTGTGGGCGCAGCATGCGGTGCCCCTACAGGTTTTTATTGCTTATGTGCTTTTATAGACCGGGGCTTCGTGCATTTTCATCGGCAAATAAAAGCGCTGGTCGTTGTGCATCCATTGCCACAGGGTTTCGTTGACGGGCTGGTGAAAATGTTGCTGGTATTGTGTGTTGATAGTTTCCTGCAACCAATGCCATTCGAGCAGTTGGAACTGTAACAGCAGTTCTATCTGGCCTTCAAGGCGCAGGCGTTCGCCGGGACTAACATCGAGGCCTTGTTGCAGTTGTGTATACAGGGCTTTCACTTTTTCACTCACCCATTGTTGGGCGCTGTCTTTATCCAGCATGGTGTATGGATTCCTTTATGGCTTGCCAGGCCTTGAGTTTGCCCTGCAGATTGATGACGGCATTGGCGGGGCTGGTTGATGGCAAACCATAAAATTGGCGTTGTTTGCCGGTTTCGTTCAACACGATATGTTGCTTAAAGGCTTTTTCTGCGGCTTTACCATTAAAGAAAATGCTGTGGATATCAGGGAATTGTTTAAACAATGTTTTAAAATCGTTGCATTGTGCGGTGTCGGTAGCAATAGCGGAATCCAGGCTGCCTTCGCGGTAACACTGGGCATAGACATCCCACAGGCCGACCTTGTTGGCGTTGAGTGCTACCAAACGTTCTTTATAAGCTGCTGTGGCGGGTATATCGAACAGTGTTTGCATAATAGGCCAGAAGGCATTACGCGGATGGGCATAATATTGTTGTTCGGCCAGCGATTTAACGCCTGGCATACTGCCAATTATCAATACCTGTGTATCGTGCTGTACCTGCGGTAAAAAACTTTCTGCCCACATGGTTGTGCTTACTCGTTGCGCTCGTCTTGCTCTGCCTGTTGTGCTTTTTCATGGTGTTGATCTTCATCACCGGGCAGGTAGTTGCGGGCACGCGCCAGTTCGGCTTCTTCTTTCACCTTGCGGCGCAGCACTTTACCCACATTCGATTTCGGCAATTCATCGGTAAATACAACGTGTTTAGGTACTTTATAGGCAGCAAGACTCTCTCGACAATGGGCTTTTACCTGTTCTTCTGATACATCGCTATCGGGTACTTTTACCGCATACACATACACCGCTTCGCCGGTTTTATCATCGGGCATACTGATAGCAGCTGATTCGAGAATGGCCGGGTGCATGCTCACCACTTCTTCTACTTCGTTAGGATACACATTAAAACCGGAGACGATGATGAGTTCTTTTTTACGATCGACGATTTTCAGGTAGCCATCAATACTGAGTTTGGCCATATCGCCAGTGAGCAACCAGCCCTCTTTTAACACCTTGACGGTTTCGTCATCACGCTGCCAATAGCCTTTCATCACCTGTGGGCCTTTTACGCACAATTCGCCCACTTGCTCTATGCTAACACTGTTTCCACTGTCATCACGGATATCAATTTCGGTGGAGGGCACAGGCACGCCGATAGTGCCAATACGATTACCATTACCGCTATTCACTGAGACTACGGGTGAGGTTTCAGTTAATCCGTAACCTTCATATATGGGGCAACCGGTAATTTTTTCCCATTCTTCAGCAGCAGAACGTGTTAATGCCATACCACCGGAGAGGGTCATTTTTAATGAGGAGAAATTGAGCCGCGCAAACGCCGGGTTATTGCACAGCGCTACAAACAGGGTATTCAAGCCGCAGAATGCATCGAACTTGCAGTTGTCGAGTTCCTTGATCAGGGCTTTCTGGTCACGCGGATTGGGGATTAATACGGTATGGCCGCCTTGCATCATGACAATATAACTGACGATCACGGCATAAATATGGTACAGCGGCAATGGCTGGATAAGGCAATCACCTTCATTACTCAGGCCATAGGTTTTAAAAATTTCAGCGGATTGCAAGGTATTGGCAATCAGGTTGCGATGGGTAAGCATGGCTCCTTTCGCTACCCCTGTGGTACCTCCGGTATATTGCAATACGGCAATATCTTCACCTTTTTTATTCACTGGCCGTACCAATACACCACTGCCCTTGTGCAGCACTTGTTGCAGTGTAATGGCACCGGGAATGGAAAATTTCGGCACCATGTTTTTAATATATTTCACCACAAAATTCATTAACTGGCGTTTGGGCGACGGATGCAGATCAGCCAGTTCGGTAATGATCACGGTTTTTACGCCGGTATCCTTAATGATATTCGCCGCTGTATGTGCGACGTTAGCCAATACCACCAGGGCTTTGACGCCGGAGTCATTAAACTGGTGTTCGAGTTCGCGTTCGGTATACAGCGGATTGGTATTCACCACCACCAGACCGGCTCGCAAGGCACCCAGCACGGCAATGGGATACTGGATAATATTGGGCAACTGTATGGCAATACGATCACCATTTTTGAGTGTTGTCTGGTTTTGCACGTAGGCGGCAAAAGCATTGGCGTAGCGATCGAGTTCATCATAGGTAATGGTGCAACCCAGGCTGCTGAAGGCCGGACGTTCGCGGTAACGGCGTATCACGTCATCGTATAAATGCAGCAGGTTGGGATATTTATCGGGATTGATGTGCGCAGGCAATCCCAGTGCTTGCAGACGCTCTTGAATGACATCGTTAAAGGCGATGCCTTCGTATTGATTTACATGGGCCTGCTCTACAACCCCTTCAGGAATTTGGCCTACAGCCTGCCCTGAAGATTGTTCGCTGGCTTTGATTTTATGTTTCTGCCGGTTTTTTTGCTTGCGCATGTTACTCACCTGTTCTGCGAAGTGATTCGCACCAATATGCTGTGTTTATGCTGTTTCATGCAATTTCTGGCATTTCCAGATTAAATATGGGGGTATCTATTGCCGCCCCAATCGCTTTTATGACATTTCTTTCAATAATTTCCAGCTCACCATCACTTTTTGCCGCATCAATAAGGGCTTTCACTACACGTGATTTTAGCAAAGGGTAGGCATTAGTCAGCTTTTTTATGGCTGCCGTGAATTCTTCGATGCTGGTTTTGGCTATTGCCTCATTGTTGTTTGCAGATATTGTTATGCCACATACGGCATAAGCTCGCTCATAAGCCCGTGCCTTGCACTGTTCGTTTTGTTGTGTGGATTGAATAACCATGCCAATCACTGTGCGTAATTCAGGTTCAATATCCTGTACATTTTTGTATTGGGAGCGCGACATGATGGCCTGGCCAAAGTGGCAATCCATACTGGATTTTAACAGGTAATAAAGGGCCCATTCATAAACATCTATCTCTCCATCGGCTTTCATAAGCATTAACAGGCATTGTTTCAAGCGCACATAGTCGGCTGCACTTAATTGCCGCAAGGCGGATGTCGCTAATTCTACAATGGGCAGAAAATCCTGGCGTGCTGATTGTTGCCATGGACTGGTTGCCATGGCCTGATGCAATTCTGGCCAGGTTTTTTCTATAGTGGCGAGTAACCCGGGATTGCCGGTTTTATCTTGCGGCAATAATAAACAACAAATTGCCGCTGCTGCACCTAACGGATCATGCAAGGTGTCTTCGGGTTTGATTGCAGGGGATTGATCGGCTGTTACTGCCATGGCAGCTGCCATAAAACTTGCCAGCGCTGGCTCGAAGTTGATAGGCGCTTTTTCTTCTTCCGGGTTTTCTTCTGCATCGCCTGTTGTTTGCGGTAATAACGGCTGTAGATATTCGCCATTCCAGCGCGGTTCGATGCGCTTAATACGCTGTGGCAGTGGCGGATGTGTAGCAAACAATGAATGCATGCGGGCGAGTGCTTCACCAAAAAACAGGTGGCTGATTTCCCCGCCATGGCCATTGTCGATCACCGAACCTTCACTACATCCACCTATCACTTTTAATGCATCGGCTATTGCTCCCGGGTTGCGGGTAAATTGTACGGATGAAGCATCGGCAAGGAATTCGCGCTGGCGACTGATAGCGGCCTTGATCATATTACCAAACAGTGTTCCCACCGAACCGATAACCACCAGGCCTAAACCTAACATGAATACCATACCGTTATTTCTTCTATCAGAGCTTCTTCCTGAGCGCAGGAATACATAGCCGGCTTCAGTGATAAACATGATGCCAAACAATACGGCTATCATGTGCATATTAAGGCGCATATCACCGTTAAGGATATGACTGAATTCGTGACCGATAACACCTTGCAGTTGTTCGCGGTTTAAAGATTCCAGCGCGCCGGCGGTAACTGCGATGACTGCATCCTTGGGGGAAAACCCGGCAGCAAAGGCATTGATGCCGTATTCATCCCGCATCACATACACAGCCGGCACTGGCATATTGGCAGCCAGCGCCATTTCTTCTACCACATTCAACAAGCGTTTTTCTGCTATATTACCGGTGTTAGATTTAAGCTCTGTGGCGCCCATCATTTCTGCGACAGTTTTCCCGCCTTGCTTCAGTGAAAACCATTTGAACAATGATGCCCCGCCGATAATCACCACCAGCACTGTAGCTACTGCCAGCAGTTTATCGCTGTGCGCTGCCACGGATGCCCAAAAATCACAGCCGGTTGTCATCAGGCAAATGAGTGGCTGGTTACTGCCATCGCCATAAAATGATTCTGCATGCGTTTGCCAGGGGAAAAGCGTAAGAAAGGTGAGCGTAATCAACACGAGCGCACACACTGCCAGCACAAATAAAATGATCAGCCAGCGCGTATTGTGGCGAGCGAGCTCCTGTTGCTCGAAAAAATTCATGCCGTTAACAGTTAAAAGGCAATTTTGGGAGCAGACTGCAATTGTTCCTTGTCTTCAAACTCCAGAAAGGCTGCATCTTTGATATGTCCGAACGAACTGGCAAAGATCACTGCCGGAAACGATTTTTTGTAGATGTTATATTCCATGACGGAATCGTTATAAGACTGGCGCGAATACGATACCTTGTTTTCAGTACTAATGAGTTCTTCACTCAATTGCATCATATTGGTGTTGGCTTTTAAATCAGGATAAGCCTCCATCACCATTTGAAAGCGTGACATCGCTCCCTGCAACACACCTTCAGCCTGGTTGAGGTTGGCTATGGATTCAGCGGAGGGATTATGCTTGGCGGCATTTAAACCTGCCAGAGCGGAATTACGTGCTGAAATAACAGCCTCGAGGGTATCCCGTTCATGGGCCATATAAGCCTTGGCGGTTTCTACCAGATTAGGGATAAGGTCGTAACGGCGCTTCAACTGGATATCAATTTGTGAAAACGCATTTTCAAAACGGTGTTTCAGTGATACCAGGCCATTGTAAATGGTGATTATCCATACGATAACACCGATGATTGCGCCCCAAAAAATTATGTTACCTATAGCCATACTTGCTTCCTCTTCTAATGCTAATTATTTTTTATTTTTATGTAATATTCGTTCGGCATGTCGCTGAACGAAGCATTATTGCCTGTTTAATACGGTTTTCCTGAAATTAGCCGTTTTAACTGACTTAGGAGTTCAATACTATTACAGAATAGCCTACTCGGCCAATTTCGATATATTGTTCTGCTTCTATCGTCATAAATGGCACTTTTATCACGTTTTAGCATTCACTGCTTTTAGGCTAGAATGCTGTTTTTCCAGAAAACACACTGAGGAATCACCTGTGACCACTTTAACCAACGTAACCATTGATGAAATGGAAATCGGCAAAAAAACCACTTATACCAAAACCTGTACCGAGGCCGATATCCAGTTATTCGCGCTGGTTTCCGGCGATGTTAACCCGGTGCACCTCGATGCGGACTATGCCGCCACTACGCAGTTTGGCCAGCGCATTGCCCATGGCATGTATACCGGCGCGCTGGTGAGTGCGGCTTTGGGTATCCAGTTGCCAGGGCCTGGTACTATTTATCTCGGCCAGGAGATCAAGTTCAAGGCACCGGTATTTATTGGCGATACCATTACCGTGACACTGGAAGTGGAAACCATTCGCGCCGACAAGGCCATTGTGGGCTTGTTGTGTAACTGCTCGAACCAGCACGGCAAAACTGTGGCGGAAGGCAAAGCTACGGTCATTGCACCGCGCGAGAAGATTACCCTGCCCGCCCCGGCTTTGCCTAAAGTGACTATTGGCTAAATAAGGGCATGCAAAAAGTTCTGGAGACAGCAAGCCTGGATTGGCGCAATGCCAATACCCCTGTCTCCAGCCATTTTGGTGATGTCTATTTTTCTGCTGATGACGGTTTTGCCGAAAGCCGTTATGTATATCTCGACAATAACTTCCTGACACAACGTTTCAGCCAACTGGATAAAAGCCATTTTATCATCGCTGAAACCGGTTTCGGCACGGGTCTGAATTTTTTGCTGGCCTGGCAATGCTGGCAACAGCATGCACCACAAGGTAAAAAACTGTTTTATATTTCTACCGAATGTTTTCCACTGACAAAAACCGATTTACAACAAAGCCTGGCTTGCTGGCCAGAACTGACTGAACTCAGCGAGCGCTTGTGTGCCGGCTACCCTTTACCCATTGCCGGTTTGCACAACATTGAGCTGGCTGATAGCGTTACCTTGTTACTATTGTTAGGTGATGCCACCACCAGCTTGCAAGCTTTGCTCGAAAATACCCATCCATTAATATCGTATGCTGAAGACCGTGCTGTGGATGCGTGGTTCCTCGATGGTTTTGCGCCGGATAAAAACCCGGATATGTGGACTCCTGAGCTGTTCAACACCATGGCCAAACTCAGTAAACGCCATACCACCTTTGCCAGTTTTACTGCAGCAGGCATTGTGCGCCGCGGCTTGCAAGCTTCAGGTTTTGCGGTAGGCAAGGTGAAAGGATTTGGCAAAAAACGCGAAATGATTCGTGGTGAATATGTAGGCTTGCCAATACTGGCAGAACATATCACGGAAAGTTCACGCGCCAGGCCTTACGGGCATTTCTGGCCGATTTATCGTGCCACGCATAAAGCAAAATCGGTGCTGGTGATTGGCGCCGGCATTGCCGGTTTTACCACCGCAAAAACGCTGGCCAATGCAGGCCTTGATGTCACTCTGGTGGATAGCCATTCCGAGCCTTTTCAAGGAGCGTCTGGCAATCCACAGGCAATGTTGTTCGCCAAGCTCTCGCATGAAAGCGGCACTTTTACCGAATTCAATTTGCTCAGTTATTTATTTGCCACACGATTTTATCCGCAACAGTATGCCGAGGCCTTTCACCCTTGTGGCATGTTACAGATGCTGGATGATGATGAACTAGGCGTTACAGAAAAAATGTTAGAGCGCTTTAAGGGTATGGATAACCTGGTAACCTTACTGGATGCAAATGCCAGTTCAGCGCGCGCCAATACCGTGATCAAGCAACCCTGTTTATGGCTGGCGGGCAGTGGCTGGTTACAACCTTCTGTGTTGCGTGACAATCTCCTCGGCGATAAACGTATCCGCTTTATCGGCAATACGACTATTACCCGCTTGGAAAAAAGTGATGGCCTGTGGCTGGCTCATTCCGCTGGCCAGTCAATATTACAAACGGATGCAGTAGTGTTATGCAATGCCCATGCTGCCAATAGCCTGTTGCCAGAATTAACACTGCCGACCAAAGCGATTCGCGGGCAAATCAGTGTGTTTGATGCTTCCGGCTTTGATGAGCTCAACACCATTATTTGCCATGAAGGTTATATTGCACCGGCAGCTTCCGACAACCCACAACAGTATACCTGTGGTGCGAGTTATGATTTAAAAAGCACTGAACGTGAATTACTGCAAGATTCTCAAACATATAATCTGGAAACCCTGAAAAATAATTTACCCGGTTTCTCGACACCGGCACTTGCACAACATCGGCAAACCCTTCCACTGCAAGGTCG
Source organism: uncultured Spongiibacteraceae bacterium (assembly GCA_964617765.1). Taxonomy (GTDB): domain Bacteria; phylum Pseudomonadota; class Gammaproteobacteria; order Pseudomonadales; family DT-91; genus CAZTZY01. The sequence continues at coordinate 10,167 of CAZTZY010000053.1, forward strand.
GGTGGAGTTTCGTTGCAGCACGCCTGATTATCTTCCGGCGATTGGCCCGGTGCCAAATGCCCACGCATTTATCCACCATTACCGTCATTATGCTAAAAACAGTAATGCCTATATTCCAGTGACGGGCGAATATCATGCAGGCCTGATGGTGAATATAGCGCACGGTTCACGCGGTTTTAGTACCGCACCCATTGCCGCAGAATTAATCCGGTCGTATCTGTTAGAACAGCCTTATCCCATGCCTTTTGAGATAGCAAGGGAATTAAATCCGGCACGTTTTTTGATTCGCGATATAATCCGACGCAAGGTTTAATGCTTTGGCAGGAACGGCCTAGATGGCGATCATTCATCTCGCACGGATATTGTAAGTCTAACACGAAACCTGCAACCACAGATTTATTGGGTTGTGCCTTTGGACTGCACTAAAGGTTTTTCGGGTATCGCGGTCTAGCCCGCTCCTACAACATATCCGTGCGTCATGTGCCAAACATTCCATACGATGATCACAACTCAATTCGTAGGAGCGGGCTAGACCGCGATCATTCATCACGCATTTAAGTGATACTGTTATTAACGCTGAATCCAGAACTGGACGCCCTGCTTTTTCAAAAACTTCTCGGCATTTTTTCCCTGCAACATTGCCATTGTGGAAATAATACCGGCTTCTGTACAGGTTTTGGCAATCACAGTGACGGATCGTGGGGCATGGGCGACAGACCAGCCACTTTTGGGGTTAAGGATGTGCCCATAACGTTTATTGTTTTTCAGCAGGAAGCGCCGTGAATCACCGCTGGTGGCAACGCCACCCTCTTTAATGGATAAAATCTGGCTGGCTTTTGCTGTAGTGCTTGATTCAGCGTCTTTCACTTCTATACCCACTTGCCAGGACTGTCCGTTTTCACGCGCCTTGTTGGCAACAATATCACCACCAAAATTGACTAACAGGGATATCGAGGTTTTTTCCTGAAAACATTGCATCACCCTGTCTGCAGCATATTCCTTGCCAATACCCCCAAAATCTATTTCCATACCAGGTTTCATGGTAATCACCGGATTTTTCCATTCCACCTGCTGCAAGCCAATGAAAGGCATGATGGCATCAATGTTTTTTTGCGCCGGAATTTTATCACTGCCATCAAACTTCCATATCTTGCGCAATACACCGGAGGTTATATCAAAAAAACCATCGCTTATCTGGTAACAATGATAGGCAAAGTCGATCAGCATGGCGGTTTCTGCATCGACAGTCACTGGTTGTCCAGCACTGCGATTGATTTTGGGAATAATGCCATCTTCACGATAACGGCTGTATTTTTGTTCAATGCGCCAGGTTTCATGGGCAGCAGTTTCTGTGAGCATTCTGGCCAGTGCTTCATCCTGGGTATCTAACAATATTTCACATGGGCTGGCCATGGCGGCAAATTCACCGATATAAAACCCATTGGCAAAACGCACATTGATGGGGCGGGTAATATCGACAGGATCATTGTAATGTTGCACGGCGATTATACCTTTATTTGTTCTGGAGGTTTGTCTCTGGCCATTCCAGAGTACTCATGCCAAAGCACTGGCATAAAAAACCCGGGACTGCTTTTTCAAAAAGATTAACAGAACCCGGGTTATTTCAACAAGCAACTGCCTAGAACTTGAACGAATATCCAATTTGCATAATCGTTGCATCAAGATCAGGGTATGCTTCATAGCTGTTCTGGATACCCACCAAACCACTGGGCGTATCCCCGGTTTGCTGATATTGCTCAAACCTGAAATTCAATTCGTTATCAGGCATGAAGATATAGCCTACCTTGAAACCTGCTGTTGTCGCCGAGAATGCTGCCAGGCGATAATCTGCACTGACCTCTGTACCGGGCGCAGGAACGGCAGTTAATTCATGCTTGTAAAAATCGGCTTCGTTTTGTTGATACCAGCGCAAATGTGGCTGCAGGTAAAGATTATCGAGAATATTCCAGCGATAATGGAAATCCACAGTGTGTGAGTTAATACCCCAGTCATCCATCATGTAGCGATACGAAACATCAATGGTATCACCCCATGTAGTGTGATGTTTGGTTTCCCAATACAGGCTTTCTTTTGAACGTGAATCAGGACGGTTTTCATATATCGCCCCGCCTGATGCCACATCTAACGGTATTCCCGTAACAGGGTCTACTATGCTAACCACTTTATAAGGATCGTTCAGGTAGCCGCTAGACTGACTTAGGCCAAGATTAAACTGCATGATAGTTCTTGGATCAATGACCTGACTAACACCAAATAAAATATCAAAGACATTTTTGGTTTCATCAGTGCCATCTCGATATGTAAGCACACCAGAAGCATTCATGGTTGCCAAAGGTGTTGGGACGCCACCAATAGGATTGAGCTTGTCGGCAGCATATGAACCGCTAACAGATAATGTAGTATTCTTTTTATTGAAATCCCAGCTCATACCTCCATCAACAGACATCGATTGGTAATCATGTTCCGTAGAGGTATTGAATCCAATGTTATAACGCATGAGGCGGTTAATAGGCGCATCCCAAGACATTCCGATTTGGGTACGACTGTCATGGAAGTTATCATCGAAGGGAATATCTCCGGGATTAATGACATAAATACTGTGCCCGCTGGCTCTTGTAAATGTTTGCGGTACATTGCCAGGAACTGCACCATTGGGTGATGGCCCTGATAAAGTATCAAACACAAGATTCAGGCTAAGTTTGCTGTCATCTGCGAATGTCTTTTGTGCTTTCAATGTGGGTTCAGCAGCTTCAACACGGTCTTTCTCGCTATACAGCATGTAAGCCGTATCGATTTTCCATCCCATATCGCCTTCTGCATGAAGCGAAGAGGATCCCAACAATGCGCAGGTTGCACTGGCTAAAGCGCCCGTGATTTTCTTTTTGTTTTTCAGTTGCATCCGCATCCACCTCCGCCAAAGCCTGAACCACCGCTTGACGCCTCTTTACTGAAATAAATATGCTCGTCAAAGGCTGCATCTACTGCCGACGTCTGCATTTCCGGTTTTGCCAATATGTCTCTTTCCCAAGGCTCAGCACCAAGACTGGAGCAACTCGCCAGGGTGTTTGTTACCAGAAGCAGAAGGATCATTTTTTTAATTGTCATTGGATACTCCACTGAACTGTACTGTTATAATAATGCTTGCTGTATATGTTTTTCGTAATCGCCCTTGTCTTTGTTATTGAAGCCAATATGGCTATGCAATACTTTTCCGTCCTTGCCTATAACAAAAGCGGTTGGCATACCCATCACATCATAAGCCTTGGGAGTTTTGCCTTTTGGATCAAACGCAATAGTGAAGTTTGCGGGGGTATCTTTCAGGAATGTTTCTGCATCCGCCTGTTTTCTATCGACGTTAATAGCGATGAACTCTACACCTTGATCGGCATATTTTTTTTGCATTTCGCTCATCCATGGAAAGGAATCACGACAAGGGCTGCACCACGATGCCCAGAAATCGACATAAACAACCTTGCCTTTATAATCGGCCAGATTCACCATTCCACTTATCCCTTGCAAGCTAAAATCAGGCGCCACACCTGTAGTTTCTGCTGCAGCGAACTGGCTGATCAAGAGTATATTGAGTAACACTATTTTTAAGAATTTCATGGATTCACCTCTTTTTATTTTCCATGTTTGAATAATAACCGGTGTTTCTTAAGACAAGCTTAAGTCCGATTAATATTAGTGACGGGCTGCATTAAAACTTGTGAAGGGTTATACAATTTCAGTTAATCGCCAACCTATTTATTCAAAATTCACTTATATATAGCTATACGACAAACTTAATTTTCCCTTAAGGTTAACAACATATACTCTGTACATCGGCTCATATTAAGGTGTCACCTATGAAAGCACTGCGTTTATTTTTATCATTCATTTCGATATGGATTTTTTCCGGCCAGCTTCTTGCAGGAACCTTTTTACCCCCTGACCAGGCTTTCCAGTTTAAAGCCCAACAAAATGGCAATGTCATTGATGTGGAATGGAAAGTGGAGCACGGTTATTACCTGTATGAGAACCGTATGTCTTCTTATATAGAAATGGATGAAGCCAACATCGATCTGCCTTTAAGCTTCATTAGCAAAAGTGAACTTAAAATGGACAAAAATTTTGGCGAAGTACCCGTTTTTTACGATACAGCCAAAGCCATTATTGATATCACCAGCATCACCCGGGATAGCCCTAACAAGACTGTTACTATTGAATACCAGGGGTGCGCCAAAGATGGTTTGTGTTATCAACCACAAACCAAAACCCTGGATGTTATCGTCATCGATAATACGACCGATGTTGCCAATGCCAATCCTGACGGCTCAACAAATCCGGCAGTGGTTATTCCTGCCATTAAGGCTGCTGACCCTATTCCTTCATTTGCTGTTGCCGCCCCGCAAAGTGCAACCAATACTGCCATAAAACCTTCTGCAGGGCCTTCTGCAGAAGTTTCTGAAAAACCGGCTTTAGAGCCTGCGGTAACACCTGCCGTAGAGACGTCGGTTAATGAATTATCGTCTACGGGTGATATTTCAAAATTCCTTGAACACGCGAGCCTGTTAAGCACCATAGGTATCTTTTTCTTATTGGGTATCGGCCTATCATTAACACCTTGCATTCTACCAATGGTACCCATTCTTTCAGGTATTATTGTAGGACATGGCCATAACCTCACTGCTCGCCATGGTATTTTATTATCGTCTGCCTATGTATTGGGTATGGCCACCAGCTATGCTTTTGCCGGAATCATTGCCGCCACTTTCGGTGCCCAGGGCAACCTGCAAGCCTATATGCAAAACCCCTGGGTAATCGTTACTTTCTCGCTGGTTTTTGTAGCCTTATCACTTTCCATGTTTGGTCTTTATAATCTGGCTTTACCCAGCCGCGTGCAAAATGCACTTTATAATCTTAGCAATAAACAAAAAGGCGGGCATCTCATCGGTGTGTTTGTGATGGGCGCTTTATCTGCATTGGTGGTTTCACCCTGTGTTTCTGCCCCATTAGCAGGTGCGTTAGTATTTATCAGCAGTACCGGCGATAAGTTAATGGGAGGTCTTGCCTTGTTTGCACTGGGAATCGGTATGGGCTTGCCTTTGATTGCCATCGGTGCTGGTGGTGGCAAACTGGTACCTAAAGCAGGTTTATGGATGAACCACGTTAAACATTTATTTGGCGTGATTTTACTGGGCGTTGCAATCTGGCTGATGTCGCGCATTATTCCCGGAGAAATAACGCTGGCACTATGGTCGGTACTGCTGATTGCTTATGGCATGCATACTGGCGCATTTGAACCGGCTGCCCCTGGATTTGCTCGCCTGGGCAAAGCCGCGAGTTTTATCCTGGTACTTTATGGTTGCATCTTGATGTTTGGCGCCTTGACCGGTGGAACAGATCCATTACACCCAATCAAGTTATCCAGCCAATCTGCGAGTGAAACCGTTGTGCCCGTAAAGGCACCATTATTCAAACGCATAAAAACCAAAACAGAGCTGACTACAGCCATCAATATGGCAGCACAGGAACATAAAACTGTCATGCTGGATTTTTATGCTGACTGGTGTACTGCCTGTATCGACATGGAACGCAAAGTGTTCAGCCAGGCTAGCGTGCAATGGGCACTCAAGGATTTTGTATTACTGCAAATTGATGTAACGGACAATACTGCCGATGACAAAACTGTACTGGATCACTTCAAGTTATTTGGACCTCCCAGCATGTTATTTTTCAAAAATAATCAACAAATCACTGAAAAAAGTTTGCAGGGTGAAATGCTGGCAGATGAGTTCATTAACCACGTACACGGTATTTAACCTTATACATCTCGGCTGATTTCAGCCGCTATCGCTGATTGGTTGAAACCTTGCGTTATGCAATGTTTCATTGATTACTCCGTACGATGACTGATAGTATTTTTCTGCCATTTTGGCGTAGAATCCGATAATGAATCCCACAAAGTCACATGACGAATCTACCCTGCCCTTAAGTGTTGCCGTTATTGGTGCAGGTCCTGCCGGTTTAATGGCCGCTGAAGTTATTGCCAACGCAGGCTATAAAGTGCACATTTACGATGCCAAACCTTCCTCAGCACGCAAGTTTTTATTGGCCGGCGTAGGCGGCATGAATATTACCCATGCGGAAGACTGGCCACTCTTTATCAGACGTTATGGCCACCATCAAGCCAACCTGAATCCGTTACTGGAAAATTTTGGCCCTACACAATTACGCCAATGGATTCATGATTTAGGTATCGATACCTTTGTTGGCAGTTCTGGCCGGGTGTTTCCTGCGGATATGAAAGCCGCACCGTTACTGCGCGCCTGGTTACACCGCTTGCGAGAACACGGTGTAGAATTTTTTATGCGACATCGCTGTATGGGTATGGATAAGCATCGACAATTACACTTCCAATTACACTTCGAGACACCCACCGGCGACATCCATACACAATATTCAGCCATAGTGTTAGCCATGGGAGGAGCCAGTTGGCCACAATTAGGTTCTGATGGCGCATGGCAACACTGGCTAAATAACAAAGACATTACCCTTAAACCCTTACTACCTTCCAATTGCGGTTTTAATGTCCACTGGAGCGATCATCTAAAACAGCATTTTTCGGGAAGTCCGATTAAAAATGCCCGCTTGAGCTTTGTTGACAGTACTGGAATATGTCATGAAAAACGCGGCGAATTCGTGCTCAGCCATTATGGCGTTGAAGGCAGTGCCATCTATGCCTTGAGTGCGCCCTTGCGCGATGCACTACTATCAACCCATTCACCCGTTACCCTTTCTATCGATCTATTGCCGGATCGCAACCCTGCGCAAATAGAATTCCTGCTTGAACAGCATCGTCACGGCATGTCGCTGGGTAATGTGTTACGTAAAAAACTGAAACTGACCGCGGCTGATGTGGCCTTGATACACGAATGTATTGATAAGAAAACTCTGAAAAAACCTGCAGCATTCAGCAAATCGATCAAGGCTTTACCTGTGATTCTGCAATCAACACGACCTATTACTGAAGCAATCAGCAGTGCCGGTGGCATTGGCTTCGAAAACCTAACAGATAAATTAATGCTCAATATGATACCCGGGGTTTTCTGTGCCGGCGAAATGCTGGACTGGGAAGCTCCCACTGGCGGATATTTATTAACGGCCTGTTTTGCTACCGGGAAATGTTGTGGCGAAGGCGTGGTGCAATGGCTTGGCTCAGTCGAGAATCTCCCTGAATAATTTTTCGATGCCCGTTGTCTGCTTTATTCAATGTGTAGCTCATGATATCTCGAAAAATCCTGCCTTTATGGTTTGTATTCACCTACCGGAAAATTTATCCCACGCCGTCTACACTGACATGGCGCGAATTTCCTGAGCAATATTGACGGTTTTTTTTACGGGTCTTATAATCCGCGGCTTTAAAAAAACACGCAGGGTATTTCAAGTGGGTTCAACCGCATCTCATAGAATCTATGTTCCTGATGAACTTCATGCCTGTCTAAATTCAGCGACTTATTCTGTCGATATTGACGCCAATACACATTCCACTGATCCCCAACAACCTGACTGGCTAAACATTAAACTTCCCGATACCTGGGCGGATCAATTTAATTTTTCCAATCCTTTGCACCTGTTGCGTTTTTTTAAATGCATCCTCAGCGAACGCTCTCGAGTTCAGATTTCTGAATCCCTTATAGGCACGGAACATATACCCAAATATGCCCTGCAGGAATTTCATAATTTACCCAACGGCAACTATTCAAATGCGTTGACCCCGGGCTATATCAAGGGTTTTGATATTTCTATGCTCAATCAGGTAGAGCCTGTTCGCCAGCAACTCGCTGATGCGCTCAGTAAACAACATTGTGTACTGGATGCAGGCTGCGCTGGTGGAAAAACCGCAGCGGCTATCAAAAAAGCCGGCGTGCAAGAAGTATGGGGGCTGGATCCTTCTCCTTACCTGCTGCAGCATGCTGCGAAAACCTTCCCTGATATCCATTTTGTACAAGGTAAAGCGGAGCAAACCGGTTTCAGGAATGAGCGTTTTGACGGTATTTCAGCCTGTTTCATGTTCCACGAAATTCCGCCTAAATATGCTGATCAGGCACTTTCTGAATTTAACCGTATTCTTGCACCCGGTGGTTTGCTAGCCATTGCGGAGCCTTCCGCGATTCAATATTACGAAAACAGCTGGTTAACCCTGTTCAGGAATTGGGGCTTTTCCGGTGTATATTTCCGTCTATTGGCGCATTTTGTCTTTGAGCCTTTTATTGAAAGCTGGCACAAACGCAATATCCGCATCTGGATGCAAAACCATGGTTTTGACGTGTTGAGTGACACTGATCTTTGCCCCATCAGAACCATTATCGCCCGCAAAAAATAATTCCCCGGCCGGGCTTTCCGCAGATGGCTTGATATATATCAATACCCCGATTTACCATCACGTTAAAGTTTAAAAACAAAATACATTTAACGAGGGTATATATAATGATTATTGAAAAACACGATTTAATTCACGAATTCCCGCAGCATAAAGACGCCATCCATAATTTGAAGATGAATAATGCACATTTCGCCAAACTGTTTGATGAGTATCATGAACTGGATCATGAAATTCATCGTATTGAGCAAGGTGTTGAAAATACGGGTGATGCTTATCTTGAAACGAAGAAAAAAGAACGTTTATTATTGAAAGACAAGCTTTACAACATCATTAAAGACGAAAAAGAAACTGCCTGATAGTATTGGTTAGAAGGTTTTTTAGTTAGGGATCATTTAAAACGGCGGTAGCGTAAAGTTACCGCCGTTTTTTTATTCCTGCAGGCTGTTCAGCGCTTTCACCATGGATTTTGAATTATTACTCATTTCATTGGCCATTGTGGATGTTTTTACAGCCAGTTGTTTATTCTTCTCAATCGCCTTGTCAATATCAGCAAGACCACCGACTATTTGCCGCAAGGCTTCATTCTGCTCATGACTGGCATCGGCAATATTCTGGATTGAATCTGATAATGGCCGTATTTTTGCCGATATCTCTTCAAATCGACGACGCATGGTTTCTGATAAATTCACCCCTTGCTGCACAGACACAAAGTTACTGTCTAACAGTTTATTGATGTTATCTGCCGCCTTCGCCGAACGTTCGGCCAATCGTTTGACTTCCAGCGCCACTACCTTGAATCCGCCACTGGCCTCACTGGAACGTGAGGCTTCTATCATGGCATTTAACGATAATATATTGGTCTGGTAAGAAATATCATTAATGACGTTGTTGATTGTCTGGATTTCTTCACTCGATTCACGCACCTGGTTCATGGATGCCAATAACTGCTGAATATCCGCCTTGCTAACAACCAGATGATCTTCTGTATCTTTTATTGCTATTTTTGCCGACGTTGTTAAATGCGCATTTTGTTCAGCTGTCGCACCCAATTCTTCAGTCGTGGTGGCCAATTGTTCAATGGCGGTTTTTTGCTGAATGGTGGAATCCAATAAATCCTGGCCCGACAAAGCCAACTCTTCTGCACTTTGACTAACAACAGAGCTTTCCAATGCCACTCGAGCAACGTCTTTATAACGGTCTCTCTCAATGTCACGCTCATTTTTTAACTGGGTATTCATGCGTTCATAGATAATCACCAGCGCGATAATGGTGATATAGGCCACTACCCAGTTAAATGCTTTTGTCATAGGTATGGTTTCTGCTTTGGAGGTAATCGGGAAGTCATACCCATTCAACCCGGCAATCAAACCAATCACATTCAGGGTAAAAACAACACCCGCCCATATCAAGCCGCTTTTTTGACCTAACAAACAGAACGCCAACATTACCGGCAATATCAAGATAGTGCTGGAAGGCGTTTCAACCGAACCGCCACTGACATAAACACCACCGGCAATACCCAAAAATGTAGAACCAATAATCAGGTGGGAACACAGGTAATATTTACCCTGGGTTCTGATTACATGAAGAATATAGGGATAGGCAGCACCCAAAATACTGACCGGGATCACACCCGATAAACGCTCAGCCAAAGAAAAACCGGGGAACACCAGAAAAAACAGGGCAAAACAGACAACAAACACGCTGTAAGCTAATGCAATACCTACCAGTAAACGGGCGCGATAGAGTGCATCGCCATTGTGAGAAAACATGGGCAGAGCAAAATAATCAATATATTTCATAGGGATAACCCAAAATTAAAATGAGCGACCAGATAAATACTCAAGAAATGAACCATTTATCCGCTTTTAGATCATATCCCTGAAGGTGTAAATTACCCTGTTGGTTTTATTATTATTTTTTCAGTTTGGCACAAGAAAATAAAAAAAACAGGCCATTTATGCGACAAATCAAATAAAAATTAAAATTAATAGATTACCTTTAATTTTCCAACTTTTAGGATCTATACTCAACAGACACGTTAATAAAAGAGGAAGCAGATAAGATGTATATCAATATCACTGGTCATCATGTCGAAGTTACCGAAGGTCTCAAAACTGCTGTCAATAACAGCCTCAACAAACTCATAAAACACTACCCGGATATCGAAAACGTCAACGTCATCTTAACCGTTGAGAAGAAAGAACAAGTGGCTGAAGCCAAAGTGCATTTTTTGGGGCAGGATCTGGTTGCTACTGCATCGGCGCATGACTTATATCTGGCTATTGGTGATCTTAAAATGAAGCTGGATACGCTATTACAACGCCGTAAAGCGACCGTAAAATCGCACCCTCATGTAAAACCTGAAGCAGGAGAAGTTGAAAGCGATATGGAAGTTGAAGCAGGTCATTAACTCATGCTTGTAACAGCCGAAGCCATTTTGAGCTCCGGCTGCCCTTTCAAAATACCCCATCCTTAATGTCGTATTCCTTATCAAGCCTCGTAACTGAATTTAACCAGAAAATTCAGTGCTTATATCGGCTCACAACCTTGTAACAGCAATGCCAGATTGGCGTTATTACGGGCTTTTTCATAGTACCTGTCAGCTGTTGCTGTGGTCATGCCTTTAGTGCTGGTGTTGGTCATCGTGGTGATTAACCTTAAAGCCTCGAGTGATTGCCGGTCTCGATTGTAGGCCGCAAAAGAATTTTTTATCTGGTCACACGAGAAAGCTACAGCTGCACCCTTGGAAGAAGCGCTGCGCATTTCGCCAAAAGTTTCACAACCCGATAATAAAAGCGTAAGGGCTAAACCCATGACTATTTTTTTCATATAGAAACCTTAAAAAGAAAAGTAAACTGCTTGATAGGCCATCCTTGGCGCGTTGCTATTAACTAATGACTAACAATAATTATTCAGCAGAAACCGGATGTAACATTATTTCAACCCTGCGGTTTGCCAGACGGCCTGAAGGTGTTGAATTATCTGCAATCGGCTGGGTAGGTCCAAAACCAAATATTTCAAACCGTGAACTGGCCACTTTTTGTGATTTTAAATACCCTGCCACCGCTTGTGCGCGTTTTTGCGAAAGCACCTGATTCACCGCTGCTGAACCTGTATTATCGGTATGGCCGGATACAGCAACAACGGTTTTATTAAATTCCACGAGCACTAAAGCCACCGAATCCAGCACCTCATAAAATCCGGCATTGATATCAGCACTGTTGGTATCAAAAGTAATATTGCCTGGCATCACCAGATTAATGTTATCGCCTTCACGAACCACACTAACACCTGAACCACGCAGTTTTTCACGCAGTTTGGCTTCCTGGGTATCCATGTAATATCCAACGCCACCACCTATCGCAGCACCGGCTGTAGCGGCTTTTAATATGCGCTGGTTACGTTTGGTACTGGTTGCATCCTTGTTATCAAGATAGGCAGCCACCGCAGCTACACTGGCGCCGATAGATGCGCCTTTTGCAGTATGACTGGTTTTTTTCTCGCCGGTATAAGGATCTATGGAACAACCTGCCAAACCCACGGTGATACAAGATATTAACAACACGATTTTTTTCATTTTGGAGACCTTTTACTTAGATTAAAGAATATGACAGGGGAATATTGCTTCATGTACCATCATCGCCCACTTTCCAGA
>CAZTZY010000054.1:0-21807 GCA_964617765.1 uncultured Spongiibacteraceae bacterium
ATATATGTTTATGCTAGAGGGTGAATTCTAGCAGAATGCCGCTTAAATTTAATGAATTAACTGATAACAAATTTTTGCCAATCGATTGAAAGCTTTTTGCTCAACCGATTAATTTCTGCCTGCGGAATATTTACACTCAGGATTACATTGCCTTTTTCGTCATAATTTTCAGCTTCTATCACACCCATCTCAAACAAAAGTGCACGCAACTGGCCATATTGAGGCGGGAGACATATTTTTCCAAGCCACTGCCCATTCTCAAGAGCCATTCCAATCGCTTCATAAAGCTGCTCAATTCCCATACCTTCCTGAGCTGAAATCCAGACTCTTTCCGGCATACCCCCTTCATCGAAATCAATATGCGGCTCAACATTTCCCAATAAATCAATTTTATTATAAACCAGTATTTGTCGTTGCTTATCAGCGCCAATCTCCTGCAAAACCTTGTTCACTGCTTCGATATTATCATCACGCTCATCAGAAGCAGCATCGACAACATGTAATAACAAGTCAGCCAATACCGTTTCTTCGAGTGTCGCCTTGAAAGCATCCACTAATTTATGTGGCAAGTGGCGAATAAACCCAACTGTATCAGCAAGAATCAATCCGCCAATATTCGGCAAATCGATACGGCGTAACGTAGGGTCTAGCGTGGCGAATAATTGATCGGCCACATAAACATCAGCACCCGTAATATAATTAAACAATGTGGATTTTCCGGCATTGGTATAACCCACAATCGATACAGTAGGCAACGCTGCACGGGTTCGCCCTCGACGACCTTGTTCACGTTGTTTTTTGACTTTTTCCAGGCGGCCTTCGATAAAATCAATACGCACACGCAGTAATCTGCGATCAGTTTCCAACTGTGTTTCACCTGGCCCCCGCAAACCAATACCGCCTTTTTGGCGCTCAAGATGCGTCCAACCACGCACCAAGCGTGTCGACATATGCCTTAGTTGCGCAAGTTCTACCTGCATTTTACCTTCATGTGTTAAAGCACGCTGGGCAAAAATATCAAGAATCAACCCAGTACGATCAAGCACGCGGCATTGAAACTCTTTTTCGAGGTTACGCTCCTGACTGGGCTTTAATGCGTGATTGAATATTACGACATCTGCTTCTTCTGCTTTTACTAAATCACGGATTTCATCGAGTTTACCGCTGCCAATATAAGTTCTGGCATCCGGTCTGGCGCGCTTTGCAGTAACAATACTGATGATTTGTACGCCAGCAGAAATAGCCAGCTCAATAAACTCATCGAGGTCTTCCTGATCTTGCTGGGCATGAAAATCAATATGCACAAGAACTGCTTTTTCTCCGCCTTCGGCGCGCTCAAAAAACAAGATTAACTCCAACGGATTACGCTAGATAATTTAATTCAGGGAGGTTAAGTATTTAGCAGGTACTTTGCAAGCATCGGGCCGTGATTTACAGCCCGATGCCAGTAGCGGTTTATTGCTGGGCTTCTTCTTCATCCATCTGCTCTATGGCTGGCATACGTATAGGACGAGATGGCACAACAGTGCTAATAGCGTGTTTATAAACCATTTGGCTGACAGTATTTTTTAACAAAATGACAAACTGGTCAAACGACTCAATTTGGCCTTGCAGTTTGATGCCATTCACCAGAAATATTGACACTGGAACGCGCTCTTTGCGCAGAATGTTTAAATAAGGGTCTTGTAAGGTTTGCCCTTTTGACATGATTTTCTCCTTTCGCCCTATAAAGGCGTGATAGGCTTCTTATGGCCAATTTAATAATGAGCTGGCATCTTATTATAGTTAAATAGAAAAACCCTTCTAAAGTGTCAAAGCCAATCGATTCTTAACAAGTTTTAAGGTTTTTTGCAATAATTGGCCTACCACCTCGCTTTTGGGTAGGCTCTCATCGCGACTATCAGTATAGATCCAATTTACATCTTGCCAACTTCTCAGCCAGGTAAATTGTCTTTTTGCCAATTGCCGAGTGGCGGCAATCGCTTTTTCCTGCATAGTGTCATAATCGTACTCACCCTCAAAATAGCTCCACATTTGCCGATAACCTACTGCTCGAACGGATGGCATATGGGTATTGAGATCGCCACGCTCGTACAATGCCCGCACTTCGGCTTCAAATCCTTGTTCCAGCATTGCATGAAAGCGATTGGCAATACGTTGATGCACAATGGCGCGCTCAGAGGGGGCCAAGGCAATTTGTAGCACCTTATAAGTAAAAGGTTTTTTATTTAAGTGTTCTTCCTCACGCAGCTTTGTCATTGATACACCAGCAAGCCGATAAACCTCAAGTGCGCGCTGTAAGCGTTGCGGATCATTGGGATTTATCCGCGATGCTGAAACGGGATCAACCTGTTGTAACTGTTGATGCACATACGCCCAGCCGAATTGTTCGGCATCTTTTTCAATTTCTGCACGCACCAGCGGATCAGCCTCAGGCAAAACACTCAAACCTTCGAATAACGCCCGGAAATACAACATCGTACCCCCGACTAACAAGGGTATTTTTCCGCGAGCAGTGATATCTGTCATTAACGCCAATGCTTCTTGACGAAACTGCGCAGCTGAATAACTTTGTGCTGGATCAATAATATCAACCAGATGATGCGGATATTGTGCGCGCTCCTGCAAAGTGGGTTTGGCAGTACCAATATTCATACCGTTATAAATCAAAACTGAATCAACACTGATAATTTCGCAGGGCAAGACATCACACAAACGCATTGCTAAATCGGTTTTTCCAGAGGCTGTGGGGCCCATGATAAAAATGGCTGGTGGCAGGGCAAGAGGCGCTGAATCAGACAACAATCACCGACCTCGCAAGAAAAGTTTATCGAGATCCTGCAATGAAAGCTGCGACCACGTAGGCCTGCCATGATTGCATTGGCCGCTGCGCTCAGTCGCTTCCATATCGCGCAACAATGCATTCATTTCTGGAATGCTTAATTGCCGGTTGGCACGCACTGAGCCGTGGCATGCCATCGTTGCTAACACTTCATCAATAGCTGATTCAATACGCACAGATTGCCCATGAGTTATGAGATCGGCGAGAACATCACGTAACAATTGTTCTACTTTTGCACCCTGCAATAACACAGGAATCTCTCGAATCATGATGCATTCGGCACCAGCAACCTGCAATTCAAAACCCAATTGGCGAAACAAATCCTGATGCTGTTCTGCAAACTCCACTTCTTTTTCACTTAATGCAATCGATTCAGGCACCAATAATGGCTGACTGCGCAAGCCTTGTTGATCACGCGCACACTTCATGCGTTCATACGTTATCCGTTCATGTGCAGCATGCATATCAACCACAATAAGACCTTGTGCATTTTCTGCCAAAATATAAATCCCATGCAGTTGCGCAATGGCATAACCCAAAGGCGGCAAAATTTCATTCTCTTCGCGGGGCGCAATAGCTGTAGCTGTTATCCCATTGGAAAAAGTATTATACGCCGAAAATGTATCACGCACTTCGCGTTGCGTAGGCGATGACAGCCCTGACGCATAATTAAATGGTATGGTTTGCTGTGGAGCCTGTGAAAAAACCCTTGCTGAATCCGGGACAGACTCGGATTTATCCAGAGCATCCTGCGGGCGAATATCGGCAATACTTTTATTGATCGTGCGGAACAGGAAATCATGTACAGTGCGCCCATCCCTGAAGCGCACTTCGTGTTTGGTAGGATGTACATTCACATCAACATTTTCAGCCGGCAATTTCAGATATAACACAAACGCAGAATGGCGATCATGGTACATGACATCGCGATACGCCTGTTTTACTGCATGAGCAACAAGGCGATCCCTGATAACCCTATCGTTAACATAGAAATGCTGTAAATCTGCCTGACTGCGCGAAAAGCTCGGTAAAGCTATCCAGCCAGACAACTCCATGCCATGGATTTCTTTTTCTATATAAACGGCATTTTCCATAAACGCTGGACCACAAATAGCCGCTATACGCTGTTCTTTATCCTGCTGCGTTTTACAAGGTCTCAATTGATGGATAACGCGGCCATTATGGCGCAAGGTAAAACCCACTTCAAAACGGCTTAATGACTGGCGCTTGATCACTTCCAGCAAATGATTGAATTCTGTTTGTTCTGTGCGTAAAAACTTGCGGCGTGCCGGGGTATTAAAGAACAGGTCACGCACTACCACTGTACTGCCTTTTGGATGCGCTGCCGGCTGAATTTGCGCCTGCATATCACGCCCTTCGGTAAATACTTCCCAGGCACCTTCATTATTATTACTGATTAATGTTAATCGCGACACCGATGCAATACTCGCCAAAGCTTCTCCGCGAAAACCCAGCGTAGCGACAGATTCGAGATCATCAAGCGTAGTAATTTTACTGGTGGCATGGCGACTTAATGCCAGGGTCAGGTCATCCCTGGCAATACCACTACCATTATCACGCAGCTGTATCAGCTTTACCCCACCGGCTTCAACATCAATTTCAATTTGTGTAGCCCCTGCATCAAGGGCATTTTCAAGAAGCTCCTTAACAACAGAAGCCGGCCGCTCAACAACCTCACCTGCAGCGATTTGATTAGCAAGACGCGGACTGAGTATGTGTATACGCGACATAATTAGCGTCGGGCCGGTATTTTAAGTTCTTGGCCAATACGCACTTCATTGGAACTTAATTTATTATATTCGATTAATGAAGCCATACTTACCGAATATCGCATGGCAATATCCGACAATGTATCGCCTTTAGTCACAACATGCATCCCATCCAGAGACTGTTGACTTCCACTCCAGGCAATGTAGGTTCCTTCCGGCGCCTTACGTAAAAAATAATCATTAATACCGTGATAGATTGCATCAGCGAGTTTCTGCTGATATTGAGACGAGCTAAGTTTTTTAGCTTCATCATGATTAGAAATAAAACCCGTCTCCACCAGTATTGATGGTATATCGGGTGTTTTTAATACGGCGAATGCTGCTTGTTCAACCTTATAACTGTGCAAGTGAGAAATATTTTTCATCTTGCGCAACACACCTGACCCTACTTCAAGGCTCGATTCCATTTTATAGGTCATGGATAAATCTATCAAAACTGACGATAAGACTGCATCTTTATCATCCAGGCTGACACCGCCCACTAAATCAGACTGGTTTTCCTTATCCGCCAAAAATTGTGCAGATGCCGAAGTAGCACCTTTTGATGATAACGCATAAACTGAGCTGCCATGCGCACTGGCACTGGTAAAGGCATCCGCATGAATAGATACAAACATATCGGCATTAGCCTTGCGGGCTATATCACGACGCTGGGTTAATCCAACATAATAATCACTCTTGCGCACCAAGATAGCCTTGTAGCCACTTGCCTGATTAAAGTTTTCCAGCAGTTTTTGGGCTATTTGCAAAACCACATCTTTCTCGCGAATTCTATCCGGGCCAATAGCACCTGGGTCTTCACCACCATGGCCAGCATCTATCGCAATAATCAAATCGCGTCGTCCCCTGCTTTCGGCCTGAGCATATTCTGCATTGTCTTTTTCGTCCTTAGTTTGGACAACTTGCTGTGTAATCGACGACTCTGGCAATGCTGTTACCGGTTTTACTGTTTTTACATCATGTGCGCTCAATAATTCATCAATGTCAGCTGGCTCAGCTTCAGCTTCAGTTACCGACGCCGACTTGCCAACTTGAGATTCCTCGCTAACCGACGATGGCTGATCAATTAAATCGATGACCAGACGATCATCCATAGGCGAATTTTTTTTCAGGAAAAAACTTTTCGCGGTTATTTTTTCTGCGAGGACTAACGTAATACGTAAATTGTTATTGCCTTGTGGTTCAGTACGAAAGCTGGCAATAGGAGTGCCTTTTAAGTTAACTTTATCAGGGCTTGTCAACATCACCGCATTCGTCACATCAAGCACAACACGATAGGGGTTTTCCAATAATTGCATTTTGTGCTCTACCGGATTATCCAGATCAAACACAATGCGCGTACTGTCAGGCGCACGCCACAAACGTATATCGTGAATATGTACACGTTCCTGAGTGACCGCAACAGACGCCAGGTTCAAGCCGATAATGCACAACAAAAGGGCTTTTACTGTTTGATAGTTCAATGACATAAAATCGTGAAATTACCCTGAAAGAAAACCTGTATAATTGTATGTAAAAATCCGCAGGGATTTTTTCAAAAAAATAAACCAAACATGCGAAATCATCTACTTTCAAGTCTCAATGCTGGGCTATGGATTGTCAAGCCAATGCACCAAGAAGCTTCTCGGCCTTAATCGTATAAGCCTTCATAATAATCCGTCGTTCTTCCTGGCCTTCGCGTAAAATAGTCACTAGCATATCTGCCACCGGCAAATGGCCCTGGCCAAAACTCGGCCACTCCACCAAACATAATGCATCATTGGTGAAATAATCCCGAATACCGATAAATTCCAGCTCTTCAGGATCACGCAAACGGTAAAGGTCAAAGTGGAATACAGGCATTCTGGTGTCTGCATAAGATTCCACCAAAGTGTATGTTGGGCTTTTCACTGCACCTGCATGCCCTAATGCCTGAATTATTCCACGACTAAATGTGGTTTTACCTGCCCCCAGATCGCCCTCAAGATATACCACTAACCCTGGCATTGAAGCTTGTGCAATATCACTGGCCAATTGCAACAGTGCCTGCTCATTCAGCTGCAAAAATTCTCTTTGCATTATTAACACTCTACTGAATTTATTAATTGCCTGATAACAGCGGTAAGATCACTTGCCAGCAATCCACGCATACCATTCTTCTGAACCTCAATATCAGCAGCCCTGGAATGCAAGGCCACAGCCAGTTTCGCAGCATTTCCCGAAGAAAAACCCTGGGCCAGTAAACTGCCCATAAGGCCACTTAACACATCCCCCATACCGCCTGAAGCCATGCCGGGATTTCCATACGAACAGAGAGACAATCTATCCTCACAGGCGATAATAGTACCTGCACCTTTAAGAATAACCGTAGCTCCATACTGCTTTTGCAGTTTTTGTGCAGCAGCAAACCGGTCTGCACCAATTTCTCCAACCGACACACCTAACAACCTTGCCGCTTCTCCCGGATGCGGCGTCAATATCCACTGTCCCGGAAATGGCGATCTGACTACCCTTCCTTCACTAAGGATATTCAATGCATCGGCATCGACTACCATGGGCAAGCCACTTGCCGATGCACGATACAACATTTGCTCTGCCCAGGGGTTCTTGCCTAGACCAGGCCCAACCACCACAATCGTTGCTGCTCCCAACAATGCATCAATATCATGAATAGAAGTGACTCCATGCGCCATGATCTCTGGCCGACGACTCACGATTGCCGGCACATGCTCTGGCAAGGTGGCTACCGATACCAACCCGGCTCCAGTGCGTGCGCACACTTCCGCAGCCATTAATACCGCACCCGCCATTCCCTTGTTACCGCCAATCACCAGCACATGCCCAAACAAGCCTTTATGCGCATTACGTGGTCGTTGAGGCAGAAGGGATAATAAGGATTCTATTTTTAAAAGCTCAACACCGGCACCCATCTTGTCATATAACTTTCTTGGCACTGCCAGTTCATCGATGTATACCTCACCGCAACATTCGACTCCTTTATCTGTGTATAGACCGCGTTTTGCAGCTATAAAGGTCAGGGTTTTTTCCGCCTTTACCGCATCTCCTAACACTTCTCCTGTATCAGCACATAATCCGGAAGGAATATCCAATGCCAGCACTGGCCGATGCGCGGCATTTATCCACTGGATAATCTCTGCAGCGGATTGACGCACTGGCCCTACAAGACCAATACCTAAAAAAGCATCAACAATAATCCCTCGCTTTATGGTCTGGCTGGTATCTACAGGAATGATTTTGACGCCCTGCATCTGCGCATCCACATAGGCGCATTCCGCTTCACCCAGATATTTTTTGGCATCCCCCGACAAATGCACGGTAACATCGCGCCCCTGCAAATGTGCAAGACGAGCTACCACCAACCCGTCACCGCCGTTATTTCCCAGCCCACAAACCACATGGATGGGCTCTGTTATTGACCACAACTTGCTCAACAGATCAAAAGCCGCCCTTCCTGCCAGAGACATCAGTGCGTAACCGGCAATGCCACTTTCTATAGCAAAAAAATCTAAATCTCGACATTGTTTGGCTGTATATAATATGGTTGGCTGCATACGATGGATTCCTGAAATATTCCAGACTTTGCCATAATAAGACAAAGCGCAAATCTAACCCCTATGAAAAATTATTACACACAATTGGCAGACGATATAAAACTATGGGGCAAAGCTGCCGGTTTTCAACAAACAGGCATTACTGATGTTGACTTGAGTGCTTATAAAACACACTACGACAACTGGCTTGCTGCCAATTATCATGGCGAAATGGCGTATATGCAACGCCATGCCGAATTACGCACCAACCCTGCCTTGTTGCAAACCCACGCCTTGCGCTGCATCAGTTTTCGTATGGATTACCATCAACCTGACATCCAGACTATTGAAGTACTGCAATCTCCCGGTTCAGCCTATATTTCACGCTATGCTTTGGGGCGCGATTATCACAAGCTTATGCGTAAACGCCTTGCTGCCCTTGCCGATAAAATACAACTTCATGCCGAGGAAACCTTACATCAACGAGCATTTGTTGACAGTGCTCCCGTGTTAGAACGCGCCCTTGCTGAAAAAGCCGGTCTTGGCTGGATAGGTAAAAACACAATGCTGATTAACAGCAAGGCTGGTTCCTGGTTTTTCCTGGGGGAAATTCTTACTGACTTACCCTTACCTATTGATAAACCACAACAAGCCAATCATTGCGGCAGTTGTAACGCCTGCTTAACGGTTTGTCCTACCCAGGCTTTCATTGGACCGAATCAACTCGATGCGCGTAAATGTATCTCTTATTTAACCATCGAACTCAAAGGCTCAATTCCGGTAGAATTGCGATCCATGATGGGTAATCGAGTTTTTGGCTGCGATGACTGCCAACTGGTTTGCCCATGGAACAAATTTGCAAAGGCTACTCAGGAAAACGATTTCAAACCCCGGCATCAATTAAATAACAGCGACTTACTGGCATTATTCCTGTGGAGTGAAGCTGAGTTTCTTGAAAAAACCTCAGGCTCACCGATTCACCGCATTGGACATGAGCGCTGGCAGCGCAATCTCGCCGTGGGATTAGGCAATGCCCCCTTCACACAGGAAATTGTGGATGCTTTGCAAATTGCACTCAGCAGCAGCTCGCCTTTATTAAATGAACATGTAACCTGGGCCATCAATCAACAAAAAAATAAGCAAAATCAGCGAGATGAATCCAGTTTTAAAACTTAATTCCAGTTTTTTTGTATTTAAACTACAAAAACATTAAATATTGTTTATAGTGAATATACCTGTATTAGCTAATGGAATAGCCTAACTCCAAGAATAAAAAAATAAGCTTATGTTACTTGAACAAATCAATATCGGTCGCCGGCTCAAAATGGGTTTTGGCATCATCATTTTTCTGGCTGCTTTAACGAGTGTGCTGGCAATAACCAATATCAACAGCCTGTCTAACAGCATAAGCCATTTATACAAAGAAACTTTCACCATCAGCACCACCATTCTTCGTGTCGACAGTAACATTGGTTACTTGCAACAATTAACCAAGGAAGTTGTTTTAGCAGCTACCAGTGATGACGTGCCGCTCATTAAGGAAAAAATTGACCTTATCGACAAAACTATCCTTGTCGATTTTGCTACATTGGAAAAAGACCTGGAAGGTGACACCCAAACGGTGGCAAAAGCCAAAAAACATTACCTGCAGTTAAAAAAAGTTAACAGCCATATCGTCACACTTATGCTGGAAGGACAATCCAATGATGCCTGGGATATTGCAGAAGACGAAGGCGCAACATTATTTACCGAACAGCGTAATTTAATGAAAACCCTTATCGCGTACTCCGACAAACAAGCTATCAGTTTCATTGAAGGTGCTAACAGCAAAAGTAGAAATGCACTGCTATTTATCATTATTAGCACGTTGTTTATTCTTTCATCCGGTGTTTTTCTCGCTCTTTCTATCACTCGCAGCATTACCACACCACTTAAAAATGCACTCGAGATTTCTGAAAATATTGCTAATGGCAACCTCACCAGCGAAGCTCATATTGATGGCCATGATGAATTTAGCCAGCTATTGGCATCCATGATGCATATGTCGAGCAAAATTCGTGAGGTTATTTGTGGCGTTGCCCTAACCGCTGAAAACGTAGCCTCAATAAGCCGCGGACTCGACTTGAGCTCGCACGATATTTCTAAAGGTGCAGCAGATCAGGCGTCTTCAGTGGATGCGATTGTGGTTTCGATGGAAGAAATGAACTCCATTATCCTGAAAAATAATGACAACGCCATACTCACTAATAATATTGCCACAACGGCTGCAGAAAATGCCCAGCAAGGTGCTGAAACTATTATTCGAGTCATTAATTCCATTAAGGGAATTGCTTCCAGTATTCGAATAATTGGTGAAATTGCCGAACAAACTAACCTGCTGGCTATCAATGCCGAAATTGAGGCAGCCCGTGCAGGGAGTGTCGGTAATGGATTTTCTGTGGTTGCATCAGAAGTTAGAAAACTGGCAGAACGCAGTCAGGAATCTGCAACCAATATTACAGCAGTCACTAAAAGCACCGAAAAGGATGCTGAAGATTCCAGAAAACTGCTGGACAAGATGATTGCGGATTTTATGGAAACCGTGCACTTAATTCAGGAAATCAGCAACTCCGGCAGGGAGCAAAAAGAAGGCGTCATGCAAGTGGATAGTGCTATCCGTAATCTCGACCAGATTGTCCAAAAAAACCTGGAAGGCTCCGAAGAAATGGCACTACGCTCCAGAGAGCTTTCTATCGAAGCCCAACAATTACAAAACAGCGTTGAGTTTTTCAAGTTAAATTAACAGTGTAAAAAACTCTGTACTCTGGATTCCCTGATTATTTCTTTCCATCCTGCCGCAAGTTATCAGGCGAATAGTAATCCGTACCTCTTGGCTTACCCATCAAATCCAAAGGACCCTTTTCATTAATTAAACGCTGGGCAATATAGGCACCTGATGGCAAGTCATGGAAAAAATGTGCCCGGGTAATATAGGCTTTCAGCAAATAATCGTATAAGGAATTCAACAGGCTGAAACGCCATAAATTGCCACGCGCATCATAACTTTCTGTTGATACAAACAACCAGCTGTCTTCATCAATATAAAAACGACGCTTGGCATAAACATGGCGGGTATCCGGCTTTAAATTGGCCTCCACTATCCACACCCGATGCAATTCATAACGCATAAAATCCGGATTGACGTGCCCAAGCATCAGCAATTTATCGTAACTTTTTTCGAGATCAAATTTATAGTTGTGGTAAGGAATATAGATTTCCTTTTTGCCAATCAATTTCCAGTCATACTTGTACATAGCGCCATTAAAACCGAGCGCATCATCAACAGTCACCAAACCGCCCGGGCCATCCGGGGTGTCGAATCCCACCGTCGGGGCGCGACGGACACGTCGTGAACCTGGCATATAAGCCCAGGCCTGGCGCTCATTAGTCACTTGATCCAGAGCCTCATGCACAATAACAATTTGTCCTTTAGAGCGCTGTGGCTCAATGACTTCTACGTGTACATACGCAGCATTTTTACCAATCTCCGCATCCACATCCCCCAAAAAATTATTAGGATTCGAGAAAGGGAATTCTGAAACATACTCTTGACGGCGCATCTCTTTTTTACCGTTTAAATAAACAGCCATGTCATCGAGGATACCCAATTCCGTCGGGTGGAAGTGCACCAGACGCGCATTCCAGATAATCTGGGTTGCTTCCTTGGCTAGGGGGAATGGCACACCGCCGGTGTAGTTTTGCAACCCCTCACTGCCACTCAATAATTTGGTGCCATGGGCCACATTCCAGGCTGTACGCTCTGTATAAAAATCGCCAATTTTGGCATCCCTGTGGGTTTTATAAATGGGCATCCTGAATGTATTGGGATATTTTTTAAATAATGCCTTTTCTCCATCACTGAGCTTGTCAGCATATTTATCCATATTCGATGCTGTGATGCTAAACAACGGTTTTTCACTCGCATAAGGATCGGGATAAGGGTCGCCACTCTTTTTATAAACCAGTCCATTAGGAAGACCATCCATAGAACCTGTCCACGCTGGAATGGTTTTATCCGCATTACCTTGGCGTTCTGCCCCGAACGGCGTGAACTGGGGACTATCCAGTTTATCTTGTGCCTGGGCAGAAAAAACAAAAAATACTGGTGTGGCTAGCAAGAAACACAACAAGCTACTAATTTTTTTCACATTCATAACAATTCCATGAGTATTTTTAACAATTCTTATAGCGCTATCTTTATAGACAATATTATACGAACGGCCATTATAAAAGATCTTAAAAAAGGATAACATTTCGGAAAGCTTAGCAGAAACCCTGCTGAATGGCTCTATTTCAAAGGCGAGCAATTATTTTCCCAGGATAAAATAACGCATTGCCAGCAAACAAATACCCCTACTTTTTATCAGAAATTAATAGCCTTTAATGCTAATTTGGGGCTAGAATAATCACTATTGATAATCATTCTCATTTATAGGTTCTATGAACTCTGTTTCGCGAATACCAACAAAAACTACAGCACCGAACGCTGGCAAAACCTTGCCGCTGAACGAGTGTGCAAAAAATACCTGCGCCCGTATTGTGGCTTTGCTTCCACAACCGACATTGGGCACACAGGATGAACGCGTTACCTTGCGCTTGAAGGAATTAGGTTTTCTCCCAGGTGCAGCATTAAAAATCATCGGCTTTGGCTTATTAGGGCATGATCCGATAGCCATACAAATTAACGGCACCAAATTTGCGCTGCGTCATGCCGAAGCGGCAAAAATCCTCGTTGAAATCGAGATTACCGCCAAATGACTGCCCCCGCTTCCCGCCCTGCACTGATAAGGTTCGCGTTAGTTGGCAATCCCAATTGCGGCAAAACCTCATTATTCAATCGCTTGACCGGGGCAAGAGCCAAAGTTGCCAATTACGCTGGCGTTACTGTTGAAAGGCGCACTGGGTCCTTGCCCGGCCTACAACAGGAATCTGAATTAATCGATTTACCTGGCACTTACAGCCTGTTTGTCACCTCACCCGACGAACAAGTCGCGCGCGATATTATCGTTGGCCAAATGGCGGGCGAAGCGGCTCCTGATGTTTTGATTGCTGTTGTCGATGCCACCAACCTGCGGCTGGGCATGCGTTTGGTGATGGAACTGAAAAGCCTTAACCGGCCGATGATTCTCGCACTCAACCAGGCAGATGCGGCCAAAGAACGCGGCATTGTCATTGATACCGCGGGTTTAGCCAAAGCCATTGGCATGCCTGTAGTAGAAACTATCGCTGTACATCGTCACGGCGTTGATGCCTTGCAAAAAGTACTCACTGAATTCAGGCCGGGCGAAGAACAGGCCGTGAATATGAATGCCTTGCAGCGACAAGAAACAGTAGAAGATTTATATCATCGCATAGAAATCCTGTTAGATGAATTTGTAGTACAGCCTGACAGCACACCTGCATGGCAAGATAAACTTGATGCTATTGTCATGCACCCGGTACTTGGCCTGCTGATTTTACTCAGTGTGCTTATGGCCACCTTTCAGGCCGTATTTGCCTGGGCCACCCCGGTAGTTGATCTTATAGACTTGATGGTACAAACCACGGGTAGCTGGGTCGGAAATATTTTACCGGAAGGTATACTCAAGGATTTTATGGTGAATGGCTTGATTGCAGGCACAGGTAGTGTGTTAGTTTTCTTGCCGCAAATCATCATCCTGTTCTTTTTTATTCTGGTACTCGAAGACTCGGGCTATTTACCCCGCGCTGCATTTTTGCTTGATCGACCCATGCGCGGAGTAGGTTTATCAGGTCGTTCCTTTATCCCTTTATTATCCAGTTTTGCCTGCGCCGTACCCGGTATCATGGCGGTGCGCACCATCCAGGATCCCCGCGAGCGTTTTATTACCATCATGGTCGCGCCACTCATGACCTGTTCGGCACGACTACCTGTTTATACCTTAATCATCGCCGCATTTATTCCCAAGCAAACGGTTCTGGGCATCTTTAACCTGCAAGGCCTGACCCTGTTTGCACTCTACCTGGCTGGCATACTCAGTGCTGCCGCAATAGCCTGGTTATTGCGTCGCAACCAGTCGCGTGACGTATTCCCCTTATTACTGGAATTACCCAATTATCGCTGGCCCATGCCCTACCATTTATTTATGGGCTTGCGTGAACGCATGATGATTTTCCTGCGCCGCGTGGGCACCATCATTTTATCATTATCGATTTTGGTCTGGTTTCTGGCGACTTATCCCCATGCCCCAATCGAAGCCACAAGACCTGCGATTGAATACAGTTTTGCCGGCATGCTGGGGCACTGGATGCAACCTGTATTTGCACCGTTAGGTTTCAACTGGCAAATGTGTATCGCGTTGATTCCTGCGATGGCAGCACGGGAAGTGGCTGTAAGTGCGCTTGCCACCGTTTATGCCGTGAGTGGTGATGCTGTCGATGTTGCACTCGGACAAGCACTGGGGCAAAGCTGGAGCCTGCCTGTTGCCCTGGCTTATCTCGCCTGGTTTGTTTATGCACCACAGTGCATTTCCACGATTGCGGTAGTACGCCGAGAAACCAATTCTCGTATGGCCACTGCTTTTTTCACGGCATACTTGTTTGCACTGGCATATGCAGCAGCATGGATCACTTATCGTATTGCATCACAATTTGTTTAACGTATTCCTATAGGAAGTGGAGGCAAAAAATGTGGCAAGAAATCATCGTAGGCCTTTGTGTACTTGCCGCACTGATATTTTTACTACATCGTTATTTGCCCATTGGCAGAAAAAAAGCGGCTGCATGCGATGGCTGTACCGGTTGTGGCGACAAGAAAAAATGTGCCCCCAGTGAAGACTAACTAACAACCCATAACCAGTGCCAAATCCAGTCTTCAAGCTTGTATCCCTTTCTTCATTAAGCCCGAGTTTCCATTTATCCAGCAGAATTATGCCTGCCGACCTCGTCGTATATAACCCTTGATGATAATGGCAATGTTTTTCAGATGATTCAGCAAGACGCTTGCATAGTCTGTATGCATAGCCCTTTTGCATAGCCCATCCACTTTTAATCCTTAAAATATATCGGCATAGACACCCCTGAAAAATTTAATTTCCATCATCCTTACATTATCCATCAACTCTGCCTACACTCAAAAATGCTCACTGTCATTAAACGGGCTTACGGAGTCATTTTAGAACGCGACATCATCAGCTATATGCCGAGATAACGCGCAGGGATGTATTATGGATACCCAGACACATAACACACATTCATTGGCCGATTGTTTGCCTGGCATGGTGTATAAATCCTTGCCTGTTGCCCCATGGAGCCTGCTGGAAATCAGCCAGGGTGCCACCACCCTGACCGGTATTTCTGCCGACA
Organism: uncultured Spongiibacteraceae bacterium; assembly: GCA_964617765.1. Lineage (GTDB taxonomy): Bacteria > Pseudomonadota > Gammaproteobacteria > Pseudomonadales > DT-91 > CAZTZY01. The sequence continues at coordinate 15,525 of CAZTZY010000054.1, forward strand.
AATTGCTTAACGATCCATCCTCCTTTATTAACCACATCATTTATCCCGAAGACCTTGATCGAGTGACAAAAGAACGTCAACAAGCCATCGATCTTCATGGTAGCTATGATCTTGAATACCGCATTATTGCCGCCTGCGGCACTATCAAATACGTGCATGACCAGGGCAAGGTTTGTCACGATGATAATCAGCGAGTACTGGTGGGATTTATTACCGATGCCACTTCCCGCATCAAACAATTAATACAACATCAACATGCCGAAAAAGCGATTATTGCCGCCGCGCTTAATCCGCATCTTGCCTCAGGCAATACGGGGGAATTTTATAAGGAGGTGACGCAAATTGCCGTCAATACTCTCAACACAGACCAGGCGGGCGTTTGGCTCTTGAACGATAACCAGGATGAATTGCATTTATTCTGTATGTATCAAAAAGGCCAGCCTGGTTTTATTGATAATATCGTTCTCTATGCCAAAGATTACCCCGCCTACTTCAAGGCCTTGATATCGGGTCGCGCCATTGATGCCAGTGATGCATACAACGACCCTCGTACAGCAGAATTTTCGACAACGTATCTGCCTGCTACCGGCGTTACCTCGCTTCTCGATGCCACCATACGCGTGGCCGGTGCTGTCGCCGGCGTACTGTGCAATGAACAAAAACACCAGATCCGCTATTGGCAAGATGAAGATATCTCCTTTGCAGGGCAACTCGCCGATCAAATCTCGCAAACCATCAGTAACCATCATCGCATAGAAGCTGAAAAAAAGGCGCTGGAAGCCGATACCCGCAATCAGGCCAAAAGCCATTTCCTTGCCAGCATGAGCCATGAAATACGTACACCTATGAATGGTGTGTTAGGCATGACCGAATTACTACGAATGACATCACTCAGCAATGACCAGAAAAATTACATCGCCATTATCGAAGAATCAGGCAGTCTGCTGCTCAATATTATTGATGAAATCCTGGATTTTTCAAAACTCGAAGCCGGCAAATGCCAACTTGACGAAACGCCGAGTGAACTGGCGCGGCTATTTACCGGCGTTATTGATTTATTGTCTTCGTCCGTTTCACCTGCCACTGAAATCAAACTGGAAATAGACCCGCAATTACCTCCGCGGATAATGATTGACAGTCATCGCTTTCGACAGATTTTACTTAACCTTATTGGCAATGCCATTAAATTTACCGATGCCGGTTATATCCACATTAAAGTCGAACGCATAAAAGAAAATCGATGGCGCTTTATTGTTAACGATACAGGCATCGGCATGAACAAAAACCTGCTCAGCCGATTATTTGAACCCTTTGAACGCGCTGAAAAATCCCAGCACATTACAGGCACGGGTTTAGGCCTTGCTATCTGCAAACGCCTGGTAGCACTGATGCAAGGGTCAATTTCGGTCACCAGCAAATCAGGCAAAGGTTCCACTTTTTGCGTAGAACTACCTTTAAATACTTGGGAAACTACCGCGCATTTACCTACCGAAAAGAATAAGGCGAATTACACCGGCTTTGAGAGAATCAACGTACTGGTCGCCGAAGATAACCTGATCAATCAAAAAGTCATTCAGGGTTTATTGCGGCAATTTGGCATCCTTCCCGATATGTGTGCCAATGGCATTGAAGTAATCACTCGATATGCTGCACAACCCGAAAAATATGATCTCATATTAATGGATTGTGAAATGCCGGAAATGGATGGCTTTACCGCTTCAAAGAAAATTCGACAGATCGGCAACCATCATATTCCCAAGATTGCGGCACTGACTGCCCACGCACTGCCTGAGCACCGCGAACGCTCCAAGGCTTCGGGCATGGATTACTACCTGACAAAACCCATAAAGCTTGAAGATTTAAAAGCGTTATTGGGCAATATCCCGCAATAACTGCTATTTGCCCGGTGTTTTTTGCTGTTTTTGTAACTGGAGAAACAGGTACCAGGCAAGCAGGGAGACAGGGCCTTCAAAAGCCAGTGCACCTAGGGAATACTGGTCAAAAGAGGCATAATAAAATACGCCTAACGTACGCAACAAAGCGATCCCGCCAACCAGATATGCCACCATCAATAAACTGGCATCAATAGCAAAGTTAGTGGAAACAGAACGAAACAGGTAAGCACCCAAACCTATCTGCACACCGGCATAAATTGCCCACACATCCACCCGGGAAGGAATGCCGGGCAACTGCATGCCTGACAATGCCGACATCTCCAGCGGATACAGAAAATAGGCCGCACCAAAACCTGAAAAAAGGCTGGCAACAATTGTTAAAAACAGTTTTTCGCGATTCACAATAAATACCGGTATATTCCCGGTTATTCAGTAGCCAGCAATAAATTCAGCAAGGCATGGGCATGTTGGGCTGCTTCCAGGCCCCGATGCGTCAAATAGCCGCCATCGTGCAGGGTGATCATGCCTTTATCAAACAAACGCTGTGCCGCTGCAACTTTTCCGGCATCCGCACTCGAATGAATTTTTATGCCTTCCTGCATGGTCTCCAGACTAAACAGGCGCAGGATATTCAATTCGTCGAGCAAAGCTTGTGTATAAGCCATAAATCAATTCTCGTTGTTATAGTTATTGTCGGGCGTGTTATTTATCCAGCATCGCCCTATGGGTAAACGATAATGCTTTTTAGTGTTACTTGGCTACCCATAGTTCACTCATTTAGTATATTTTTTACCGCTTCATCCTCTTTTGCCATAGGCTAAAATCCCTATGATTTTATACCTGCTTTATCTGCACTGCCTCAAGCAACGCATTATGGGCAAGCAAAATAGCCTTGTTAATGTGCAGCAGTGTCGACAAATGAATATCCGACATTGCTGAACTGCGGGCACTGGCAATTAATGCTTGTTTGCGCTGTTCATACTCATGCGTTACCCATTCCTGTAACTCAATCCAGCTTTCCTTATAAACAGTAACGTTATCGATATCGTTTAAATGAATACACTGATGACAAAAATGCCGAACGGTTTTTGCCAGCAAATTCTGATCAAGCTCAACAGGAAGATGTTGTGTATGGCGAATATCGACCAGATCATGACGAATATCCTTAATAGTTTTAGCCGCATAAACCATCAAGTGAATGGCGTGGTGTTGCTCCGATAACCGCTCCGACTCTTGAGGATACGACGTATTATTTTGCAGATTATAAATATACGACATCAATTCACCCTCAATTTCCTTGAGTTCGGTATAACTCTCCTCATACGTGAAACGATGCTCACTGCCATCAATACGATAATGCAGTTTTAGCGCGGGTGTTAGAATACTCACCTCTTCAATTTTAAAGGTACGCGCCTGCAATAATAGTACCTTGAACAAAAGTCGCTGCGTCTCGTTTTCAACGGCGAGAATAGCTGCATCAATAACATCTTTACTAATAGTCACTGGCAAACCGGGTATAAATGCCGTGGCTATCGCTGATGGCTTCCTGAACATACTTTCCAGTTTTGTGGCCGCCGAATCAATAAACGGCAAAAACAGGAATACACCGATTACATTAAACGCGGTATGGAACGCCACTAGCGCATACAGCGGATCGGCAATCCCTGCCGCATTGATTAACCACAATAATGGCATTAAAAAAACCAGGGCAATACTATTGGTAATGACATTAAAAAACAGATGAGCTACTGCCACCCGTTTTTTATCGGCACTGCCGCGCAGCCCGCCTAACAATAGTGTACTGGTTGTACCAAGATCAGCACCAATTGCCAAAACCGCCGCTGTATTCAGATCAATTATTCCACTATTTAAAGCACTGAGAACAATCATCATCGTGGCGGCACTGGAATGAATAATAGCTGTGAATAGCGCTGCAATCACCAGAAATACAAAAGGTGGATATGCAAGCAGATCCACAACATCAAGACTCACAAACGTCTCGGCACTCTCTTTCATATTCGACAGACCAAATAACAAAAACCCGAACCCCAACAACAGGCTGCCTGTCAGATAACGGCCTGTTGCAGGCTTGAAATAAACAATCATCATTGATCCCACCGCCAACAACGGCAACGAGAGGCTATCCAGATTTAATTTAAAACCAATAAATGTCACAATCCAGCCAGTCAATGTCGAACCCACATTGGCTCCCAGCATCACTCCCAGCGCCTGCCGGAATTGCAAAATACCCGCACCAACAAAAGCCAGTACAATAAGACCTACCACTGAACTGCTCTGCAAACAAGCCGTCGCCAACACACCACCAATAACGCCGCGCCACGGTGATTTTGTTTGATTCCGTAAAAAATCAGTGAACGCATCTGAACCCAGGCCCGTTAAACCCTGCTCAAGATGCACCATGCCATAGAGGAAAACTCCCAGGCCTGCACAAAATTGCCAAAAATGGATTGAATCCATCCGATGACTCCCGCCAAACAATTAACCGTAATGTCTAGAATATAGTCGCTTCATGCAACAAGAACAAACAGAAACTTGTTTGACATATATCAACTAACTTACCGTTTCCAGTGCTAGACTCGATACATTGGTATTAACACTTCCGGGCTTATAACTTCACAAGAGTTGGCAATTGTGCCTACACCCACCTCCCGGCCAGCCAGGCTTTATTATGCCAACTATTGATATAAAGAAAACGTTAGATATAAAAAAGGCGGAACTTGAAAAACGTAAAGAGGCTATTGATGCAGATTTGCACAAACAGCGCAGCAAAAGCTTCAATGAACAATCGATTGAACGCGAAAACGACGATGTATTAGAATCCTTGCTACTGGAAACCCAACAAGAATTACAGCAAATCAATACCGCATTACAACGCCTTGCTGCCGGTGAATATGGCAAATGCAGCCAATGCGGTGTAGTCATTGCCGAACAACGTCTGTTGGCATTACCCGCAGCAAACACCTGCATTACTTGTGCCGGTTAAGCCCTTAAGTTAACGTTAAGGATTATTCTGCTAGAATATTCAATACGAATATCAAAAAAGGAAATAATTATGTGGCGCAGCACCCAACACCGTTATAGTGCCCTGACTGTCACCCTGCATTGGCTGATGGTCATTTTGATCGTTACCGTCTATGCCTGCATGGAATTACGCGGCTACACCACCAAAGGCAGTGACTTGCGCGCACTGATGAAACCCACGCATTTTATGCTGGGCTTAACCGTTTTAGGCCTGGTCATTGTTCGGTTGGCTGCACGATTCTCCACATCTACCCCTGAAATTTTACCGGTACAACCCAAACCGGTATTACTGCTGGCCAAATTAATGCACCTTTCTTTATATCTCTTCATGATTATCATGCCCATAGCCGGCTGGATAATCCTCAGCGCTGAAGGTAAAACCATACCCTTTTATGGTTTTGAATTACCGCCACTGGTCGGCCCCGATAAACATATCGCCCATCTTGCTGAAGATGTACATGAGTTTTTTGCCACCTTCGGTTATTTCCTGATTGGCCTGCATTCCGTTGCCGCACTGTTTCATCATTATGTGAAGAAAGATAACACCATGACGCGGATGTTGCCGGATTATAGGAAGTAGTGAAGGCATTGCAGTAGATCATAGATAAAAAAGGCCACTGTAATGTGGCTTTTTTATTAGTGCCGATAGGATAGAGTCGCAGCTTGATGCTCTCCTCTGTGGGGCGTCAGCGGCCTGCCCGTAGCAATCGCCCCTCACGTTGTTCGGCGCTCGGACCCGATAGCTTGAATCAAATCGCTCGAGTGGATCATCCATAAAAAAGGCCACACTATGGTGGCCTTTGCATTTGTAACGAGAGGATAGATTCGCAGCTTTGCTGCTCACCACTGTGGGGCGCCTTCGGCCTGTCCGTAGCAATCGCCCCTCACGTTGTTCGGCGCTCGATCCCGAGAGCTTGAATCAAATCGCTCGAGTGGGCCATCCATAAAAAAGGCCACACTATGGTGGCCTTTGCATTTGTAACGAGAGGATAGATTCGCAGCTTTGCTGCTCACCACTGTGGGGCGCCTTCGGCCTGTCCGTAGCAATCGCCCCTCACGTTGTTCGGCGCTCGATCCCGAGAGCTTGAATCAAATCGCTCGAGTGGGCCATCCATAAAAAAGGCCACACTATGGTGGCCTTTGCATTTGTAACGAGAGGATAGATTCGCAGCTTTGCTGCTCACCCCTACGGGGCGCCTTCGGCGTCGTGCCTCACGTTGTTCGGCGCTCGAACCCGAGAGCTTGAATCAAATCGCTCGAGTGGATCATCCATAAAAAAGGCCACCATAGTGTGGCCTTTTTTATGGATGGCCCGCCCGAGAGGATTCGAACCTCTGACCTCTGCC
>CAZTZY010000055.1:0-21530 GCA_964617765.1 uncultured Spongiibacteraceae bacterium
GAGGTAGGGCGACGCAGGAGCACAAGCCGAGATGTCGCATAAGCGACAGAGGGGTAAAAAAGAAATGACCCCTCCGGCACTTCGTGCTACCTCCCCTACTTCATAGTGGAGGCTATGTAAGTGGCATTCGATTCTACAAAAAGAATATTCGATGAAGTCTGTTGAACAGGGTATTATGAGGCAGACTATAAATAAGCGGAGCGGGCCCTGATGATCAAACCAAACTATCAGTTTGAAAAACGCCAAAAAGAGCTCGAAAAAAAGAAAAAGAAGGCTGAAAAATTAGCGGAGAAAGCTGCTGAAAAGGCCCTGGCCAAAAATATTGCCGATGATGTTGCCCCGGTTGCAGGCGGGGAGTGAAGCGCTAAAAGCAAAATGGCCGATTCAGGCCATTTTATACAACAGGCCAGCTCTTACGCAGCGTAGCACGCCCGTCGGATACCCGTCCCCCAATAACTCTTTTACCGCCTTGTATGCGAACGGTATGGCATCAATATCACCCTGTGCCAACAGGGCATCTTCAATTTGGCCTATCGTTACAGAGGATAAATCCAGTGCACTGGCAGCACTGATCAAGCCTGCCTCTATGCTGTCAGCCAGGTGTCCATAAACTCGGGTTTCATTGATCCGGCGCTGGCGGGCAATTTGTGCAAGCGTCATGCCGGCATTCAGTAAGGCAATAATCTCATGAGCCTCGTCATGGGGATCAAAGGCAGGATCATTCTTGTTGCCTGTTGCAGAAATGCTGGAATCATCATGATCAAAGCGTTGCAGTACTTCAAAAAATTCAGTGCCAAAACGTTCCAGTTTGGTTTCACCGATACCGCTCACATCTAACAATTCAACTCTTCTGCAAGGTCGGGCTGCCATCATGCCCATCAGGGTGGCATCACTGAATACCATATACGGGGCGATGCCATGCTCTTCAGCCAGTTCGCGACGGCATTGGCGCAATGCTTCCCATAGCGCCTTATCGCGTTCCTTGATGCCGTATTTATCGGATTTGGGTTTGCGGAAACTTTCACGGTTTTCTTTTTCATCCCTGCGCAGGGCGAGGGTGATTTCCCCGCGCAAAACCGGGCGACTTTTTTCATTCAATTGCAGGCCACCGAAGCCAGCAACATCCACGCTGAGATAACCGCGGGCTACAAGTTGTCGATAGACGCTGCGCCACTGGTTATCGTCCAGATCCTGGCCAATGCCGAAAGTGCTTACGTTGTCGTGCCGATGCTGGCGAATTTTATCGGTGGCTTTGCCGCGCAAGACATCAATCAAGTGCGCTACACCAAAGCGCTGGCCGGTACGGAAAACACACGACAAAGCCTTTTGCGCTGCGGCAGTTCCATCCCAGGTTTGGGCTGGCGTCAAACAGGCATCACAATTGCCACAGGATTCAGCGGGTGTTTCCCCAAAATAATGCAACAGGGCATAACGGCGGCATGAGGTGATTTCGCACAGGCCTAACATGGCATCCAGGCGGTGGCGTTCGATACGCTTGTGTTCTTCAGAGCCCTCGCTGCTATCGAGCATTTGGCGCAGCTGGATGACATCTTGCAAGCCATAGATCATCCAGGCTGTAGATGGTTCACCATCACGTCCGGCGCGGCCGGTTTCCTGATAGTAGGATTCAATGCTTTTCGGTAAATCGATATGTGCCACAAAACGCACGTCGGGTTTATCAATGCCCATGCCAAAGGCAATAGTGGCGACAATAATGACACCTTCTTCCCGCAGAAAACGGTGCTGGTTTTTTTGCCGTACATCAGCAGCGAGGCCTGCATGATAGGGCAAGGCATTAAAACCTTGCGCTGCCAAAAACTCGGCCGTTTCATCCACGCGTTTGCGCGACAGGCAATAGACAATGCCGGCATCACCCTCATGTTCGTTGCGTAAAAACTGAACCAGCTGGCTGCGGGCGTTGGTTTTTTGTGCAATGCGATATTGTATGTTGGGGCGATCGAACCCGGAGATAAAATGGCAGGCATTGTCCAGTTGCAAGCGCGTGATAATTTCCTGACGGGTACGCTCATCGGCGGTCGCGGTCAGGGCGATACGGGGTACTTGCGGAAATTGTTCATGCAATACATTGAGCAATAAGTAATCAGAACGAAAATCATGCCCCCATTGCGAAACGCAGTGGGCCTCATCAATAGCGAACAAGGCCACGTCAATTTGTTGCAATAACTGAAAGGTGAAAGGTTGTTTCAAGCGCTCGGGGGCAATGTAGAGTAAATCCAGTTCATTATGGCGCAGCCGATTTTCAATCTGGTATTGTTCTTCGAGGCTTAAGCTGGAATTTAAAAAGCCGGCACGGATGCCAAGCTGGCTGAGTGCATCAACCTGATCTTGCATCAATGCAATCAAGGGGGAAATGACCACTCCCACACCCTTTCGAACCAGAGATGGTATTTGATAGCATAAGGATTTTCCGCCGCCCGTTGGCATTAACACCAGCACATTGCGGCCAGCAACGAGTTCCTCAATAATGTCTTGCTGGCTACCTCGAAATGCCGGGTAACCAAAAGTATGATTGAGGATATGTATTGGTGTAGGTGGCATATTTAGGTATCAAAAATACATTAATGGCAGATATTGGAATTATTGTCTCATTGGGTGGCAATAATTACCATTAACCTGTTAACGGTAAAACTCTAATAACAGTTTAAATATGTTAAAATGAAATATGTAATTCATTATTCAGATGCAATCATTGACTGGATAATAAAGATCAAATGCTAACAGGGTTATTAATATGAATATTTTCGATGTCATGCATACGACAACCTTCTGGACCGGTCTCATGTCCATTATCTGGATCAACGTCATCCTGTCTGGCGATAATGCCGTGGTAATTGCACTCGCAGCGCGTTCTTTGCCTAAAGAGCAACAAAGCCAGGCCGTATTCTGGGGTGCAGGTGCTGCGGTTGTGTTGCGCATTATCCTGACGGTTTTTGCGGCGACGTTACTGCAATTACCGTATTTGAAAATCGTAGGGGGCTTGTTGCTGTTCTGGATAGCGATCAACCTGTTGGTTCCCGAGGAAGAAGAGCAAGACATCAAGGGCCATGAGAATCTTTTCCATGCTATCCGAACCATCCTCATCGCCGATCTGGTCATGAGTGTCGATAATATCCTGGCGGTGGCCGCGGTGGCCAATGGCAATTATTTACTGCTGATATTGGGGCTGTTGTTTTCCATTCCATTGGTCATATTTGGCGCTACGATGTTGATGACACTGATGCAGCGTTATCCCATGATTGTGACTGCCGGTGCTGCGATGATTGGGTGGGTGGCCGGTGAAATGCTGATGTCGGATCCTATGGTGGCAAGTTGGCTGGCCACGCAAATGTCCTGGATGCATAACTTTCATTCGCTGCCATTAGGTGAAGAAGTCTGGATTCCAATACTAAGTGTTGTCATTGTGTTAGTCACAGGAAAGTATCTGGCCATCAGGGCTGAAAAATGCCTGCCTGATGCCTGAAGCCCAGAATCTGTCAGTTTGCTTTATGGCGTAACAACAAGACCAGCAACGGATTGATCAGCCAGCGTAATGGCCACAACAGTATTTTCAGGAGATGCAATTTGGCCTGCATTTGCTGGATATAGTCATCAAATCCGTGTTGCTGGAATTGCAAAATCGCCTGGCTCTCTGTGGTGTCCATCCAGTGTGTATAAAACTTTTCATGACCGTGAACAATCATTGGCAATTGCAGGCCCAGTGCATCAAACGCTACGCGAATAAACTGCCTTTGGGTAATCTGGCAGGATTTCCCTCCACCTAACAATAATATCTTGCCTTGTGCGGCGGGCGTTGTTGCGGCATTGCACATGGCCAGGGCCACGTCTTTGGGATGCACATATTCCAGCGGGTTATTGGCATCTACGGCCAGTAATTTCATGAAAGTGGCTTTGTCGGTTTTCAGGGTGCGGGCATCTACCGCTACGCCGACACGGGTGATGACATAAGGCAAGCTTGAGGCTTGCAACACCGCTTCAATGGCAATTTTATGGTGGGTGTAATTATCAGTAGCAACAACGGGGTCGCTGCTGAGGCGCGGCACCGGATTATCTTCAGGGTTGCCAAAAACAGTCACCGATGAAGGAAAAACAAACACCGGCTTGGGTGTCTGTTGTTCAGCGATGGCGATTAAATGTTTGCAGGCAGTCACATTGATGGCCTCGGCCAGTTCTGGCAGGTTGTCAGTCAATGGCGGTAGAAGCGAAGCGTTATGCAAGATGGCATCGACGCCGGATACCAGTTTTTCGAGCAGTGCGGTATCGCGGATATCTCCAAAAAAAGTTTCGACCCGGCCCATGTATAGCGAAGCCATTTTCCGGGTATGTGGATTGGCTATATCAAAACAACGAACCTGATGGCCTTGCGCCAGAGCCTGGTCGACACACATCAAACCGAGATTGCCAAAGGCTCCGGTAATAAGGATTTTGCTCATGCTGTTTTCCAAAAAAAATATTATACGGTACAGACGTAGCATGCTACGTCTCTACGGAAATAAAGATTAAAACCGTGTGCAGTGGATCCCATCAGGATGTTCAATGGTGGCGACACATTCATTGCAGTGTAGACAGCGGCTTTTGTACTTCACATCTCTAGCTGCCTTGTTAGGCAGGTCAGGGTCGCTTAACAGGCTACGTCCCAACTGGATAAAATCAAAACCTTCACGCATCAATTTTTCAAAGCTTTCATTGGTGCTGGCGCCGCCGACATAAATGACATTGCAGTCTACGGCGTTGCGAATACGTTTGGCATGTTCGAGAAAATACAGTTCATGGTATTCGTAATCACGAAACAGGGCCGGGCCTGCCATGCGCAGGATAAAGCGCATTTTCCAGTCTTTTTCGGCTTTCAGCATCGGCGGCAGCATGTTGTCACCGCGGAACATGATCATCGGGTTCATGGTGCTGGTGCCGCCGCTGGTGATGATGCCGTCAATCCCGCCTTTGTCGAGCATTCTGGATATTTCTACGGCATCGTCATAAGTCAGCCCGCCTCTAACACCTTCAGTTAAACTGATCTTGCCGATAATGGGGAAGTCGTCGCCTACCGCTTTGCGAACAACTGCCAACACTTCCAGTGGCAGGCGCATACGGTTTTCGAGCGAGCCACCGTATTTGTCGGTGCGTTTGTTGGTTTTCGGGCTCATGAACTGGCACATGCCATAACCGTGGCCGTAATGGATCTCGATACAATCGAAGCCGACGCTTTTCATAAATTTAGCGGCATCGTGGTAGGTTTGCACCAGTTCCTTGATGTTGGCTTCGGTCATGGCATCAGCAAACAGCATGCCCTTGGCAACGCCTAACATGTTGATGCCAAAGTTTGGACCGCGCGGACGTTTGCGGCTCAATTCCTTGTTCTTGGAAAAAGCACCGCAGTGGCTCAATTGCCCTGAAGCTTTAGCGCCGGCGTTATGAATGATATCCAGCAAGTTACCCAAAGGCTGGCGGACATATTCATCCATATACAGCATGTTTTCGTTCAGGCGACCATCACCTTCGGTAGCGCAATAGCCCAGTGTGGTCATCGCCACACCGCCTTCGGCAATAGTGCGGTGGAAATCAATCATGCCCTGGCTGGGCAAGCCCAGGGGTGTTTTACCCTCGTAAGTTCCCGCTTTGATAAATCGGTTCTTTAATTCAAGGCCATTGAGCAGTGCAGGTGCAAAACATTTATTCAGCATTTTTAGTTTTCCCGGGCTTGCAATCTTTAAGTTATGTAGTATGGTTACATAACTTATGTAATGTCGTTACATAAGTCAAATACATTTTTACAGAGATTAACCGCATGAACGCTCCTCGGCGTACCCAGAATGAAAGGCGCACTGAAACCCGGCAACGGGTGTTAAACACGGCGACCCGGTTATTCGGGGAAAAGGGCTATGCTGACACATCCCTGGAGGGCATTGCTGAAGCCTGCAGTTTAACCATTCGGCCAATTTACCACTATTTTGGCAATAAAAAGAATCTGTTTGCCGCTGTTACAGAGCAGCTGGAGCAAGAGCTGGTCGATGCGCTTGATAGCAGCCTGAAAAATGCCGGGAGCAGGGTCTCGCAGGCGGGCTGGCAGGCATTCCTGGAGATGAGTGGAAACCAGCAATTCCGGCAAATCGTGCTGGTGGATGCACCCAATATACTGGGCAGGGAGCGGTGGGCAAGCAGTGCCGTGATTATCAAGGTGCGCGAGTTTTTCAAGGTGATTCAGCCCAGCATGAGCCCCCAGAAAAGCGAGTTGTTTATCCGCATGTTGATCGCCGCATTAGCCGAAGCAGCATTGATGACCGCTGAAATAGAAAACAGCCAAAAGGTGATGGCTGAAGTCGGTAGTGTTATCGACACCATCTTAAAGGCCATGGCCAAAGCCTGAACCCTCTTAAATCAGTTTTACTGTGAAAAATTGCTTTTGCCAACGATTTACGGATAATCTGGCTCATCGACAATTTAAAGGGAAACACCATGTTAAATCACTCTTTTCTCAAAATCAGCTCAATGCTTATATTGTTGTCTGCCTCGGTACTGACGACGGGTTGTGGCAAGAATACCGATAAGGCTCCCGAGTCTAACATCAATAATACATCTATGAAGACTGCTCAGCAGGAAAAAATAGCTGTCATAAAAAAAATCAAGATTGGTTTTGCTGCGCCATTGACAGGGCCACAAGCACATTTAGGTAAGGATATGGAAAATGGCGCACAATTGGCTATTGAAGAGATAAATAGGACTTTGCCATCGATTGATAACACCATTACTGAATTCGAATTAATTGTAGAAGATGATATGGCTGATCCGCGAACAGCCACTACCGTTGCACAAAAATTTGTCGATGAGGGTGTGAGCGGTGTGATTGGACATCTTAATTCAGGCACAACAATTCCAGCGTCAAAAATATATAACAGTAATGGAATAGTGCAAATTTCACCCTCTGCTACAGCCATTGCTTATACAGCACAGGGTTATAAAAATGCATTCCGTGTAATGGCTAATGATAGCCAGCAAGGCAAAAGTCTAGGTGAATATGCGGTCAAAAATCTCGGTATTAAGAAAATAGCCATTATTGATGATAGAACAGCTTACGGGCAGGGATTGGCAGATGAATTTGAAAAGTCTGCCAAGGCAGCAGGAGCTGATATTGTAGTTCGCGAATTTACCAATGATAAAGCCAGTGATTTTAATGCGATATTAACTACCATAAAAGGTAAGTCTCCACAGTTACTCTTCTTTGGCGGTATGGATAAGCAGGGAGCATTGATGGTTCGCCAAATGCATGAGTTGGCATTGAATGTGCAATTTATGGGGGGGGATGGTGTGCGTTCTGAAGAGTTCATTAAAAACGCAGTAGCAGATGCTGAGGGTGTAATTGGTTCATTGCCGGGTGTGGCATTTGAACAAATGCCAAGTGGGCCAGCTTTTAAACAGAAGTTCGAAGCTAAATACGGAGCTATACAAGTATATGCCCCATATACGTATGATGCCGTTAAAATGATGGCTGCGGCGATGGTAAAAGCCGGTTCAAGTGACCCGGCTGTTTATCTGCCAGTGCTAGCTGCTATGAATCATAGCGGTGTTACGGCAAATATTTCTTTTGATGCAAAAGGAGATTTACAGGGTGGAGCAGTTACGCTTTATAAAGTGGTTAGTGGTCAATGGAAAACGTTAGAGACTATTGGTGGTCCGGCAGTTGGCGTGATCAATAATACAGCTGCAGAAGCACCATCACAAAATCTTACAGGAGATGATTTTTATCATACATCAGAGGCTGTCAATGAAGAAGAACCTAAGCCAGTTGGTGTTGTAGGAAGCCCGGAAGTTAAACCCTGAATATGACAGACACAGCCCTTCAGGTATTGGCGCAGCAGTTTGCCAATGGTTTGATCCTTGGCAGTATCTATGCGTTGATTGCCCTCGGTTATACCATGGTGTATGGCATATTGGGCCTGATCAATTTTGCCCATGGCGAAGTCACCATGATCGGCGCAATGATTGCGATCAGTGTGATCAATGTTCTGGTTGCTAACGCTACGGGTTTGTCGCCACTGGTGATGATCAGTGTAGGCCTGCTGATCGCAATTCCTGCTTGCATGGTATTGGGATATTCGATTGAACGTATTGCCTACAGGCCATTACGCCATGCACCACGCCTCGCGCCACTGATAACCGCTATTGGCGTATCGATTGTGCTGCAAAATATTGCCATGATGATCTGGGGGCGCGGTTACCAACCCTTCCCCGCTATCCTGCCTAACCACAGTTTCCAGTTTTTGGGCGCTACTGTAACGCCGATAAAAATCGCTATTGTTATAATTGCAGTTGTCGTGATGACAGCATTGTGGCTGGTCGTCAATCGTACTAAACTGGGTAGGGCGATGCGTGCTACTGCGCAAAATCCGGAAGTCGCTACCTTGCTGGGTGTGGATATCAATAAAGTTATTTCATCCACCTTTCTAATAGGTTCAGCACTAGGTTCATTGGCGGGAGTGATGGTGGCGGCCAATTATGGTCAGGCAGACCCCTATATGGGATTTATGTTAGGTCTGAAAGCATTTTCTGCTGCGGTGCTTGGCGGTATAGGTAATCTTGCCGGTGCTATGCTGGGTGGAATCCTGCTGGGATTAATCGAAAGTTTTGGTGCGGGATATATAGGTGACGTCACGGGTGGATTTCTGGGTTCCAACTATCAGGATATATTTGCCTTTCTGGTGCTGATCCTGGTACTGATATTTCGCCCTTCCGGTTTGCTCGGTCAGCGGGTGGTTGATCGTGCCTGAAAATCTAAAGATTATTCATTGAAGCATGCAAAAATCCTTAACTAAAAATATACCCGTCAAAGTCATCAGTGCTTATGTCATGCTGGTGGTGGTTCTGGCGGTATTGCCCTTCGTGACGGGAATGACCCTGGGTAATTCCTGGGTGCGCACCCTCGATTTTGCCTTGTTATATATCATGCTGGCGTTGGGCCTGAACATTGTTGTCGGTTATGCCGGCTTGTTAGATCTTGGCTATATCGCTTTTTATGCGGTAGGCGCTTATACCTATGCCTTGTTGGCCTCCCCGCAGTTAGGTATACATTGGCCGGCATGGGTAATATTACCGATTGGTGCGCTGGTCGCAGGCTTTGCCGGAGTATTGCTGGGTGCGCCAACATTGCGTTTGCGCGGTGATTACCTGGCGATAGTCACTCTGGGCTTTGGTGAAATTGTCCGCTTGTTCATGAATAACCTCGATAGGCCGGTGAATATTACCAATGGCCCGCAAGGCATTAACCAGATCGATCCGGTCGTTATAGGCGGGTTTTCCTTTGACCAGATGATCATGATAGGTGACTTTAAAGTTACCGCCGCTTATCTGTATTATTATCTTTTTCTGCTACTTGCCGCGCTAACTGTTTTGTTTTGCTTGCGTTTGCAATCATCACGCATTGGCAGGGCATGGGTGGCCATTCGTGAAGACGAAACTGCCGCCAAGGCGATGGGTATCAACACCCGTAATGTCAAATTGCTGGCCTTTGCCATGGGCGCTTCCTTTGCCGGAGTTGCCGGTGGATTGTTCGCTGGCTTCCAGGGATTTGTAAGCCCGGAAAGTTTTGTGCTCACAGAATCGATCATGATTCTTTGTATGATTGTACTCGGCGGCTTGGGGCATATACCCGGGGTGATTGTCGGGGCGATATTGCTGACCCTGACGCCTGAAGTCATCCGTGATTTTATCAATCCCCTGCAAAAACAGTTGTTAGGCCGCAGTATTGTCGATCCCGAAAATTTACGCATGTTGTTATTTGGATTGGCACTGATTGTGATGATGCTGTTCCGCCCCAAAGGCTTGTGGCCAAAAAATACCAGCCAGAATGCAGGGCAGCAGAAATGAGTGATTTGCTGGTCGCGCAAGGGTTAAATAAACGCTTTGGCGGTTTACAAGCGCTAAAGAATGTCTCGCTAACCATTCCGCAAGGCTGCATCTACGGTGTGATTGGCCCTAATGGTGCCGGTAAAACCACATTGTTTAATGTATTAACCGGTTTATATACCGCCGATAGCGGCGCGTTGACAGTGAATGGCATGGATTTATTCAATGCTCCAGCTCATACGATTGTTAAACACGGTGTGGCCCGCACTTTCCAGAATATCCGTTTGTTTGCGCAGATGACAGCGCTCGAAAATATCATGGTAGGGCGTCATGTACGCACTAAAGTAGGTGTGTTAGGTGCGGTGTTGCGAACATCGGCCATGCGCAATGAAGAAGCTGCAATCAGGGCGCGTGCCACTGAGTTGCTGGCTTATGTCGGTATCGAAAAACATGCACAGCAACTGGCTTGCCAGCTTTCCTACGGCGACCAGCGCCGGCTGGAAATTGCGCGTGCCCTGGCAACAGAGCCACAATTACTCGCGCTGGATGAGCCTGCGGCTGGCATGAATCATACCGAAACGGATGAATTGCGACTGTTGATCAGCAAGATTCGCGCTGATGGCGTTACCGTATTGTTGATAGAGCACGATGTCAAACTGGTAATGGGATTGTGTGATCGGGTGGCGGTACTCGATTATGGCGAAAAGATTGCCGAAGGCATACCCTCAGAAATACAGAAAAATGCGCGGGTCATCGAAGCCTATCTTGGCGTTGATGCTGATGAGTCAGTGCACGAGGCAGTTACCCATGAGTAGTCTGCTGGAATTGCGCAATATACATGTTGCCTATGGCGCTATACGGGCGGTGCAAGGTATCAATCTGGAGTTGCACGAAGGGGAGCTGGTATCGCTGATTGGAGCCAATGGCGCCGGGAAAAGCACAGTCCTGAAAACCATTGCTGGTTTATTGCAGGCCGGCCAGGGCGAGATTTTCTATCGTGGCAAACTGTTGGCGGTTATTCCACCGCACCAGAGAATTGCGCATGGCCTGGCGTTGGTGCCAGAGGGTCGCGGTATATTCCCTCAGTTAACCGTGGAAGAAAACCTGCTCATGGGTGCCTATAGTCGTAACGACAAGACCGCCATTCGCAGTGATCTGCAACTGCAATACCAGCGGTTTCCCCGCTTGCTGGAACGCCGTGGCCAATTGGCGGGTACGCTTTCCGGCGGTGAGCAACAAATGGTGGCTATTGCCCGCGCATTGATGGCGCGCCCATCGTTATTATTGTTAGATGAACCCAGTATGGGTTTGGCACCCTTGATGGTGCAGAAAATATTTGCGGTGATAAAAGAGGTTTCTGAATCGGGTGTTACGGTGTTGCTGGTCGAGCAAAATGCCCGGGCAGCATTGCGTTTGGCAAACCGGGGTTATGTGATGGAGCACGGTGAAATTACGCTTGCAGATAACGCAACAGCGCTATTGGCCAATCCTGCCGTACAGGCGACCTATCTGGGTGGTTAAGCGGCAATCATCGGCATTAATCCCGGCTAGTGTACTTCTGCTTACTCACTTCGGCTGACAATACAGCGATTGTAATACCTTGATCACCTGCACGGCCTGTTTACCTTGCAGGCTATAATAAATCGTCTGGCCTTCGCGACGGGTATTGACCAGGTTGGCTTCACGCAATGCGGCCAAATGTTGTGATAACGCAGATTGGCTTAATTCCACTTTATCATTTAATTGGCCCACCGACTGCTCGCCATCACTGAGCGCGCATAACACCATCAGCCGGTTCGGGTTAGCCAGTTTCTTCAGGAATTCAGCAGCTTCTTCGGCATGATCAGCCATTTCATTCAGGGATCTTTTTGACATGTATCAACAACATCATGGGTATATTAGATAATATTAATATATTTCATGAATGGCACTTGCGCAAGTGCACAGATGCACATATATTAGTAATATCTAATATATAGATAAGTGCGGGCAGGGATTAGGCATAATATTGTGTAAAATGTTAATCCTTGTCTATTATTGGTTAAATACAAAGAAGAGGTGGTGTATGAATCTGGATAAAGCAGTTATGCGTTTTGCGGGTATCATGGTTTTGATCAGTGTGGCTTTAACGCAGTTTGTCAGCCCATACTGGTTCCTGTTTACCATTTTTATTGGTTTGAACCTGTTGCAGGCTTCATTTACCGGTTTTTGTCCTGCAGCACTGGTATTCAGCAAGCTGGGCGTTAAATCAGGGTGTGCTTTTAAGGAATAACCCACAGTTTCATTCAGCGGGTTTAACATTGGTGACATTGAAGGAATTTGCGATGAAAGACATGAATCACGTCTGGGCGATAGTATTTTCGCTGTTAATCACTTTGCCTGCTTATAGTGCTGAATTGGCCACGGTGGTGGTCAAAAAGGACATGCAAGCACTGGAGCGTTGGGTGGATGGCAAGGTGCAGGCAGTGCATCAATCCACGGTCTCGGCAGAAACCAGTGGGCGTGTGCAGGAAATTCTTTTTGATGTCGGCGATGTGGTGCCCGCCGGTGCCGTGATCTTGAAGCTGGTCAGTACCGAACAGCAACAAGGCTATAACCAGGCTTCTGCCGTTCTTGCCGAGGCGCGTGCGCAATATGATGTGCAGGAAAAGGAATTCAAGCGCATAGAAGAAGTGTATAACCGCAAGTTAATTGCCAAAACCGATTATGATCGTGCCCAGGGAACATTGGCCAGTGCCAAGGCCCGGGTAGAAAGTGCCAATGCTGCCGTGAAGTCTGCCAGCGAACGACTTTCCTATACCCTGGTGAAAGCACCTTTTGCCGGCACCGTTTATGCACGTCATGTTGAGTTGGGTGAAGCAGTACAACCAGGCAAGCCACTGATGAGCGGCTTTGATCCCAATGCCATGCGCGTTGAGGCGGATTTGCCGCAGTCTGTAGCAAAATCGGTGGCGGAGATCCGCAAGGCGCGGGTTATAGCCGAAGGCCATGAAGCGATAGAAGCTAAAAAAATATTGTTATTCCCGCAGGCTGACCAGGCTACCGGTACGGTAAAGTTGCGTCTGGAATTACCCGAGCAGGAAACCCATTTGCATCCAGGCAAGTTCGTCAAGGTGGCCGTTGTTGTGGGTGAGCAAGAGCGTATATTGTTGCCAGCGACAAGCATCATGCAGCGCTCTGAAGTAAGTGGCGTATATGTGCAAGGCAAAACCGGCTGGCAATTACGCCAGGTGCGTTTGGGTATTGTCTTTGGAGATCAAATCGAAGTGCTGGCCGGGGTTAATGTCGGCGAGAAAATTGCCGTTGATGCCGTAGCCGCAGGCATTGTAGCGGGCAAGGCAAAATCCCATGAGTGATTTCAACAAGCCCCTGGGATTATCCGGGCGTATCGCCCAGGCATTTTACCGTTCGCAATTAACACCGCTGCTGGCACTGGTGGGTTTGTTAATGGGAATTTTTGCTGCCAGTATCACGCCGCGTGAAGAAGAACCCCAAATTGATGTCACCATGGCCAATGTGTTTGTCCCCTTTTATGGTGCGGCTGTTGCTGATGTGGAAAACCAGGTCACGATACCGATGGAGCAGGTGTTATCCGAGATAGAGGATGTCCAGCATGTGTATTCGGTGTCGCGTCCGGGCATATCTGTGCTGACCGTGCAGTTTGAAGTAGGCGTGCCGCGCACTGAAGCGCTGGTGCGTTTATACAATGCCATCTATTCCAACCAGGATTGGCGGCCTGCCGGTTTGGGTGTCGGGCAGCCGATCGTCAAACCTAAAAGCATTGATGATGTTTCGGTATTGAATCTCACCTTGTGGACCAAAGACACTACGCGCGGTGCCTATGATCTTGGCCGGATAGCCCATACCCTGGAAACCGAATTACAGCGTGTGCCCGGTACGCGCAACATTGAAACCATTGGCAGCCCGGAAAAAACGGTTCGCGTCTTGCTCGATCCGGAAAAACTTGCTGCCCGTAATTTATCCATTACCGAACTGCGCCAGTCGTTGCTGGCTACCAACCAGGCCGCCCAGGCTGATGGAATAATTAATGAAAAAGGCTATATCCCTGTACAAGCAGGAGAGTTCTTGAGTAATGCAGTGGAGTTAGCCGGGTTAGTGGTGGGTGTCACTAACGGCCACCCTGTGTATTTGCAGGATGTTGCCACTGTCGGTGAAGGTGCTGGTGAAAATCACCAATATGTCTGGCTGGCAGAACACGATAACCCGCTGCAATCGCCGGCAGTCACCTTGGCTATCGGTAAAAAACCTGGCCAAAACGCGGTAGATATTACCCGGCAAGTTATCAGCCAGGTTGAAAAACTGAAAGGCACATTAATTCCGGAAGGTGTTGAAGTATCTGTTACGCGTAATTACGGCAACACAGCCAACGATAAAGCCAACGCACTGATTAAAAAGCTCGTTTTTGTGACGGTGTCTGTCGTCTTGCTCGTCCTCTTTGCGCTGGGCTGGCGCGAAGCTGTGGTGGTAGGCAGTGCAGTTATACTCACGCTGTTGATAACACTGTTTGCTTCCTGGGCGTGGGGATTTACCCTCAACCGTGTATCACTGTTTGCGTTGATATTCTCGATTGGTATCCTTGTCGATGATGCCATTGTCGTGGTGGAAAATATCCACCGCCATATGGGCCTGGGTGGAAGAACCTTGGTACAAGCTATACCTACTGCGGTAGATGAGGTTGGCGGGCCGACAATACTGGCTACCTTTACGGTGATTGCCGCATTGTTGCCCATGGCATTTGTTTCGGGCCTTATGGGTCCGTACATGAGCCCGATTCCCATCAATGCCTCCATCGGCATGTTTATATCACTGATAGTGGCATTTACCGTAACACCCTGGCTATCGCTGAAACTGTTGCCACAAACCCATGCTGCAGGCGCACACGGGCACGATAGTGGCGATATTGCCAATAATAAATCCCTGCAATTTTTCACCCGCTTGATGACACCTTTTTTGGGCATGGCCCATCGCCGTAACCGTTATCTTTTGGGTGGCACACTGGTAGGTTTGATCTTTTTGGCAATGGCACTGGTTGGGCTCAAGCTGGTGGTATTAAAAATGCTGCCTTTTGATAACAAAAGCGAGTTCCAGGTGGTGGTTGATATGCCGGAAGGAACTGCTGTCGAAATAACCAATGCTGCGCTGAGTACCATGGCTGAATACCTGCTGACCATTCCAGAAGTGACTCACGTACAAGGTTACGCCGGCACCGCATCACCGATCGGGTTTAATGGCCTGGTGCGGCAGTATTATTTACGCCAGGAAGCCAATATGGGTGATATCCAGGTCAACCTGCTCGATAAACACGAGCGCGACAGGGATAGCCATACCATTGCGCAAGCGACACGGCAGGCTTTGGTAGAAATTGGCAAACCCTATGGCGCTTCAGTAAAAGTGGTAGAAGTGCCACCCGGGCCACCAGTGATGGCGCCGTTGGTGGCAGAAGTCTACGGCCCTGATTATGCCGGCCAAATAAGCGCCGCCAAGGGTTTGCGCGCACAATTCGCTAAAACCGCAGGGCTGGTTGATATTGATGACAGTATTGAAGCTGTTGCCCCGCGGCTGGTTATTGCCGTCGATCGCAGCAAGGCAGCACAGTTAGGTGTCGCCCAGGCTGATGTCGTGGCGGCGATTACCACAGCACTGGCTGGTGATGATGTGACCTGGTTGCGTGATGGCCATGCCAAGTATCCTGTGCCGGTGCGCCTGGAGTTCAATGCTGCAGACAAAGCCGATATAGATCGGGTATTGGCCCTGCACTTGCGCAGCCGCAGTGGAGTGCTGGTGCCCATGGCTGAAGTGGTGAATGTACGCCAGGCAACCTGGGAAAATGCCATTTACCATAAAGATTTATTGCCGGTCGTGTATGTCACCGCTGATATGGCAGGTGAACTCGATAGCCCGCTTTATGGCATGTTTGACATGGTAGGCGAACTGGGTGATTCCATCGAGCAATTTTTTATTGCTCCACC
This sequence comes from uncultured Spongiibacteraceae bacterium, assembly GCA_964617765.1. GTDB lineage: Bacteria > Pseudomonadota > Gammaproteobacteria > Pseudomonadales > DT-91 > CAZTZY01. The sequence continues at coordinate 15,846 of CAZTZY010000055.1, forward strand.
ACAAGGCGCAGCCGATTACAGTGTGAAATGGGACGGCGAGTGGCAAATCACCTATGAAACATTCCGCGATATGGGCGCTGCCTATTCCGTCGGTCTGGTGCTGATCTTTCTGTTGGTGGTCGGCCAGTTTAAATCCTATGCTGTACCGTTAGTCATCATGGCGCCTATTGCCTTTACCTTGATAGGCATCATGCCGGGCCATGCCTTGCTAGGTGCGCAATTTACCGCAACTTCCATGATAGGCGTGATCGCCCTTGCCGGTATTATCGTGCGCAATTCCATTCTGCTGGTGGATTTCATGAACCAGTCAGTTGCTGAAGGTGTTGCTTTGGAACAGGCGGTGATCAATGCGGCCAGCGTGCGCGCCAAACCGATTGTGTTAACGGCATTGGCAGCCATGATGGGCGCATTCTTTATTCTTGATGACCCGATTTTTAACGGATTGGCGGTGAGCCTGATCTTTGGCTTGCTGGTGTCTACCGCATTAACACTGGTGGTGATTCCTCTGTTATATTACAGTTTGTTGCGCCGTAAGGCGGCAAAAGCCTGATGAATACAAAGTGAGTATTATTATAGGCCAGACTTTAGCCTGGCTTGTAGTTATAATGGATTTTTCTGTTAAAACGCCCTGCTTGTAAGTACAAATCAATCAGTATTCTGCGATATAATTATTTGTCCTTTACTCTTTTTTGCCTGATACATTGCGGCATCGGCAGTGCTTAACAGTTCATCAACCGTGTCGCCGTGGTCGGGATAAAAACACACACCAATACTGGTGCCTACCTGGATCTGGTGCTGTTCAAAGCGGATGGGTTTCTGGATCGCAGCAATAAGTTTGTTGCCAATTTCATACGCGTTATTACGGTCCTCGATGTTTTCAGCAACAACGGCAAATTCATCACCGCCAAAGCGCGCCACCAGATCTGATTCGCGCAAGGCAGAGCGGAAACGTTCGGCAGCAATCACCAGTACATGGTCGCCGGCTTCATGGCCATAGGTATCATTTACCGGTTTAAAACCATCGAGATCGAGATAAAACAGGGCAAACGGTTTTTTATTGCGCTTTGATCGCGCCATCGCTGTTTTTACCCGATCATAAAATAATATGCGGTTGGGTAATTTGGTCAGGCCATCGTGGGTGGCGAGAAACAGGAAACGCTTTTCCTGGGCATCACGTTCACGCATCAGGCGGCTCTGCATGCTTTCATACACCAGCACAATGGCAATGGTGAGCAGATAGGCAATCGTCCAGTCTGTCGCTTCATTGATGGCAGCGCTTTCTACAGTCACCGTATTAATGAATTCATAGTGTTGAATCGCCATCACCAGCATGATGACCTGGATAATGAAAACCGCCGCCGCCCAGAATAAACCCCAGTTCCTGCCTACCAGGCAAAAGCCCAGCAAGGCCGGTACCGCCATGACATAAGTCGCAGGAGAAACCAAAGGCCCGCCACTGATAAAAACCCCGGCAGAAACCGCAATACAGGCAAAAAAGGTCATCAGGTTGGCGCACAGCAGGTAATTGCCGGTATTCTTGAAATACAGCGTAATGAACACAAAGAAAATGCCGCACGGCAAGGTAATGACAAAGCCGCCGAGTTTGGTTTGGGCATCAATATTCGGTGCGAGACCCACGCCGATGATAAAACACAGGATGATGGCGGTGATGATCAAACAAATGCCCATCAATATGCGCGAGCGATACAGCTCATCCGACGTCAGTTTGGCGTTCTCCGGAATCAGGCCATCCAGAAATGCAATGGGCGCACTGGTGCGTTCAAGTTTGTCGTCGTGGCGTTCGAGAGGATTCATAACCGGTCTTTTTTATTTTTATCATCTGGGTGTTCAAAGCTTAGTCAGCGGTTATGAATTGCGCCAATGTAACGGGGAATAAAATTAACCGGCAGTTTTTTGATAAGAGAGCAATTTGCCTTTAAAGCCCAAAGTGTCTGCCAGGGCACCAATCACAGGTGTTGACGTGCAGTGAAAGCCGGAAGCCAGCATGTTTTTGGTGAAGGCTGATTGTTGTTGGCGGTTCGGGTCGATAATCATGATCCGGGTATGCTTGCCGCTATGTTGTGCAATAAATGCCGTGAGCATGGCCGGGTGGGCAGGCTCATACAAAATATCACTGCCAATAATGAGGTCAAATTCACCCAGGTCGGGGTTGCCGGCAGACCAGTCGCTGGCGTGAAACAGGATGGCTGGCAAATCATTCAGCAACAGGTTTTGTACCAGGAAATCGGCAACCATCGGGTGAAAATCACTGGCGGTAATGTTGGCCCCGCGTTTTTGCAAAACGATGCTGGATAAGGCCAGGCCACAGCCCACTTCGAGAATTCTCATGCCCGGCACCAGCGGGTAATCATCCATCAGGTTGGCGAGAATAATGCCTGCAGGCCAAAACACACCGAACAAGGCCCAGGTTCCTGAATAGATGCCAGCATCGGTGGCGGCGGTATCATTGGCAGAAAATTGCTGGCGATCCAGCAGCGAGCGCAAGGCAAAGGCGTGTGCGCCGACAGTGATGGTTTCAAACTTGACCAGATAATCCTGCATAAGTGATTACTCTTAACCGAAAGGTATATATGAGTAATGTGCACTTCAGTATTACACTGAAACAGGCATATCATAGATAAGTCGACAGTAGCGGGTTATCTTGCACAAAGACAGCTTTCTTTCAGGCTACTGATGGCCGGTTATATTTTCAGGATGAAGTTTTAGGGAACCTCTGAATAACTGTCATTTCGAACGCAGTGAGAAATCTAACTACTTGAATTAACAAGATTCTTCACTGCGTTCAGAATGACAAAAGGGAGTAATTCAGAGGTTCTTTAGAGATGCACTTAAGCTATGATCTTGTAAGTGAGTACATCTATTACCCACTGTAGAATAGGTAATGCCATGATGCTTCAAATGATACAACATCGAATACTGTGTTTAACGGGTTCAGTGCTGGTGGTGTTACTGGCAGCCTGTGCGACAAAATCACCTATCCGCTCACTGGAAGAGGGCAAGTTGCGCCTGTGCCCGAAAAGCCCGAATTGTGTTTCCAGTGAAAGCACTGTCGAAATGACAACCATAAAGCCGATAGCCTATGTTGGTGATTCAGCAAAAGCGTTAGAAATAATGAAACAAACCCTGCTGTTTATGGGCGCACATGTAGAACGGGAAGAGAGTGATTATTTGTGGGTGACATTCCGCAGTATGATATTACGGTTTACCGATGATGTTGAAGTGCATCTGGTGCCTGAAGAAAGTTTGTTGCATATCCGTTCGGGTTCGCGCGTAGGGTATTCAGATATGGGCGCTAATCGTGAGCGGGTTGAGCATATTCGCCAGCATTTTAATGAGAAAAAATAAGGCGGTAAGCCTGTAACGCACAGGCATTATTGCAGGCAATAAAAAAGGCCGGTAGAAGTTATTCTGCCGGCCTTTGATTTTTTATACCTCAATCCTTATGAGGCATGTACCTCAATCACGCAACTTCATTCTGGACAACCGTTACCAGGTACTGAAACTACATTTGAATCAAACACAAAGGCGCCAGCAGTAAATGCCCCCGCTAACAACCTGCCACAAGAGCTTGCACCGGTTTCCATAGTGATGCTTGCAGAGGCCAGTATGTTACCTGAGAATTCGGTATAGGTTCCCAGCGTTGCTGATGAACCCACTTGCCACCAGACATTGGAAGCCTTGGCACCGTTCCGCAACAGGATGCGTGTATGTGCAGCCGGAGAGATGGCTCCCGCAGCGGTATCAAGACTGGAAGAAGACTGGAAGATAAACACCGCATTCACATCACCTTGAGCATCCAGCATAATATCGCCAGTGATCAGGATGGATGTTAGTGATTGATAAAGGCCAGGATAGAACAGGTTATCATTAAGAACCTCGGCACTTCCGGTAGAATCACCGAGCGTAGTAGCTGCCGGCAAGTTAATAACGTCTGCCATATTCATTGAACCTGCAGCCGGTGGGCCAGCAGGTGGAGTAATACTCAGGAACACAGCCAGTAAATCCGCTTTGATGGCACCTGAGGTAGTACCTGCATCTGGATACAAGGGACTGATCACCAGGCCATTAATGGTAGGGGGATTTCCGCCGCACAGGCCAAAGCCACCCGCTCCATCAATCTGCACAAAATTACAGTCTGCGGTAGGGTCAAGCACAACATTACCGTTAATAGTGGTTGCGCCTGTATTGGTTACGCCGGCAGTGGCAGCAATACCAAATGTAGCGATAACACCAAGATTAACCTCTGGAATACATACACCAGTGGGCGGGCCTGCAGTAAATTCCCAGGTATAATCAATCAGCATTTCATTGCCCACGATAGCTGCATCTTTTACGCCGGTAGCGCCACTTTTAATGGTTACAGTATATATAACACCTTCAGTTAATGGCTCGAAAGGGGTAAAAGTAGCGATAGTACCAGTGGTGTTATCAAGGGTAATTGACGCTGCGTCTACCGGAGTAAATAATGGACCAGGGCCGGTAATGGTAAATGTTGAAGAGTTCACGCTGGCATCTGACATCCGTAACATGGAAGGCACAACAAAGGTGGCTTCAACGGCACGGGTAGGGCAAACACCAACAGCATTGGCATCAGGCACAATAGTCAGGTCATCAACAGAAACATTGGCTGGCGGTAAAGCCGCTGCTGTAGTAAATGTCCAGATATAAGCACTGGCTGCCGGTGGAACTGGCAACTGGTTGCCGGCCAGGCCGTTCAACGCAATATCTGTTGCGGTAGCAACAATGGTTGCGGTATAGGTTGTATCTACATCCAGATCAACATCAGGTGTAAACGATGCTGTCTGGTTACCCACGGAGTAACTTACCGTACCTGCTACAGGTGATACACAGGGTAATTCGCAGGTCAGTACAAAGCTGCCAGGTGCAGTGATAGAAGCTTCGAGCATATCCTCAGAGAATACCGCAGTAATGGCTGCGTTAGTCGGTGCATCAACAGTAGGGCCTGGATCGCTGGTCACAGGGAAAGTCACAGTGACCATCGGCTGAGTGGTGTCACCTGCAGCACCTGTGGTGAAATGCCAGACATAGGGTTCGTCGAGAGCAACACCTTCAGAAATACTTTGTGCTCCGGTAATCGTAACAATATAGGCTGTTAGTTGAGATAATGGTGCATCCAGCGTATAGGTTGCTATGGTATTGGTCATGTCCAGCGATACAGTGCCAGTAGGATTCACACAAGGAGCAAAACATTCGATGATAAAACTGGAGTCACCGGTTATTGGCAGCATCGATTCGCTGAAAGTTGCGGTAATCACTGTATCGTTGAATGCCACATCAAAATCGTTATTGTAAAATAGGTCGTTTAGTGACAATGGATTTATAAACAGGGGAGGCCATCTGGTTGCCATCTTCTGTTTTGATGCCCGGTTTAATGATGACGCTATATTCAGTGGCTTCTTTTAATTGGTCCGTTTCATTGAGTCGGCAGCCCAGGGTATTCCGCGAAAACCAGCGCCACTGGCATTTGACTTCAGGGGTGATTGTGATAGGGATTTCATCAGTGGTTCGTTCCATTTGCCCAAGAGGCACCACATCGCGGTCGAAGGTAAAAGCGATTTCCCGTAAGGTTTGTGCATTATTACCCTCGGGCACCATGCGTACCAGAGTGAGTGGGCCTTGGTTGGCCTGCTGGGCTGAATCGTA
>CAZTZY010000056.1:0-21430 GCA_964617765.1 uncultured Spongiibacteraceae bacterium
CGGTCTTTTTCTGTGATAGCTGCGTCAGCTCCGTGCTCGAATCCTCATTTACTGCCTGTAAACTGCGGTTCTGCGCGCGGTGCTTCCTTACTCTCCCAGAAAAATCTTCTTTTTTAGAGGTGCCCAAATGCCTAAAGTTTTTTGCCTGTTGTTATTCATATTGCCCAACCTGTTGTGGGCAGCCGCACCTGCCTGCTTTCAGGGTGAATGGGTATTTGATGCAAAAAACAGTGATAACGCTGACAGGTTGTTAAAAAAGCTGGAGCGTAAACACAAACAACAGCAAAAAGTATTGTATCGACCCAATGGAGTTCAGGGGGATGAGAGACAGGATTTATCCCTCATTGATACATTACCGGCATTTGTGTTTTTACAGGAAAACTTGTTCATAGAAGTACTGCCGACAGAAGTGCAATTAAGCCAGCGTGGAATGGTTCGTCGGATCAGTACTAATGGTGCTGGCCAATCTATCAGCCTGAAAACGTTGCAAACGGAAAGTGAGGCGCGAGTGGCAAGCTGGGATAAAGGCAGTTTGGTGGTGGAGACTACAGCGGTTGATGGCAGTAGGGTAAAAGAAAGTTTTTCAATAAAAGAAGGCAATATATTGTTGGTGGCAATTACCCTACAGCAAGTTTTTGAGGGGGAAATGAGTTTGGAGAAATCTTATCTGCGAAAAATTCTTTCTTCTTCCTGTGATGATTAAAAATAATGACATTCTTCGATTAATTACCTCTAAAATCTGCCCCAATACATGGTATTCAGACTTTGCTTGCGATACACTCAACCCAGTAACATTACAAAATAATAATGATTTAGCTGGTTTTACGTTCTCTTATAACCTGCGTTTACCCCTTGTGTTTATTGGAGTTTACGGATGACCAGCGTTTCCAGGGTGTTCAAATGACTATTAGAAAACTACTTTTTTTATTCTCTTTCACGATGATTCTTTCGTCTCCAAGCTATGCGGGTTTTTGGGATTTCCTGAAAAGGGATAAGGCAGCATCAGACGTACCAACACAAGTTGAAGAAGCCAAGCCTGAAGAGGGCGATAAGGCAGCACCAGTAGCTGAAGTTGAAAAACCCGTTGAAGTTGTTGAGCCAGCTACAACCAAAGTTGATGCACCTGCTGCAGAAACTACCAAGGCTGCTGAAGATGCCAAACAAGCCGAAGCAGCAAAAGCTGCAGAAACAGCCAAGGCTGCTGAAGTGGCCAAACAAGCCGAAGCAGCAAAAGCCGCAGAAACCGCCAAGGCCACAGAAATAGCGAAACAAGCCGAAGCAGCAAAAGCCGCAGAAACTGCCAAGGCTGCTGAAGTGGCCAAACAAGCTGAAGCTGTAAAAGCGACAGAAACAGCCAAGGCCACAGAAATAGCGAAACAAGCCGAAGCAGCAAAAGCCGCAGAAACCGCCAAGGCCACAGAAATAGCGAAACAAGCCGAAGCAGCAAAAGCCGCAGAAACCGCCAAGGCCACAGAAATAGCGAAACAAGCCGAAGCAGCAAAAGCCGCAGAAACCGCCAAGGCCACAGAAATAGCGAAACAAACCGAAGCAGCAAAAGCGACAGAAACTGCCAAGGCCGCAGAAATAGCGAAACAAGCTGAAGCGGCAAAATCTGCAGAAACAGCCAAGGCCGCAGAAATAGCGAAACAAGCTGAAGCGGCAAAATCTGCAGAAACAGCCAAGGCCGCAGAAATAGCGAAACAAGCTGAAGCAGCAAAAGCTGCAGAAACGGCCAAGGCTGCTGCGGTTGCCAAACAGGCAGAAGCTGCAAAAGCGATAGAAACAGCCAAGGCTGCTGAAGTTGCCAAACAAGCAGAAGCAGCTAAAGTTGCAGAGGCCGCCAAGGCAGCTGAAATAGCGAAAGCTGAGGCAGAGCAAGCCGCTGCGACAACTCAAGTTGCAGCTCCAGTTAGCTCCGGTAAATCAACACCAATGGGTGCTGAAATGGCTGGTAATGCAGATGGTTCGATACCTGCCTGGACCGGGAAAATGAATGGTGCTCCAGCGGGTTTGCGCTATCTGCGCAGTGGCGATTCTTATCCTGATCCCTATGCGAAAGAGCAGCCATTATTCACTATTCATGCCGGCAATATGGATCAATATGCGAATAAAATGAGTGAAGGCACCAAAGCCTTGATGAAAAAATTCCCGGACAGTTTTGTAATGAATATCTACAAAACGCATCGTGATGCCAAAATTGATGACCTGATTGTTCAGCGTACAACCTGGAATGCTGCCAAAACCAAACTGGTGGGTCTGGATGGTTTGGTAAATTACACGGGTGGTGTCCCTTTTTCTCATCCCAAAAGTGGTGCAGAAGTAATGTGGAATGCTCGTGTATCTCATCCACATCCAACGATTGTTGGAACTATGGATGATATGGCTGTTTATTTGAATGGTAATAATCAAATGCGTCGTCAGGTGATGGTTGCTGAATTTCCTTTTTCCTATAAAAGTAATGAATTAGGTAAAGTGGATGATGCAATAGGCATTAATGCTGCTTATGTTCATGTCACTATTGAAAAGCCGGATCGTCAAAAAGGCCAGATGACAATTATTCATGAAGCATTGGATCAAGTGAAAGGCGAACGTAAGGCGTGGGTATATATTCCGGGTTCGCGTCGTGTGCGTCGCGCACCAACGGTTGGCTTTGATACGCCGGATGGCCCGGGCGGATTGGTGACTGTAGATGATTCGTTAGGTTTTAATGGTGCGATGGTACGTTATAACTGGAGCCTGGTAGGTAAAAAAGAAATTTATATTCCTTACCACAACTATAAATTTGATGACTCGACAGTGACTTACGCAACTTTATTGCAAGAAGGCCATGCCAACCCTGATTATATGCGTTATGAGTTGCATCGTGTCTGGATCGTAGAGGCGACGCTTAAACAGGGTCAACGTCATGTATATGCAAAACGTCGTTTCTATGTTGATGAAGACAGTTGGCAATTTGCGTTAGTTGAAAGTTACGATGGTCGTGGTTATTTATGGCGTGTAGGTATTCTTAATACACTCTATGATTATCTGTTGAAGGCTTACATTGCTCGTGCGCAGGTTTTCCATGATTTGCAATCAGGTGCCTATGTTGCCCAGCGTTTGGTGAATGAAACCAAACAACCTAATTTGATGGCTAATCCCCGAGGTGAAAAGTTCTATACACCTGCAAATTTGAAAACAATGGGTAAATAGTTTTAAACACAACCCGGTGTAAAAACCGGGTTGTTTGTTTTTGTGCTGTTAATTAATCCCTCTTTTTATCTTGTTACACATTCAAAAGTATTTTGCGGTTTAAATTTTCGAGGTTTTCAATGCATACATCGATTTTAGTTCTCATGATTCTGTGTCTTTTGCCAATAATCTGTGGCTGGATCAGCGGTTATTACCGCCATAAACAATTGGGCATGGTAGATAACAAACATCCACGTGAACAAAATACCAAACTGGTAGGTTGTGGTTCGAGAGCCGTTGCAGCTCAAATGAATGCCTGGGAAGCATTGGCGGTCTATTCGGCAGCCTTATTGGCGGTCTATATTACTCAGGTTCCGGTTGAGCAATATGCCAATCTGACGATGATATTTTTAGTTCTCAGGATATTGCATGGTGTGTTTTACATCGTTAATCAAGACATATTGCGCTCCTTGGTATTTCTCGCGGGTTACGGTATTTGTATTTATATGTTTGTATTGGCGTTGTAGTTTTTTTCCACTGAAGCACTTTTAAGGTGCTTCCATGATCGATGTAGACATTCCCTGGTTATATCCATTTATCCCTCATGTTGAAAGTAAGATTGTCAGTGATTGACGAACCGATTTCCTGCTATTTACAGAAATTATCCATTAAAGGCTATTCAAGCCATCTCTTGATATAAATCACTTCACAGGTGTTCTATACACCCTATATTTGAAAAAGAAGGTTTAACCCCCATTACTACAGCATGAGATTTTGGGAGGAGAGTTTATGCAAATTGAAAAGATGACCAACCCGTTACAACAAGCTGTGATGGCAGCCCAATCATTGGCGATTCAAAAGAATCACACCATGATTGAGCCCGTGCATTTGTTTAGCATATTGCTGGAAGACAACAATAGTTTGTTGAGCAGTATTTTGAATCGCGCCAGCGGTGATGTAAGAAAATTGAAAACTGAATTAGCCTCCGCATTGGGAAACCTGCCAGAAGTAAGCAGTAATTCTGGTGGAGTAGGTGCTTCCAATGATCTGGTGAAATTATTTGCTTTGGCTGACAAAGTCGCTGCGAAAAACAAGGATCAATTTGTCGCCACCGAAGTGGTTTTGTTGGCGGTATTTGACAGTGATCTGGCTATCAAGAAAATATTTGAAAAATCAGGTTTTATCAAAGCCAATATTGAACAGTTAGTGAATGAAATACGAGGAGGGGAAAACGTGACCGATCAAAATAGTGAAGAGAACCGTCAGGCTTTGGAGAAGTACACCATTGATATTACCGAGCGTGCAAGACAAGGCAAGCTTGATCCAGTGATTGGGCGCGATGATGAAATCCGCCGCACGATTCAAGTGTTACAGCGTCGCACCAAAAATAATCCGGTGATTATCGGTGAGCCGGGTGTGGGTAAAACGGCCATTGTTGAAGGTCTTGCCCAGCGCATTGTCAATGGAGAGGTGCCCGAAGGTTTAAAAAACAAACGGCTATTATCACTCGACATGGGTTCGTTGATTGCCGGTGCGAAATTCCGTGGGGAATTTGAGGAGCGCATGAAAGCCTTGTTAAAAGATTTGTCAAAACAGGAAGGGCAAGTGATTCTGTTTATTGATGAAATTCATACTATGGTCGGTGCTGGTAAAGCGGAAGGTTCGATGGATGCCGGGAATATGTTGAAGCCCGCATTAGCCCGTGGTGAATTGCATTGTGTGGGAGCAACGACATTAAATGAGTTTCGTCAGTATATTGAAAAAGATGCAGCGCTTGAGCGCCGCTTTCAGAAGGTGTTAGTAGACCAGCCTTCGGAAGAAGATACCATTGCTATTTTGCGCGGTTTGAAAGAGCGTTATGAAGTGCATCATGGTGTGGATATTTCTGATTCGGCCATTATTGCAGCCACTAAATTATCGACACGTTATATCACTGATAGAAACTTGCCCGATAAGGCGATTGATTTGATTGATGAAGCGGCCAGTCGTATTCGCATGGAAATTGATTCCAAACCGGAGGTGATGGATAAACTTGAGCGGCGTTTGATTCAGCTGAAAATACAGCGTGAAGCGGTGAAGAAAGACAAGGATGAATCTTCCAAGATACAGTTGCAGCAACTGGAGCAAGAAATTGCGAAAGCTGAAAAAGAATATGCTGATCTGGAGGAAATATGGAAATCTGAAAAATCCAGTTTACAAGGTTCGCAACAAATCAAGGTCGATCTGGAAAAAGCGCGCATGGAACTGGAGTTTGAAAGTCGTAAATCCAACCTGAGCAGAATGTCTGAACTACAATACGGTGTTATTCCCGCGTTAGAGAAAAAACTCGCTGAAGCATCTTTGCAGGGTGATAAAAAAACTGAAAAACAATTGTTACGGAATCGTGTCACCGAAGAAGAAATTGCTGAAGTGGTTTCGAAATGGACCGGTGTTCCAGTGAGTAAAATGCTGGAGGGCGAGAAAGAAAAATTATTGCATATGGAAGATGAGCTGCATAAAAATGTGATAGGCCAACATGAAGCCATTGCCGCCGTATCCAGTGCGGTGCGTCGTTCTCGTGCCGGGCTTTCAGATCCCAATCGCCCTAATGGTTCATTCCTGTTTTTAGGGCCAACCGGTGTGGGTAAAACCGAGTTATGTAAAAGTCTCGCTAACTTCCTTTTTGATACCAAGGAAGCTTTGGTGCGTATCGATATGTCAGAGTTCATGGAGAAACATGCCGTATCGCGTTTGATTGGTGCACCTCCTGGCTATGTGGGTTATGAAGAAGGCGGTTATTTGACCGAGGCTGTGCGTCGTCGCCCCTATACTTTGATATTATTGGATGAAGTTGAAAAAGCGCACCCTGATGTGTTCAATATTTTACTACAGGTATTGGATGAAGGACGTTTAACCGATAGTCAGGGCCGAACAGTGGATTTTCGTAATGCGGTCATAGTAATGACATCAAACTTGGGTTCAGATGTTATCCAGCAAATGACTGGAGTCGCTGAGCCTGCAGCCATCAAAACAGCAGTGATGGATATCGTGACGCAAAACTTCAGGCCTGAGTTGTTGAATCGTCTGGATGATATTGTGTATTTTCATCCGCTAGGCAAGGAACATATCCGCAATATTGCAGACTTGCAGTTGAATTTATTGCGTAATCGTTTACGTGATCGCGATTTAACTATTGAGTTAGATGATGCAGCGATGCAAGTTGTCATCGATGCGGGTTATGATCCTGTGTTTGGTGCAAGGCCTTTGAAGCGCGCCATACAGCGATTGATTGAAGACCCGTTATCCATGGCGATTTTATCGGGTAAATATAAACCGCATGATGCTATACAAGTGAAGTCAGAAAAAGGGAAGTTAGTGTTTACTTAAGAAATATACTAACTATCAAAATAAAAAGCCGGCTATTGCCGGCTTTTTTATCAGTTGCTTCGATTCGAGCCTTCGCTCACCCAGGAACGAATCAAGTCGCGATAAGGATGCGTAGGGGTCCAGCACATGGTGCCGCTGACACAACCAGTAGTTATATAAGCAGAACAATCACCACTGTTATTAGTGACGCAGGTCGGGAAATACGCAGATACATCTGCGCCACTAGTGCCCTGATGGAGAGCTGCACCATGGCAACCAGTACAACTTCCACCGGTGCCAATTAATCCATTACCTATATTGGTTGAGTAGGATACATAAGTTGTTGCTGAGGCGTTGCCACTAAAACTTAAAGACTCAAATCCATCAGCACTAACAGCTTTAATCTTGAAGGTATAAGCAGTATAACTGGATAAACCGGTTATGGAGGCAGGGGTACCAGCGTCATTTAATACAACAAGACCAGTACTGTCATTGTAAATATTATAGCTTGATGCACCTGTAGCGTTAGTCCATGTTAAAGTGATTGCCGATTTGCTGGTTGCTGTCGCTGTTCCTATGGTGACATTGTTAGGTGCTGTGTAACCATTATCAGCTGAACTGGCGGCTGATAGCTCGGAATTGGCCACCGATTTAACAGTGTAACTAAATGAAGTTCCAGGTGTTCTGCCTGTATCGCTACAGCTGGTGGTAGCACTGCCAGAGCAAATTAATGTAGCGCCTCGATAAACATTATAAGTAGAGACATTGCCGCTAGCCGGGGCTGTCCATGAAATGCCAATGGTTGTAGTGGCAGTGGCATCTGCAGCAGTTACTCCGGTGGGTGCATTGGGTAATGTACTTTTTGAAGCCGAAGAACCCCAGGCACTATTGACACTATTTTTTATTGCTCTAACGCGGTAGTAATACAAAGTGCCAGCAGTCCTTCCTGTATGGGTAGAGGTTAAGGTGGAAACACCGGTAACCAGACTGCTCCATGTGGAGTTGTCAGTACTGAATTGCACGTCATAGGTATAACCTGAATCTGCATCAGGTGCTGTCCAGTTGACAACTAGTGAACTCGTCGTTTGTGTGCCGAAGGTGGGTGCTGAAGGTGCTGTAGGCATAGTTGCAACGTTACCGGCAGCAGATGCTGAAGATGTTTGGCTGCCTTGTTTTGCGGTGATTGTATAGGCGTAAACTGTGCCTTCAGTTAATCCAGTATCATTAAATGTGGCCGCACTGCTTGTTCCTCTGCTGACACCATCACGATAAATGGTGTATCCGGAAGCATCAACATTGGCTGCGGGAGCTGCCCATGTCACTGTAATAGCAGTAGTTGAAGTTGCTGAGCCACCAACTCCGCTAGGTATCAGGCTGTCGGTACTGGTTGTAATGGTATTGGAGAAAGCTGTCTCGGCGGTACTACCGTCACCTGGATCATATAGCGCAGTGACTTTATAGGAATACGAAGTGTTATAAGTTAGCCCCGTATTTGAATAGCTGGTGACATCGCCCAATGTAGCTATTAATGACCCTCCGCGATAAACCTTATAACCTGTAGCTGTTATTGCAGTCGCTGGAGTCCATGCCAAATCAATTTCAGATGCATCATTCACTACATCGACAGTAGCACTATCCAGAACAGGTTCGGTAGTGGCTCCACCAGCAGCTGCAGTACGCAAGGTTTGTGTATTGCTCTGTGAAGATTCAACACCAATACAGTTGGTTGTGGATGCAGATACTGCAGTCACATAATATGAATATAAATGATAAGAAGCCAAGCCGCCGGAGCCAGTATCCAGATAGGAGTTACTTGTTGTTGTGCCGGCTGCGGAACCGTCACGATAAATACAGTAGTGATCCCTGACTCCTGAGGGCGTTGTCCAGTTGAGCTGGATTTCCGAGGTTGGATCGGCGCCAGCACTTAACACAAGACCTGTAGGAGCTGCAGGTATTACCGTTTTTGTCACTGATGCAGTTTTTGATGATTCCTGAGGTAATGCATCTACGCCGCTGACCTGGTATTTGTAGGTTTGGCCTGAGGTTAATCCGGTATGTGTATAGGCTGTTGTGGGGGCAGTGACAGTAGCAATTGCTGTGCCGTTACCTTCCAGGTAGACCTTGTAGTTACTCACTGAACCCGTTGGTGCAGACCAGGTAAGTCCAATCTGGCTGGTTGTTGCAGTCGGCGCAGCAAGAGTGGTAGGTAATAAAGCCAATGTTGTTGCTGAAGCAGAACTCGATGGGCTGGATTCAGAACTGGCCACTACGGCTGTTACTTCGTAGTCATAGGTAGTATTGGGTGTTAAGCCTGTATGGCTATAGCTGGTTGTCGGGGCTGTGACCGTAGCTATGGGTGTCGCATTACCTACTTTGTATACCTTATAACTTTCAGCAGTAATGCCAGTAGGTGCTGCCCAACTTAAATCTATTTCATAAGTATTTTTTACGCTATCCCGTGTTGCAGAAAGTGACCCTGGATTTAAATTCCCTGTGGGGGTTGAATCAATAGTAATGGCGGCATAGCCACTATGGCCACCATTGCCACAAAGGGCATTGGTATTGGATGGGCTACCATCTGCATCCATGACTTGATAATAAATAGTATCAGAGCCACGAGAGAAAGGATTATTTAATTGATAATTGATAGTTTGTGTGTCGGCATCAATACTGGCTGTGCCATAGGTTCCATCAATAACATCAGAAATATAAACACCACCATCACCTAAAGATACTGATAGTTGCGATACAACCGGAATGTTATCCAGTGCACCTGCTGCTGTCATCGCGGAGGAATTGGCTGTAAGACATTCAGCGGTAGGTGTGCGATCAATGATAGAGATTGTCGTGGTCAAGGTTTCTGAATCGCCATTATCATTATAAACAGTCAGTTGTAGGTCATAGTCACCACCTGGTGTGTCAGCCTGAAAGGAGGTAATTGGACCACTCGTAGACCCAAGGATTGTTGATGAACCGAAAGGAGGCGTAAGTGACCAGACAAAACTGGAACTGAAAAGACTGCCAGAAGCGTTAACAGTAATGACATCGTTAACGGTAGCAATGCCAATTCCTGCGGGTGAAACACTCATTGAAGGTACTGGTGCGCCTGGAAATGCAGGTACTGTGCTTCCTAACGATTCAAGATGAGCGCGTAAAATATCAGCAGCTGAAGTGGAGTTATAGATGGATGCCCAAAATCTATCCATGGATAAACGAGCTAAAGGCATCAGCCCGCGTTTGTAAACATAGTTTATCAGTTTTGTATTAGTGATAAATTCATTATAGTTGTCGAAGTTTTTTGTTGCGCTGTTAAGTTGTGTGTGACACATGCGGCAATGGCCAGCAAATACATCATGATAGAGCTCAGGTTCCGCAGCCCAGCCAGAAGGTGTAAAATCTTCGTTAAAGGTACTTTCTGGCAACTCATCAACAGGAAGTCTGTTAGTCTCGTCTCCATACCAACCATGAACTAATTCTATAGAGGTAGAATGTTCAGAAGGGTTATCGACATAGGTTGCAAGTGCATGCAAATTCAACTGCCGAATTTGCTCCTCTTGTGCTTCACGACTGTACTGGCTAATTTGTGCGGCAGAAAAGCTTTCGAGATTTAATGTACTTTCGATATATTTCTGTTCCTCAGCGTCTGCAAACAAGAATGCACTGACATCCCAAGGTAAGAAAGTAGCGCCAAGATCGGCTTGGGTTATATCCAGAAAATCTTTGCCGCCGCTGATACCCTGGTGACAACCTGTGCAAGCACCGGGAATGTATTTTTCTCCGCGGCCATCAAAATTAAGACTTTTTGAGCGTACAAATCCACCTTCTCTTTCATCATAAATATAAGCATAGAACTTGACGATTTTTTCATCGGCGCCAGGGGTTGTATCAGGATTGGCAGTGTATTCCATGGCTACTAAAGCAAATTCGCCTAACTTGTTTATGCCTGCTTCTATTGACTGGTAATTCACCACAAAACTGAAAACGTTGCCATCTGCATCTTTGCGTGAATACATGTCACGGCCGAAGCCAAGATCGTAATTATTAACATAAAGTGCCCTGGCAGCATCAGTTGCAATCCAGTTGCCATTGATATCCTTGAAACCTGCATAAATAAACCAGTCTTCCAGTTTTTCAAATTCTTTGGCAGGGTCAATTAAATCGTAATAATTGCTGGCTGTTATATAGCTTTCCAGATTCATCGCAGAAAGCAGTTTTGTTACTGAAAGGCTTACGCTGGCTTCGCTGCTATCTAATATTTCAGTTGCTGTTATAGGGCCTTCAAATACCAGATTGGTTAAATCAATAATATGCGGTGTTAAATCGATGGTTGGATCAATAGTATCGAGAGCAAAAAACTCAAAAGTTTTCCCGCCGTTATTGGTAAGTTCAATTTTTGTTTCAAGAATAATATCGTCTATTAAATAACGTTCAACACGACGTTCACGTTCAACAGTTTCAAAGTGTTTGTTGATGTCATCCGCATCAATGCGGGGAATGGGTATAAACATTACAGGATTACGAGGATCATTGATGCCGTTATATCCTGTGGTTGGAGCGAAGTTAGCAGGAAATTCACTATTAATAGTTTGGCGATTGATTTCCAACTGGTCGTTTGAACCATCGCGGCGTATCCAGTGGGCGATGGTCACTACATCAAAGCTAAATGAGTCAGTAGTAGCATCAGTAGAATCTGCATCATTTAATACTGCTTTGATATAAAACTTGTTATAGCTATTGGTGGGGTGTGAAATAAAATGATCCACATCATCTGCAGGAATAATGTTAATGGAAACCAGATCTTCATCACTTTTGCCATTGGCATCAGTAATGCTCAGTTTGAATTGCAGTTGCGTTGGTGTGTTTACGTTAGGAGCGTTAAATACAGATGTGCTATCATTACGTTCAATTAATTCTACATCATAGCCAGAGCTATCCACTTGCTCCCAGTCGAATTGCAGTATCGGGGCATAATCGCTATCGCTGTCTTTGCCTGTTAAAGTCACTTCACTATTCGCACGTGCCTGATAGGTGGTGGGTTCTGAAGCTGTTTGCTCGCCTAGCAGGAGAGCCTTGGCACTGGCCACTGGTTCGCCTTGTTCATTTTTATAATCAATACCGGCGTCTTTGCCACAGGATGCGATAAAAATTACACTGGTCAGTATGGTTGCCTGAAAAATCTGTTCGTATTTTTTTAGGTATTTGATAGTGGGTATTGATCGATATATATTCCGGCTATTCATAATTATGCCCTACTATTTAAACTGTCTTGTTTAAGCAATCATTAAATTTGCCATTATTTAAAAGTTAGATAAATCTTTTAAAAAAGAGCAGTTTTATTTTGCTATTTTCAGGGTGTATATTTTTAATTCGTTAAAGAATTAAAATTCGTATCTTAGTCCGCCAGCAATGGTGTTCTGCTTAAAAGCAGTTATATTTTGTACAGTGCTGGCACTAATGAATCCTTGTAAGCCTCCGGTTGCTGGCCCACCTAAGGTATTTTGACGTGCTCCGCGTAATACAAACGAACTGCCAATGGTGTAAGTCTCGTAACTTTTCTCAATAGGGTTACTTTCGAATCTGAAAAACGAGGCTGTAGAAAAACTGTAGGTAGCGTTTACATAGGTTGCTTCAATAATGTGTGGATCGGTTTCGTGCTGGGTATGGTGCGCTAAATCAATGAAAGGAACGATAACTCCGATTGAAGACGAGAAAACATGCTGCAGCCTCAGTGCTAGAATACTTTCCAGGGCATCAAACTTTTGTTCCTTGATCAATAAATTAAAATTGTCATTTTTTAAGTCTTTTTCTTTGAAAGCATCAATGGTGGTGTTTTGATAATTAACTGTTAGTGATGGTTCAATACTTAATGCGGGGTAGGATGGTATATACCAGGTATATCCAGTCGCCAGCGACGCAGAATACATGTTAGCATTGTTTTCGCTGTCTTCGCGGGTGTCAGTGTCAGGAATATTCACATTGCCAGAGTTATAGCGAATACCTCGCTCGCTATCAAAATTAGCTTGTTGATAACCAATGGATGTCAGGAAAAACCATTCGGGTGCCTGGTAAAGCAGAAAAGGAATTAATGAATAGGCTGTCATATCTACTTTTCCATCGACAACACTTTTCTCTGAATCAAAATCAATACGATCCATTTGTACAGCAAAAGTGGTACCGATAGCC
Source organism: uncultured Spongiibacteraceae bacterium (assembly GCA_964617765.1). Taxonomy (GTDB): domain Bacteria; phylum Pseudomonadota; class Gammaproteobacteria; order Pseudomonadales; family DT-91; genus CAZTZY01. Next base: position 12,700 of record CAZTZY010000056.1, read on the forward strand.
CAGGTGTCAGTTAGTCGGTAGTCAAAACCGGCATTAATGCCGGTGCCATCAGAATCGTATGCAGCTTCGTGTTCGGTAGGATCCTGACTGCCCCAGTTATAGGATAGATTTAGAAAGCCACCCCATGGTGACCAGACTGGGTCTTTTTCATCTCCGGAATTTAAGCCTGCATAATCAGCATTATATAACGCAATCCATTCATCACTGTTTTGTTGGGGCGTTCCTGATAAATTAAAACCTGTAGCACCTGAGCGAATAGCACTGACACGAGTTTGCAGATTCGTTAATTGGCCGCCCAGAAAACTGTCTGCCATATCAGATTGTGTGGTGTATTCTTCTGCTGAGTGCCAGCGTAATGCTTTTCCCAATGCTTCGAGACTAACTTGCAAGCTAAATTCCGATGATCCGCAGTTATCTAGAGGATCACATAAGTCATTGGCAGTTTGTACGAGTTCTCGAACTTTTTCCCATACCATAAATGTAAAATCGTTAGAGCAGGCTTGAGAGGCGATATCAAGGCTAGTTTCAGGGCAGCCTAGCGCTTGAAGGTCATCATAAAGATGTTGATTGGCTTCGGCAGCCTTTTCTTCAAGTTCAATAGCATACTGACCTGAGAATGTAAGCAGGTCTGCGAGCGCGCTAGTGGAAAATACAAGACACACAAAAATCGTTAATATTTTTTTCATTATAATTGAATCCTATTCAATAAAATCAGCTACTCTTTTTGGGTACAAAGAAGAATTCGCCTACTTCATGGCCTGCACCCTTAATTGCCTTATATTGCGGCTCTTGTTTGAATTTGGCAGCTGTTGATTCTTTTACAACCCTGTCATGAACAGCTTTGAAGAGTTGTGGGCCGGTCATAATTTCTTTGTTATTTTTTAAGGTGTCTACAAAAGCTGTAGCAAAGATAGAATGCTTTTCGCCATTACTATCAAGAACCGGTTTGTCTCCGCCCGATGACAAGAGTAAGCGAGAGCGTTTGTTGGCTTTATATTTCAAAAACTCAGCACTGTTTTGTTGGTTGCCTACCATTAATATATCAGGCGAAGAAGACAATAAGCCTGCATAACAGGAATCAGCTACTACCAAAACACGTTTGGCATTAATACGGGAAAGATGGCGTGTAATGAATTCATTAGATACCCAGTTGGTATCGCGCGGTGGTGCGTCAGCGTTGGTAGGTAGCCAATAACCTGATTCGATATTGTCTGTAGCTAATCTTACGCCATGACCAGCATAGAATATCAACAAGTTATCATTTTCAGTTAATTGCTGATTGAGGTTATTAATGGCTTCCATGATAGAAACGTTATCGGCATTAACAACTTTTTCTACAGTGAAACCATAATTCTGGCTAAGTACATCTGCTACAGCATTAATATCGTTAACAGGCGTATCAAGACTTTCTACATTGTCATAATTTTGTACTCCAATAACCAACGCATAATATTTGCCGAAATTAATGTCTTTTCCGACAATATCTTCCCCGGTCACTTTGAAGGTTTTTTGGTCTTTACTGACAACGGTTCTTAATTTCAGCGCATTTGAAGTGACAGTTGAGGCAGCTACTACAGTAGCGAGTTTGGCTTTGCTGGCGATACTGTCAGCTTTCAAGTCTGCAATCATTTCATTAAGCGTGGATATTTGGGCAGCATTATTTTTTTGTTGTTGCAGGTCGGTTGTTAAAGCGGCAATCTGGGTTTGTAATAAACGTAGTTGTGTATCTTTCTTTTCGACTTCTGTTCGTAGTTTGGCTTCCATTTCTTTTTGTTGCTCTTCCATGGCGGATTGATAAACGATGCTGTCTTCAGGTAAGCCCCAAGCCTGACGGTAGTAGTTCATGGCAATGAGTTTGTCTTTTTCTACGCCAAGCCCTTGTTCGTAGAGCGTACCAAGATTGAATAATGCGCGTTTGTTACCTTGGTCGGCTGATTTTTGATACCAGATTGCGGCGACTTCATAATTAGGTTCACCTCCTAATCCGCGTTCAAAAATTTCACCTACATTGGCTTGTGCTTCCGCATCACCGGTTTCGGCTGATGGCATCCATACCGCTAAAGCAGTTTTATAATCGGCCCGATCATATGCCACATATTCACCACCGCGAATTCCACAATCTGCAGCGGTAATGGTTGCTGGACGTCTTGGCGTTATGTAGACCTGATTTCCGAGCATACGTGTTTGTCCGGGTAGCAGGCAATCTACTATTTGCAGTGCTGCAATCCGTTCAGTTTTTGATTGGGCTTTAGCTTCAACTGAAGTTTCTGGCGCGCTGGAAGAGCAACTCAAAAGGCTCACTGTGAGAGAAGTTGCAGCGATTTTTAAGAAGTAAGGCCGAAAAATATTTTGCTCCATGATGGCATTCCTGACGTAAGTTGAGTTGACGTATATCAATGATTGTAGTGTTTTCTGGGGATTATGCCCATAGTTCACAGCTTTTGTAATGTTGGATTGGGAATAGATTAAAAATATTTAATATTGCATGGGCAGGTTAATGCAAATTTCTATTTTCAGGCAGATTAATTTCTTTTTTTCGTGTCCTGAGTCACATTTAATCGCTGTGTGCTAGAAAGTAACTTCAGTTTGTGAATCGAAGTCTACTGGAATGCAGGGATTTTAGAAAAGAGCCTGTTTTCAGGCTCCTGTGCATCTAGATTGATTCCTTGTATTCCAGTAATTTTTTATTGGTTTTTAACGCTTCATATTGCAACATCGATTCAACCATTTTCAGGCGATCACCTTTGCTTTGGCTGGCAATAGACTGCAGGATTGTATCTAGAACGTCATCAAACATGGCCATAACTTCTGGATTGTAAGGGTGTAAGGCAAATGCCATGTCCAGTGTTGTTAATGCACCATTATAATCCTCAAACTGGATAGCCATTTTGGCATCCGCCAGTTCTGCTGTAATTTTTTGTTGGGTTTCAGCGGGAAGCTCACTAAAAGGTATTTCAGGACCTAATTCAGGCGCTTTCAGAAAATACATGCTTCCAATAGTGATAAAGGCAGCAGTGATAACTGTTGCAGCTATATATAAAGGGGTTTTACTTTTGGCCGTGAATTTTTGTAAAAACTCTTGTGCATCCAGTATACGGTCTTCACGTTTGAAGGCTAAAGCACCCGTAATGGCCTGCCATTGTTGTTTAGTAAGGCCTTTTACTTTTTCTGGTGTCAATCCTTGTTCCATCGCTTTAGTAGCCATGGTTTTATTAAAAGGATGTTTGCCAGTCAGTAATTCATAGGCAATCAATCCCATGGCATAAACGTCATCAGACGGATGTGGTTCTTCGCCCTGAATCATTTCCCAGCTGGCATATGCTGGTGTTAACGCGCCCAGTTCTCCGGCATCAAAGACGGTATCATCTTTAGTTTGTGGGCCATCTTTTAAATCTTTTCCTGATTTAAAGGCTCTGGCAATACCAAAATCGAGCAGTTTTACAGTGCCTTCTTTGGTGAGGAATAAATTGCCGGGTTTTAAATCGGAATGTACCAGGCCTTTTTGATGTGCGTATGCCAGGCCACGGGCGCATTGGGTAATGAGATCTATAGCTTCTTCAAGTGGTCGTGCGTCGCTGCGTATTTCTTCATCCATGGGTTTGCCGCTCAGGGCTTCCATCGTGATGTAAGCAGTATCGCCCTGCCGATCAAAATCATAAACTGTAACAATATTCGGATGCGCCAGATCCTGGGTTTTTCTGGCTTCGCGCTGCATTGAAATAAACGCTTGTGGATGTTTTTTGAAACTGTCCCCTAAAACCTTAAAAGCGACGTACGGGTTTTTGTCCTGTGCTTCGACTTTGCGCTTATCTATCGCCAGATAAACTTCACCCATGCCGCCGCGCCCGAGAAGCTTTTCCAGGGTGAATCGGTCTTTAATGACTGAACCAATGCCCACTCGCGGAGTGAATTTAGTGCTGGTAGCTTCGACAATGGCTTCTGTACCGCCAGCCAGCACAGTGGATTGAGTTTTTTCGGCAAGTTCAACCGTGGCATCACTGATGATTTGTGTGGCATCTGCATCAGGTTGGATTAATTGGGTGGCATCAGGGTCTGCATGTTGGGTTTTGAAGCTTTCAACCTCCGTGGCACTCAGTACAGTAGATTCGCCTGGCGCTTCTGGTCGCTCGGCAGGGTGTTCAAAAATCTGCGTCTTATCATTATCTGTAGTCATGATTTTCTTCACATAAAGGTTGAAAGCGTTAACTCATTCTACACATAGATGGGTGAATTAAAATAATTGCTTGTGTTAAAGATGTACTTTGAAAGTGTGTCTGTGTCATGGGTAATTCATGCAAACGGATGAGGAAGTTATTGCCAAGGCCATCTACATTAATAGAAATAGCGGAGCGGGGAGAATAAGAAATGGCAAATTGGAAGTGGTTTGGGAAGGTACATATTGCATTATATAAATCCAGTGGGGGTAGATTAGGAGCCAGGCTTGGAGGTATTGATATTGCCCTGATTGACACCATTGGCCGAAAATCTGGCCAAATTCGTCCTGTTGTTTTGGCATGTTATCCCTATAAAGAGGGTGTCGTGGTGGTGGGTTCCAATAATGGCCAACCCAATGATCCGGTCTGGTGGCTTAATCTGCAAAAAGTTCCTGAAGTGAATGTTTGTGTTGGTACACATAGTTTTGCAGCGATAGCGCAAGAATTGGTTGGGGATGAGCGCGAGGCTTTCTGGCCTACCATAACCAGAATCAATCCACGACAAAAACAGTATGCAAAAATGACTTCGCGAATATTACCGGTGATTTATCTGAAGAAAAGATTGCCCTGAATGGCAACTCTTTTTAAAGGAAAAACACGTGCCTTTTCAATAACGTTGTCCTGAATGTCGAGTATTTCAATAACATAATCGTTTATTTTTACGCTTGCTAATGCATCAGGAAATGATTCAAGTTGTTCTAACACTAATCCACTCAGGGTTTTAGGGCCGCTAACAGGTAGTTTCCATCCTGTTTGGCGGTTAATATCCCGGATAGAGGATGAGCCGGAAATAATGAAAGAGCCATCTTTCAGTGCTTCAAATTCTTCTTCATCTAACGCCAGATTTGAGGTGAAATCGCCCACTATTTCTTCGAGAATATCTTCAAGGGTAGCAAGCCCAAGCACTGTGCCATATTCATCAATAACAATAGCAATACGTCTTTTTTCTTTCTGGAAGTTCATTAGCTGTATGTGCAATCCGGTTCCTTCGGGAGAAAAAAGCGGTTCGCGTAAAATATTTTTGAAAGCATCTTTGCTAAAGTCACTGGCGCTGAGTAGTTTGCCGAGGTTGCGCATATGTAATATGCCAATAATATTGTCAATGTTACCTTGAAAAACGGGTACACGTGTAAATTCGCATTTTTCAAGTTGCTGCAGGATTTCGGTTTCACTATCTTCAATATCAATACAAAACATTTCACCACGTGGAATCATGATGTCTTCAATAGTTGCTGATTCGAGATCAAGGATATTTAATAGCATCCCCTGATGTCGATGGGGTATCGCGCTGCTAGAATCATCTACTATGGTACGTAATTCTTCCGGGCTAAGTTGATCTTGATGTTTTTTGTTAGGGTCCAGGCCTATTATTTTGAGTAATGATGCCGTCACTATGTTGAGTAGCCAAACGGCCGGATAAAAAGCAATAAATAAAAAGTGAAGAGGAAGGCTGGCAGAAAAAGCTGTTCTTTCGGGATAGAGAGCGCCAATGGTTTTGGGGGTAATTTCCGCAAAGATGAGAAGTACTATAGTAATAATGATGGTGGCAATGGCAATGGCAGAACTGTCATTGCCGAATATTCTGATGGCTATTAATGTGGTAATTGCAGCAGCCAAATTATTGACGAGATTATTGCCAATGAGAATAGTGCTGATAAGCCTTTCAGGGCGATCTAATAATTTTTGTGCACGTTTAGCACCTTTATGATTGTTTTTACTCTGATGTTTTAATCGATAACGATTAAGGGATAGCATGCTGGTTTCTGAGCCAGAAAAAAAAGCAGACATCAATATTAAAACAACAATAGAGCCAAATAAAAGGCTGAGGGGTAGGTCGTTCAAAAAGTGAAACCTAAGTAATTAACACAACTTCATATTGCAGTATTGGTGCTTGATTGGCAATGTTAAATGCGGTGTAGGATGATTTCAAGAACGAATTTTGAACCAAAATAAGCCAGCATCAGAAATATAAAACCGCTAATTGTCCATTTGGTCGCTGTGATGCCGCGCCAGCCTTTAGCAGCTCTTCCATATAATAAAGTACCAAAAATTAGCCAGGCAATAATAGATAGTATTGTTTTATGGACAAGATGTTGCGCGAACATGTCATCCAGAAAAATAAAGCCACTGGCAATTGATAAACTCAGTAAGGCAAATCCAAACCATATCATTTCGAACAATAATTTTTCCATGGTTTGCAGAGGTGGTAAAAATTCCAAAATACTCTTGAAGTTGTGTTTTCTCAGGACGCTTTCCTGGGAGGCCAGGGCCAATGCTTGTAATGCCGCAAACGTAATAATGCTATAGGCCAATATCGAAAGTACAATATGCGATATTAAGCCTGAGTCAGTAATGATTTTATTGTTAGTCCCAGGAGCCCATTCCCCGACAACAATACTTAATGTTGTACACGGTATTAATATGAGTAAAAGGCTTTCAATAGGCAGCTTTCTGATAATGGATAAGCAAGAAATCATTGCGATAACGCAGAAAATTAAAGATGAAACCTTGAAAAAACCAAGTTGTAATGTGTGGTTAGGGAAAACACTGAAGTTTAACGTGAGGATATGTAGCATCACGCTGACATAAAAAAAACTTTTGAAAAGTGGAGTTGATTCAAGTTTGTTGTTTTTCAGTTGAAATAGAAGCGTTGCAAGGCTAAGGCTATACAATATAATTGCGCTAAGGGTTAAAGTTATTTGCATAGTCTATATTCGCGGCGATGTTAATTAGGCCAGAAGCCTATTTATCGTTATAATAATTCACTTTTTTAAGGGCAAAGGAAAATATAAAATTTTTCCGGTTTTTTGTTCAGATTCCATTATTCTGAAATAGTAACTGAATTGCTATGAGTAAAGAAGAATGGGGTGTCATAAAGTATATTGTTGATGTTTGATTCAGCCCAGGGTTTGTCATCATGTTTGAGAATTTAACCGATCGCCTATCCGAAACTTTCAAGAAAGTTACCGGTCAGGCAAGATTAACAGAAGATAATATCAAGGATGCCTTGCGTGATGTGCGTATGGCATTGCTTGAGGCAGATGCAGCATTACCTGTAGTAAAAGATTTTGTTGAGGCTGTAAAAGCACGCGCAATTGGTCAGGAAGTATTGTCCAGTTTAAGTCCAAGCCAGGCCTTCATAAAGGTTGTGCAGGATGAACTGATACATATGATGGGAGATGTGTCAGAAGGTCTGAAATTGAATACACAACCCCCGGCCGTGATTTTAATGGCGGGTTTACAGGGCGCTGGGAAAACAACAACTGTTGCAAAATTAGCGCGGATGTTAAAGGAAAATGAAAAAAAATCGGTGATGGTTGTCAGTGCGGATGTTTATCGTCCCGCAGCCATAGAGCAGTTGAGAACGTTGGCCGGTGAAGTTGGGGTCAGTTTCTTCCCATCGGATATTTCTCAAAAACCCATTGATATTGCACAGGCAGCCATTAAAGAAGCAAAAATAAAGTTTTGTGATGTATTAATTGTTGATACGGCAGGTCGATTGGCAATTGATGAAGCCATGATGGCTGAAATCAAATCACTTCATTCAGCAATCAATCCTATAGAAACCTTGTTTGTTGTCGATGCCATGACGGGTCAGGACGCGGCTAATACTGCAAAAGCATTTAATGATGCCTTGCCATTAACCGGTGTTATTTTAACCAAGGCAGATGCGGATTCGCGCGGTGGCGCAGCCTTGTCGGTGCGTGCCATTACAGGAAAGCCCATTAAATTTATGGGTGTCGGTGAAAAAACAGCGGCTCTGGAGTTATTTCATCCTGACCGTATAGCTTCACGTATTCTTGGCATGGGTGATGTTCTTTCTTTAATAGAAGAAGCTGAACAAAAACTGGATAAGAAAAAAGCTGAAAAGCTCGCCCAGAAAATCCAAAAAGGCAAAAAGTTTGATCTTGAGGATTTTCGTGATCAATTACAGCAAATGAAAAATATGGGTGGCGTTGCTTCATTGCTCGATAAAATGCCAGGAATGGGCGGTTTGAGTCAGGTTGCCCAACAACAAGTTGATGGAAAAATGTTTGTGCAAATGGAAGCGATCATTAATTCCATGACGCCTGCAGAGCGTCGTAATCCGGATGTTTTGAATGGATCACGGAAAAGACGTATCACAGAGGGCTCCGGTACGCAGGTTCAGGATCTCAACAGGCTTATAAAACAGCACAAACAGATGCAAAAAATGATGAAAAAACTCACACAGAAAGGTGGCATGCAAAATATGATGCGCGGTATGCAGGGCATGATGGGTCAGGGTGGAATGCCTGGAGGGGCACCTAAAATAGGATTTAAGCGATAAGTATTTGAAAAATATGGCCTTTATAGTCAGTGATTATCTTTGGTTATGAGTTTGAGTGAAAGATATACAAAGGTTTAAGTAAATTAGTGTTTAAAAAGGTTTTCATTGGGCGTTGATTTTCGTAGAATATCGCGCCTCTGAATTTGGGTTAACAAGCCCTTTGAATAATCGAGATTAATAGCGGAACTTAGCGCATGGTAACAATACG
>CAZTZY010000057.1:0-21089 GCA_964617765.1 uncultured Spongiibacteraceae bacterium
TTATAAATAACAGGCTCATTATCAGCATTAAATTTCAGCAAACCCTCACGGAAGTTTTTTACTATAAAACCTCCACCCGGTTTATTTTCAATAGCATATTCCCTGGATTCAGAGCCTGCCAATAAACGAATATGTTCAAACATTGCCTCTTTTTTTTCTTCATTCGTTTGTGGTTTGAAATTTAACATTGCGTAAAATTCTGCCGCTGATAACTCACCCTTCAGTTTTTCCAGGCTGGCCCTGGATAACGGTGCTGGTACATCAGTTTGACCTCCAATATAAACCTCGTGCCCATCAACATAAAAATTATTGTTTTTGATTCTTACGGAATTGACAGTTGGCGATGTCGATAACACTAACGCGGTTATTTTTCTTGAGATATCGACATTGATTTCTTCACCCAAATTCAACAAGGTACCTGCTCCCATTTTGCCAAAGGTATTCACTTTTTCTATGGGCAAACCGGCTTCCAGCAAGGCCTTTATAATTTCTTTATAATTCGGTAAAAAATGATTGATATTCACTATAGAAATCGAAGAAAAATCATCAGGTGATACAACAGGTGACTTCACCAGTTCAGACTTGTATTCAGGGCCAGGCCAGTTAATTTCGACGTTGAAAGTCTTTGTATAAAACGTTTTTGAATTTAGCCAATTGGTGATATCTACGCTATGCGTTGTTACAGCAGTATCTTTTAACTTGTCACGTAAAATATCAATCTGGATTGACCGGTTTCCAGGAAACACAATATTCGGCACCAATCCAGTACTTACAGCAGGTATTTCGACCCCGATATAAGTTGAAATGGGTTCCGGCTGTTTGATAACAAGTTCGAATCTCGCGAAAAAATAATCAACCGACAGTAACTTCAGGCTGACAATTTCGATTTCTTTTGCTTCAAAAGAGCCCTGATTGATACTCTGGATTTTTTCAGGTGGTGGATTAGTATCGGCAATGATACTAACCAGTTTTTCATTATTCACCAGCCAAAAAGCTAATGGTATGCAAAGAATTGCAAGTAGGGTTTTAACAATGAAACGAGTATTGAGAGGCTGCATAATAATCCCTTATTTGTGTTTGAATTTCGAATAGTCGATAAACGCTGAAATAGTTGTATCAATATTCAGCTGCTATTACCCGCAAGAATATAGGATGATTGCTTTCAAAACTATCTTTATTCACTGATCGAGTTACAGTTTAACGTCTTTAAACCCTCAAAAATTCACCGGCACTTCCCCAATACCCTTCTCATAGATATGCAGTGAACCCGCAATATTATTCAACAGCTTTTGTTGTTCACCGGCATCACTGGCAAGCATGGTGATATCCACATCACTCAACCATTCACCGTAGGCAATACCCAGGGCCACATACACTTCGCTATAACGTGCACTGATTTCCAGTGGCTGGTCGAATGCGATGGTTTGTGTTTGCGGCTCATTCAAGCCGTTATCATCCACATCGACGCGTATGCGTTGTGTGCAGGCACCCAGGCCATCTATTGCTGCACAATAATCGGCCCTTATCGCAAATATTTTGCCCGACATATCGGGGGTTTCCGGTTCGGTAATCGGGTTATCGGCTGAAGCGGCTTCATACTCGGGAATACCGTAGCCAATACTGGCAAGACGCACAAAGGAAACCCTGGCTCCGCAATAACGGCCGGGGGCAATGGCGATATCTCCTAGCGGCATGAAATTTTCATCTTGTGTGAGAATATCTATCACATTGGGGGCATCGAGGTTACGATCGCCAACTTCTGCCGCTGAACCACCATGGGCTGCTGCCATGGGCACCAGGCCATTGCCTAACATCCTTGGTAATTGAGTGATGCTAAAGCACGGTTCCAGTTCAATATTGTTGATTACTACATACGCACGGTATATCGATAACTGCCGTCCATTTTTATCGTGGATTTCCTTATGTTCGAGATGGTCATGGTCGTAACCATTATCGAGAGGAACAACCAAGGGCAATGGCGCTTCACTTATCGCACCTACTGGCAACCGTGCCATTAGCATCGGTGCAGCTGCAGTTTCTACATGCACTTCGGCAATATGCACTTCAAGGCCTGCTTGCTGGCTGTTATCACCAGTACCGATACAGCCACTGAATGATGCCATTACAGTGCCGACACATACGATATGCACTAAACGCTTAAATATCATAAGCCACCCCGATTCGCAGTACGTTTTTCTCTTCTTGTTCGCCATTCAGTTTATCGATGGCAGGTATCTGGTAACTGACGTTGACTACCAGATCTTCTATGGGTGTCCACGCCACACCCGGTGATGCCATAATCAGCATGCCGCCGGAATCATTATCGGTGACGTTGTTGTAGCTGTCCCTTTCCTTGAAACGACCATCCAGGCTTAACTGCAAGGCCCATTGATAATTCACCGCATATTGCGCATGGCCGGTTGCCAACAGTACATCACCGGCCTGATATGCCTGATAACCTTCATCCATGGCATGTTGCACTACCGCACTGGTGTAAAAAAACCATGGCATCTGGTAACGGCCATACCATACTCCCACACTGGGAATGGTGGCACCGGCTCCGGGTTGCGCATCAAAATCAATCGCTGTGCCTCGGGATTTTTTTTCTTTCGATGTAGGCACGCGCACGCCGAATTGCACGCCCCATAAATTTTTGGCAGGGAAACTGTTATCGTCACCGATAAACCAACGCGCAGAAAGATCGGTATCGCCGATACCACTGGCTTTATCTTCCGATAGATCAAATCGCTTTACCTGTTTATCTACCAAGGGAACACTGGCGGCAAATATCCATTTTTCATTCAATGCATAACTGAAATTATAGGTCATGCGTTCTTCCTGCACCGTTTGCTTACTGATATAGGGCAAGCCAATCACTTCTTCACGAGTGAGGTAATCAACACTCACACGCATACGGCCGGCAAAGGGTTTTTCTGTGCCCATGGTGGTAATGGTGGGGTCTCCGCACAAACAGGTGGCACAGGCCCAGGCGGTGTTAATGCGCAATACAGTCATCAGTAACAAAATGGCTGATGGCAGGTAACGCTGATTGTTTTTTACCATGTTCTTTATCCGCTATCGGTGAATGCGCGCATTATCGTTGAATTCAGCAGGCATTACACCGCGACATTTTGTCACACTTCCAGTTGTAACCCAGATTCACCTAATAGCTCTGAAGCAGCACTCCCTGCCCATACCCTTTTTCTGGAATCGGCTCAGTATGTGTTTGTTCTGGTTGTTTCGTGCCCAATACTGGCCAGGCTGGTAAATTGTGGAAGGATCAACAATACCCGTGTTCCAGTTCACTCTATTGTTATCATATGCTTCCATATTGAGAAATTGGTGCTAACTTTAACTCATGCCTGTTGCGCCCGGGAGTTAACCTTGTTTACTGTTCGCTTTTACTGTTTCTGTTCTTTATTGCTTATCAGCCCGCTTGGCCTAGCCGATATTTATAAATGGGTAGACGCAGAAGGCAAGGTGCATTTCAGCGAAACTGCGCCCGAAAAAAATACCAGTGAAAATATGGATGCAAAACTTCAAGAAACCGGCAATTTTCTCAAATACCCTGATAGTAAAGAACCGACAGACAATATCCCGGATGGTGAACAGGGCGAAGCCGCCATAAGCCCGGCCGAACCATTACAAATTAATATTGATTTGATTGATTACACTTTGTCGGAAGAAACGCTGGAAACTGTTCACGACACTATCAATGCCATGTATAACGCCTACCAGTTATGGTTTGGCTGGACTGCGCAAGCACAATACCCGATCAACATTAAACTGTTTGGTACAGTGGAAACGTTTGAACAATACCAGCGCGAAAAGAACTATCCGATGAAAAATAACAGTTTTTATTCCCGCTCCCCTGATCGGGAAATTATCCTGAAAGGGGGCATGGAAAGTAAAGTTCTGAATAGCCTGTATCACGAAGTAAGCCATGCCATTTTGCATATGCAACAAGCACAATCCAGCAAATGGTTGAATGAAGGCCTTGCGGAAGTGTTTTCCAATACTGATGGCATTGAAGATAATCTTCCTTTATTACCCACTGATAAAAAATGGGTTGCCATACTCCAGCACATGCTGACAACGAATTCCCTGCAACCTGTCAGTGAATATTTGTCTATCCCTGATCAGCAATGGAAAGAAGCTTCCAAATACGAGAAAAATAATCACTACATGATTGCCTGGTCGATCATGTATTTTATGACCACTCATCAAGAAGGCATTGATACAATGAAGGCGCTTTTTGCCATCAATGCAAAACAGCCTTTGTATGGTGAAGAACTTATCCATCAACTCGATGTACTTTATCCGGGCGGTATCAATGCACTGGATGCCGATTGGCGCACAGCGTTAAGCGAACTTCAATAATGCACCGTGCTTGTTACCTTTTTCGCTTCTCTCGTTTCTCTCGCTATTGGGCCTTCAGTATTGTTTGTAGCGCATGGCCGGTACTGGCCATGGAAATGCAACTGGGCATGGCCGTAAAACTGGCATCGCCAACAACATTGCCTCCGCTTTCTGTGACTGTTAGTGAAGATACCCGGTTTAACGACTATTTCAATCGCTGTGGCCCGGGCTGGACAGGCGGTGATTCCACGTATTCCACACCACTCCCTGACAGTAAAATCCTATGGTTGTTTTCCGATACCTTTATTGGGCCAGTGGGTAAGGATGGCAAGCGAGATACTGAAACTGCCATGTTTGTGCAAGGCAATACCCTGGCACTGCAAGATACAAGCACCGGCACACTTACCAGTTACCTGCGCAACACTGTCAACAAGACCACAGAAATACAAAGCCTGCCTTCCTTTAGCCTGCCTTCCTTTGCAGGCTTGCCATACGATAATGCCCACTGCCCTGCAGAACACTTTATCCAGAAGAAAGATGCGGTGGCCATGTTCCAGCCACCGCAATGCCCGTCTGCCAGGCACTGTTATTATTGGGGTGGTGCCATAATCGCCGACAAGAAACAGCTGTTTACCTTTTTGCAGTTGATGGAGCAAACCTCGGCAGGAGCCGGAACAGAAACAGGTGCGTTTGATTTCGCATGGCATAACAGTGCCATGGCCACATTACCAGTGGATAACATCGGATCTGCCGAACCTCTGTATATCAACGTACCCAATAATGGCGTGAGCTATGGCGGTGCTGTTATGAATGGCACGGTTATGAATGACGATGAAAAATACATTTACATTTATGGTATGCGTGCTGAACCCGCCGGAAATTTGCTCTGCACCGGCCATTGCATTCACATTAGCCGTGTGCCAAAAGAACAACTGGCACAAATGGAAAAATGGCGTTACTGGGGCAAAATATCGAGCCATCCTGTGCAATATGGCTGGACAGAAAATGCCGGCGATTCAGTACCGATGACGGGCAGCACGAGTATGGCAGCAGCACCTCAAACACAAGACCAGCTTGGCGTTACAAAAGTATTAAAATGCGGCAAGCTGGCAGAATGTTATGTGATGATTGGCCACCAATACACCGGCGGTTTTACTGAAAACATTCTTGCCTGGTATGCAGAACTACCTCAAGGGCCGTGGACTGGCCCGGTATTTGTCTATAAAACACCGGAATCTAGCCAGCCCGGGCAATTATTCACCTACAATGCCAAAATACACCCAGAATTCACTAACGAAAAGGGTTTGCTGATTTCCTATGATGTGAACAGCCTGGCACCCTTCACCGATCCATTGAATGCATTTATTACTGCTGCCAGTTATCGACCACGATTTATCAGGGTGAAGTTGAACTGGGAAACAACCCAACAATAAATGTCACTTCATGATAAAAGTGAACTTTTTCGCTTATTTTACCCTGCATACACACAGTAAAAACTTCCCGTACAATATCGCACAAGATCATGTAACAAGAATCATTTGCATTAAATAAAAACCCTTACTTTTCACTTACCCGCAGAAATGCCAACTGAATACAGTACCCGGCATGAACCCCGTCACAAAAACCCCTGCATGCTTAAGCATCCCTTAAGGTAAGAACCCTATCATTTAATCAGGGATCAATGAATAGCTGTGTTTGTCTTGATTCTGCTAAAGAAGACTGACTCTGCTATTCATGTTCCACACTATAAATCGTATTGGCAGCAAGGCATGCATAACTGAAAGTAATTACCATGAAATCAAAAAATACAAAAATAATTACCACGGCGTTAACCAGCGCTGTATGCACTTTGTTAGGCCCTGCACAAAGCCATGCTGAAGGTGCCGGCTGGAAAATTGATACGGCATATTTATCCTACAGTGAAAAAGATCGCGTGAAGGCATCTGAACCCACATTAAAACTGCAAAAAACCTTTATTGATGATAGCAAACTGAATATTAATATAGTGTATGACACTATCAGTGGCCCCTCGCCTAATGGTGCAGCACCCAGCAATCAGCCACAAACATTTTCCGGGCCCAGTGGTGGTACCAGTACCCTGGTCAATGCCGGGGAAATTCCTATGGACAATAATTTCCAGGATACCCGTAAACAGTTTGGAACATCCTGGGATTCCATGATCAATCGCTTGATGCGGTATAACCTGGGTTTCAATACGTCCGCAGAACATGATTACAAATCCATCGGCGTGAGTGCCGGATTAAGCCGTGATTTCAACAAGAAAAATACTACCCTTGCCACAGGCATTGCCCTGACTCATGACACTATCACACCTGAGGGTGGCGCGCCTGAGCCTACCAAAGCCATGCTGGCTGATCAATACAACACACTCACTGGTGCATCAGGTAATGCGGGCAGCAGCTCCTGTAATACAATTACGGGCGCATCGGGTATTTGTAATACCGTCACTGGCGCATCAGGTGGTACAACCGGTGAAGCTGGAGAAACTGAAAGCGAGGGTGCAGGTGATGTGGGTGAAATTGAAGATTACCATCCTAACAATATTTTAAATATTAACCCCTATAATGAAGCAGAACCCGGTGAAGATATTATTGAAGGCAAAGAAATTGCTGCGTCAAAAAATAAAGACACGGTAGATTTTTTTGTCGGCCTGACGCAAGTTATCAACCCGCAAACTATTATGCAATTTACCCTGGGCCTGAATAAAGCCACAGGCTATCTCAATGATCCTTATAAGGTAGTCAGTATTGTTGATGGCACTACCGGCGTACCACTCACCATAGCAGACGGTGGCATTATCTATGAGAGCCGTCCAACTTCACGCTTGAAGACCAGCTTGTACTGGGATACCAAATATCATCTTGATCGCGGCGATACCGTAGGAATCTCATATCGTTTCATGTTTGATGACTGGGGCGTTAAATCACATACCGTGGATGTTAGTTATCGCTGGAACATGACTGATTACCTGTATGTGCAACCGCATGTGCGCCTGTACACTCAAAACGCTGCGGATTTTTACCGGCAAAGCCTGGGTAGTAACGAGCCTGTTCCACAGGAAGTCAGTGCCGATTCCCGCCTGGCTGCTTTTAATGCGACAACAGCAGGTGCAAAAATTGGTTTAAAAATAACAGAGCAAAGTGAATTCAATATTCGTTTTGAACAGTACCAGCAATTGGGGCAGAAACTCGATAATGCCATAGGCATTCAGGCAAACTACGATACATTTCCGGCACTGGATGCCACCATTATACAAATTGGTTACTCGATAGCTTTTTAAGGGTTACCCGTAAAAATGGCGGTTATGCAATATGCTCATAGGCTTGATACAGTCCATCTAAGGCTGAGCGAGTGAAGACTTGTCTCTTGCAAATCTTGTTTTTGAGATTCAACTTACCTTCCTTGATTTCTTTCAACACATTTTCAGGTCGAAATTCATTTTCCCCCTCCCGCCTTGCGGTTCTAGTCACGCTTTTAAAAACCATTGTGGATACTGATTTCAGTATTAAGCCGAGATAAATATCGCCAATAAAAAGCAGCCGGCAAGTTCAATAAGCATGAATATAATACGTATAGCATCAATGCCCGGATTCTAACCTTTCTTTTTAGCCAGAATTATCAACAAAGATCAACGTGTGACCAAACCCATTTTTTCCATAATCGCGGCTATCTCCGGCACGCTGGCCGGGTCATCAATGGTGGATGGAATTGTGTATTCCTTGCCATCCGCAATTTGACGTAGCAGTTTGCGCAGGATTTTGCCCGAACGGGTTTTCGGCAAACGCGGTACCACTATGGCGGTTTTAAAGCTGGCTATACCACCAATCTCCCTGCGCACCATAGCGGCTAACTCGGTTTCAAGCGTGGCATCGCTAATGTCGACGCCATTTTTCAGCAACACCAGGCCTACCGGCAACTGGCCTTTCAGTTCATCATGCACACCGATAACACAACACTCTGCAACAGCAGGATGGCTGGTAACAATTTCTTCCATCTCACCGGTAGAAAGCCTGTGACCGGCGACGTTAATCACATCATCGGTGCGACCCATGATAAATACATAACCGTCCTCATCGACATAACCGCCATCACCACTCACATAAAATCCGGGGTACGCCTTCAGGTAATCGTTTTTGAAGCGTTCAAAATCTCGCCATATCGTCGGCAAGCAACTCGGTGGCAAGGGTAGCTTGAGTGCAATACTGCCTTGCTTGCCCTGCGGTAATTCATTGCCTTCTTCATCGAGGATATGGATATTAAAACCAGGCATGGGCACCGTCCATGAACCCGGTTTTGGCTCTTTCATTTCCACACCGGTAAGGTTGCCACAAATGGCCCAGCCAGTTTCGGTTTGCCACCAATGGTCTATAACAGGTTTACCGAGGGTGTCTTTTACCCAATGGTAAGTGGTGGGATCAAGGCGCTCTCCGGCCATAAAAATGGTTCTGAGTTGCGAAAGATCGTGTGTTTTCAATAACAGTGAATCAGGGTCTTCCTTGCGGATAGCGCGAAAGGCTGTGGGGGCTGCAAATAGCGCATTTACCTTATATTCAGCACACACACGCCAGAACGCACCGGCATCGGGGGTTTTTATCGGCTTGCCTTCATACACAATGGTAGTGCAACCGGCAAGCAAGGGCGCATAGACAATATAGGAATGTCCTACCACCCAACCGACATCAGAAGCTGCCCAGAACACATCACCAGGTTCAATATTATACACGGCCTTCATGCTGTATTTCAGTGCTACTGCATGACCGCCATTATCGCGCACTACCCCCTTTGGCTTTCCGGTAGTTCCGGAAGTGTAAAGGATGTACAAGGGGTCTGTACCTTTCACCGGCACACAATCAGCGGGTGTTGCGCTGGCCATTGCTGTTGCCCAGTCGATATCGCGGCCAGCCTGTAAATCTGCCTGTAATTGCTGGCGCTGGAACACTATACAACTGCCAGGTTTGAACGCCGATTTTGTAATCGCCTCATCTAACAGTGGCTTGTAGGGGATAACATGGCTCACTTCCACACCACAGGAAGCACTCACCACAACTTTCGGTTCGGCATCTTCAATACGCACTGCCAGTTCATGCGGGGCAAAACCGCCAAATACCACGGAATGAATGGCACCCAAACGTGCTACGGCCAGCATCGCAATCACCGCTTGTGGAATCATCGGCATATAAATCACCACACGATCGCCCTTGGTCACACCCTGGCTTTTTAACACCCCTGCAAACGAGGCAACTTCATCGCGCAACTGCCGATAGGTATATTGCTGTTTGGTATTAGTGACCGGAGAATCGTAGATCAACGCGGTTTGTTCGGCACGGCCATTCGCCACATGAAAATCCAGGGCCAGATATGCTGTATTCAGTTCACCATCGGCAAACCAGCGTTCCATACCGTTATTATCCTTGCTTAACACCTGCTGAGGCTGCTTAAACCACGCCAGCGCTTCGGCTTTTTCTCCCCAGAACAGTTCTGGTGTATGAATGGATTTTGTATATTCAGAAAAATATGACATTGCAGTAAACCTGATTGGAATATTCCATCTATTACTTTAGCCTATGGATCGTATTTTAGCGTCTTTTAATCAGCCAACCGGCACTATATTTCTCCACCATCAATGTCTACACTAATATTGTTTATTTCATTATTAATGATAAAAAATTCTGACTGAATAACTACAGGTTTAACTATGGATAATTTTCTTGGCCGTTTTGCCAATGCCTTCCCGTTCATTGTGTTTGGTTGCAGTGCCCTGGCCTTATGGCACCCCGCGCTGTTTACCTGGTTCACCGGGCCTTGGATTACCTATGGCCTTGGCATCATCATGCTGGGCATGGGCATTACCCTTACAGCAGAAGATTTTACCCGCGTATTGAAATTTCCTTCGTGGGTATTTGCTGGCGTTTTATTGCAATATACAGTGATGCCGTTATCCGGCTGGGCGATTGCCAAATTGTTGGCACTACCCGATAACTATGCTGTGGGTTTGATCCTGGTGGCCTGTTGCCCTGGTGGCACAGCTTCGAATGTGGTCAGTTATCTGGCGCGTGCCAACGTGGCTCTTTCGGTGACTCTCACCACACTCTCTACCATAATAGCAGTCGCCATGACACCATGGCTAACATCTCAACTTGCTGGCTCGCTAATGCCCATTGATGGCTGGGGCCTCTTTGTATCAACCTTGCAAGTTGTATTGTTACCTGTAGCGTTGGGCGTTATTTTAAATCGTTTCATGCCCAAACTCACCGTGCAGGTAATTCGGGTTAGCCCTTCCATTGCGGTATTGGTGATTGCGCTGATTGTAGCTTCCGTACTGGGTGCCGGTCGCGAACAAGTTCTTACTGCCGGGCCGCGCCTGGTTCTTGCGGTGTTTTTGTTACATGCCAGCGGCTTTGGTTTTGGTTATCTTTTGTCAAAAATCTGGAATCGCAGTGAAACAGTTGCCAGAACCATCTCTATTGAAGTAGGAATGCAGAACTCTGGCCTCGGCGCACATCTGGCGCGCACACATTTCCCGACAGGTTCGGGTGTAGATATCCCCAGCGCCATTTCAGCACTAACGCATTGCATGATAGGCAGTTTGCTGGCAGCAATCTGGCGCAGGATAACGCCAAAAGATTGAATTGTAGCTGAATGAATAAAGGATATTTCTAAATACAGCGATGGATCTAACACTGGCATTAATAATTATTTTTATTTCCGCGCCAGAACAGTGTAACGATGAATAACAATTTTTTAAGAAGCGCTGCCAGTTTTTTTTGCATTACTGCGACGCAACTCTTTCACCATCAAACCCACTACCAGGATATTTATAACCAGAGCCAAAACCGTCAACCTGCCACCACCATGAAATAGCTCATAGATCTCGAGGGGAATATAAATAGAACCACTAATGGCAGCAAACCATTCGGCCCAGCGTTTGCAATACCATAACCCATACGCCTCAATAAAACGCACCAGTGAATAGGTTAAAGCAATAGCTGCCATCAAGGCCAGTCGGGCATCGGTGAGTTGCCTGGCATATTCAACAAAAATATTGGGGTAATGATGCGCAGGATTCAAATGCATATGTAAAACCAGTTCTTCAACAAAGTGCTGGATATCCACATGAGTGAAAGACATTACGCCTATTCCCGCCAATAGCACTACAAGGCCTTTGGTGGCTTCAAGCAGAACAACAAGACGAATAGTGGGAGATGAACGCATAAATTTTTGTTAACAATGTATATAAAAAACGTTATCGCATCATAGATAACAGCTATCGATATGACCAGAAATAATTGTTGATGGTCATGTTATTTGGGCAGGCAGCAACAAAAGCCTTTATGATTTTATTATCAGTATTTCCATCGAACCCTAGCCTATTTAGGGCATCACAAAAAATTCGGGACTTTTTCACGAAAACCGGAATTCATCGTGAGATGAATCCAGTCTAGAAGATGTCAATGCTGATTTGAACAAAGAGCTTAAGTATCTATTACCAGAAATGAGCGTTTTTCAGTATTATCGTCATTATTCATAGTCACCTGAAGCTGATTTTGATGACTGGTTTTTTAGTTCCGCCAGAAGGTCTGCATCCAACACCTCTGCATTCAACCTGTTGCCATACTTACGTGCTATCTTTTCTCTCGTCCATGCCTTATAAGGTTCCACACGAATGCATATCTATACCATTAATATCCAGATTTTTGTAAAGACATTACTGTTTTATAATGCTTGTAATGCTTGAAAAGGAACGCCCACTTCAGCTGGCTGGAAAACAATAATAAGTGCAGGTTTATATATATTTTATCCCTGAAATAAATAGTAGGGTTTTAGACGAATGATAGACGATTATGTAGCAACCGGCCTGTTTAAAAACGGGCATTACAATACCCTGTTTGCGCATTATTTTGGCAAGGTCAAACGCTTGCCTTTTATTCGCGAACCTTTTGCACATCCCCTGGGTTTTACTTTATTCCTGGATTGGGTAAAAGCTGGGAATGAGCGTCTGGTGATTTTTTCCCATGGCCTGGAATCCAATTCCTATGCGCGTTATATCCAGACCATGGGCCGCAGCTTACTGGACTCTAGATATGATGTGTTAGCCTGGAACCTGCGCAATTGCGCTGAGGGCGAACCCTACCAAAAAAATGCGCACTATCATTCTGGCATCAGTGAAGATCTGGATCTGGTGATAGAACATGTACTGGCCACACACCAGTATCAACAGATTGTACTGGTAGGTTTCAGCATGGGCGGTAACATTATGCTGAAATATCTTGGTGAAAAAGGTGCAAAACTTCCCGGTGAAATTAAACGTGCTGTAGCGATATCCACACCGCTGGATTTATTAAGTTGTTCTTATGTGCTGCTGCAATTTCCGCATATTTTTTACGGACGTCACTTCCTGAAAACCATTTTACACAAAGTGCGCGAGCAACGCGAAAATGTAGAAGCGTTAGGTCTTGATGTTGACCAATTATTGCAAAGCAAAAACCTGCGTGATTTTGATCATCTGTTCACTGCCAAAGTACATGGCTTTAACAGCCAGGATCATTATTATACCTCGGCCAGCTCAAAACCTTTGTTGCACAACATTGTCATACCGACTTTACTGCTCAATGCCTTTGACGATCCTATTCTGGCGCCTGAATGTTATCCAACATCAGAAGAAATCAACAATCCATTGATAGAGGTGTTGTACACGAAATATGGTGGGCATGTAGGCTTTAATACGCAGGAAAAAACCGAAGTAAAATGGATTGAAAACAAGGTTACACGGTTTTTATTAGGGCAAACAGTGGCAGAGTAACGTACTTATGTACCGGCAAAGCATAAAACTTGCCTCTGCCCTGATACTTAAGCCACCTCTGAATAACTGTCAGAACCCTTCACAATGTCAGGGCAGTCTCCGCGAGAAATCTGACAACCAGAATTAAAAAGATTCTTCACGGAGTTTACCCTGACGTTAAGAAGGGCTCAGAATGACCAAAGGAAAGTATTCAGAGAATCCCTAAAGCGCCGGATAATCGGTATAACCCAAATCACCCTTGGCATATACCGTATCCCAAACCACTTCATTTAGCGGCGCATTACTGGAAAAACGTGCAGGCAGATCAGGATTGGCAATAAACAAACTGCCGAACGATGCCGCATCAGCAACACCCTTTTCAATCAAGCGTTCGGCAGATTCCCTGGTAAGCCGTTCATTGGTGATACACACACCACCAAACGCCTTTTTGATATCGGCAAGAATACTGTCAGGGCCTTCGTATTCACGAACAAAAAGAAACGCAATGTGCTTTTTAGCCAACTCACTGGCGACATAACAAAAGGTTGCCTTTGGATTCGAATCTTTCATATCAGATGCATCGCCGCGCGGGGCTAGATGCACACCTACCTTGTCGGCACCCCACACAGAAACCACGGCATCGGTTACTTCCATCAACAAGCGTGCGCGGTTTTCTATCGAGCCACCGTATTGGTCTGTGCGAATATTGGTGCCATCCTGCAAAAACTGGTCAATAAGGTAACCGTTAGCCGCATGAATCTCTACCCCGTCAAAACCGGCTAATTGCGCATTCTCTGCACCTTTACGATAAGTCTCTACCACACCGCTGATTTCAGCCGTTTCCAGCGCCCTGGGCGTTACAAAATCGGTTTCTGGCCGCACCAGGCTAACCCTGCCAGCGGGTTTGATGGCCGATGGCGCAACCGGCAATTCACCATTAAGGAACATGGGATGTGAAATACGGCCCACATGCCATAGCTGCAATAAAATCTTGCCACCGGCAGCATGCACGGCTGCAGTAATTTTCTTCCAGCCCGCCACCTGTTCAGCTGACCAGATACCCGGCGTATCGGCATAACCGATTCCCATAGGGGTCACCGAAGTCGCTTCCGAAAGAATAAGCCCGGCACTGGCACGCTGAACGTAATAATTTAACATGACATCATTCGGAACACGTACTACACCTGCGCGGGAGCGGGTTAATGGCGCCATGATGATCCTGTTTTTAAGTTTTAAGGATCCGATGGTGATTGGTTCGAAAAGTATAGACATGATTTTTACCCTCTAAAGTTAAGCAATGCAGTGATGATAAGCTCTATTGGCTGAAAATTGAAATTAACATGCCTTAACCACACAATCAGTCTGGCTTCTTGTTTTTTGAATGCCCTGTGTACCAAAAACAGTGCCCACTTGTGGGTGTCCACGTATTTTTCCGTATTTTCCTGCCGTTTTAATTGAGACGAGGTGATTTACTGCACTTGATTATTCGCACGCCAAACTCCCGGAGATACACCCATAATCCTCTTGAACGCTCGGCTAAATGCAGCAACGTTTTCATACCCCATGGACGACGAAATTTTGTCAATATTACTTTGTGGCAGGATCAAAAGTTTGCCGGCCAAATACATTCGCCACTGAGTAACATAACTCATTGGGCTCATGCCCATGATTTGACTAAAGCGCGCTGCAAAACGCGATGGTGACAAGTGACTGAGTTCAGCCATGCTGGAAACAGACCACATATAATCGGGTTGCAAGTGTACGGCATTAATTACCTGTGCAACCAAGGGCTCTTTTATAGCATGTAGCCAACCACTGCTATTGGCATTGCTGGATTGAATGTATGCACCTATGGAGTTGGCACAGAGCAGTTCAAGATAGCGACCGACTATGTAGTCATGAGCATAAGATGGATGTGCGAGCTCACTGAGCAGTAAGTCTATGATCGCTTTTATAGATGGGTGCGGATTTTGCCCTGTGTGTTTTGTTGAGAGTTTGAGAACGGGCGGGAGTGCTTCAAATAACGGGTTACACGTTGTGTTATGCAGTTGAAATACCCCACACAACAATGAAGTCGATTGCAGCTCGTTTTCTTTTGTTGGCTTAAATATGTTCTGGCGACTCTGCATAATCGTTTCGAAAGGGTGGGCCGGCGTACTTGAGCCTTGGAATATGGTGTGTGCCTGGCCTGAGTAACAAATCACCATCTCGCCCTCATAAGCTGTGTGACGATCGCCATTTTCCAGCTCGATAACGATTGATCCCCGCTGCACGAGGTGAAACGCCGCAATATGCGTGCGGGAATTGCCGGCCAGTTTTTCAGCTAATATCTTGTGGCCGGGAATGGATACCGCCCACGGAGCTACATAGCCCTCGTTCAGTAACACGCTGCCCGATACCTGCATGGAACGCAGCAATTCACTGATTATATCGACTTCTTCATATTTTTCAGTCGTTTCTGCATTGATATCAGTATTATTAGCCATAGTTACCTCTATTTCCGTAGTTCATACTGCAATCTTACACACTCACAGAGGAATTGCACCATGACATTTTTAACTTCTCACTGGTTCATGATTGGGCTCGATGTGCTCATGATTACCTACACACTTTGGGTGCTCTCACTGAGTAACAAAGGCCGGTTTCACTATCGCATTGGAGCAGGGCTGTTAGCCTGGCTCGTCACCCTTCATTTCGGACTATCAACCCACAGCCTGTTCAATGAGAATATTTCAGGCACGATGTTTCTTGGCGTTATTGTTGCTGCCGTCGGCGGCGTAGGCGTACTGTTACTGGGCACACCTGCTATCAGGAAAAATTTACTGGGCTTGACGCAACAACAGTTATTGCTGATGCAAGGTATCCGGGTGTTTTTTGGTGCGACCTTTTTGATGCATGCCAGCGTCGGGGCAATGCCACTGGGATTCGGAATCATTGATGGCTGGTCACATGTTACTGCCGGTTTTCTGGGTTTGGCTGCCGCTTTCTGTTTTTCAATTAACGCCAATCCAGTGCGCCGCGCATGGTTCGCCAACCTTTGGGGCTTAACCGATATATTGGTTGTTGCGAGCACACTTTCCCTGGTGATATTGCGCGACATTACCCCACATGGCGCTATGATGTATGCAGTATTTTTACCTGCACCACTATGGTTATGGTTTCATGTTATCTCTATCTATAAATTAGTGACACGAACTGGAGAAGAACCTACATTAAGCCAAAGCTAATCATCATAGCTGCAGATCTGTCACAAACTTATCTCTTGAAGCGAAATATGGTCACGGGAACAGTTTGTGCAGACTAACGAGCAAGACATAAAATTTTCCCAGGAGTTCAAGCGTATGCCCTATGTCAATATAAAAATCACCAATGAAGGCGCCAGCAAAGAGCAAAAGCTCGCTTTGGTTGCAGGCGTAACCGAGTTACTTTCAAGCGTGTTGGGAAAAAACCCAGAGACAACGATAGTTGTGATCGATGAAGTTGACACTGACAACTGGGGTATAGGCGGTGAATTAGTTTCTGACAGACGAAAAAGAGGGGTATAAAAATGGAAGGCATACAACCTCATGGACTTGCTGTTTCAGATTTAGCGGGAAGTTGTGCATTTTTTTGCGATTTACTGGGTTGGTCAGAAGTGCGCAGGGTTGACGAATACCCCGCCATATTTGTACCAAACGGCAGCATCCGCGTTGAATGTATTGGGTTGCCGTCATGAATGGCGCACCTAATCCAGTGTTTTACGCATTGCTGATGCTGATTGCAGGTTTGGGTATACCTGTTATGGCAGCGATCAATTCCGGCTTGGGCACAAAACTGCAAAGCCCGGCGCTGGCTACAGCCATTTTATTTATCGTTGCCGGGGTGTTATCACTAGGGTATTTATTTTTAAGCGGTGGCATGCCCAAGTCCAGTCCTGAACAAGCCATACCCCTGTATTTTTATTTTGGTGGTTTATTTGTTGTATTTTACGTTCTTGGTATCACCTGGGTCGCACCCAGGTTTGGTATTGGAAACGCGATTTCTTTTGTATTGCTCGGACAAATAATTTCTATGGCCATCATCGACCACTACAGTTTATTCGGTGCTCAACAACATCCTATATCAATACAACGCACAGTAGGTCTGGTATTTATGGTCCTGGGTGTTTTTTTGGCTGTTCGACGTTTTTAACGAGTGTTATATCAAGGCATGCGGGTTCAAATTAACCTGCCCCGTTTTTTCCTGACACACAAAGCTATATCTCGACACTGAAGAAGCGCTGAATAATCTCGACCAAACCCTGGCAGTATTATTTAATACAAACCGGGTTTGCGCCTGAGCTATTCTGGTGCGATTCTGCATCGAGCCCGATGATCATAGACCCGAGCGCGCAGAATTCAATTGACATGTTCAATAGGAGCAGATTCGATTGATTCATTACAACCCTGATTCACTCAAGCCCACATGGTTTTCCGGCCTTCTGCCTTGCGTTTCTTCAGTGCGCTGCCAATGAAATTTTCTCTCTGCAGGGGCAATCGGTAAATCGTTAATACTGGCGTAACGTGTTTGCATAAGACCGTTTTCATCAAATTCCCAGTTTTCATTGCCATAGGAACGAAACCAGTGACCTGCTGCATCATGCCACTCATAAGCAAAACGAACGGCAATGCGATTGTCTGTGAAGGCCCATAATTCCTTCACCAGGCGATAGTCTTGTTCTTTTGCCCATTTATTCTGCAAAAATTCAACAATCTGTTCTCGCCCGCATAAAAATGTATCACGATTTCGCCATTGGCTATCGTGTGTATAGGCTAACGCAACACGTTGCGGGTTACGGCTATTCCAGCCATCTTCAGCCATACGCACTTTTTGCAACGCTGTTTCGCGTGTAAACGGCGGCAGTGGTAACTGTTTTTCATTGAGATTATTCATTATGGCTTCTCGGTGTAATGTAATAGTTGTTGTTTTAATGCCGCTATTTCTTCCTGTAATGCATTAACTGTTTTTGCCATTCCTGCTTCTGCTATTCCTGCCTCTGCTATTTCTGCCTCTGAATAGCGCGGCGTAATATGCTGGGGGCAGTTCCAGTCCCAGGCTTCTACCTTGATGAGAATGCCACGCTCTACCCGCGCCCGATAACCGGGTATTTCCAGCTGAGCAATTATGTCAGGGAACTCATCGGCATGCACTATCTCTACCCTGCCCCAAATCTTCAATCGCCTGCGGTTCGGGTAATCCATCATTATGATTGAAATCTGGTTATTGGCGTTTAAATTTCCCACACTGAGATATTGTCGATTACCGCGAAAATCGGCATAGCCTAGGGTGTTTTCATCAATCACCTTGATAAAACCCGCAGGCCCGCCACGATGCTGAACATAGGGCCAACCGGTTTCCGACACAGTGGCCTGATAAAAACTGTCTCTCTGACCAATAAACTCAGCCTCACGCAAGGTCAATTCACTGCGCTCTTCCTCTGCCTGTTCAAAACCGGCATTGGACTCGCGGCTACCATACTGTGATTGTGCCTTTTTAACGCTATCGGTAAAACTGATATTGGCAAATGCTCGCGCCATCATTTTCTCCTCGTTTGCAAATGATTAATCAAGCAACTGTTAGAAGTGCATCCAGCCTGCCCTGTTTTTCCAGCGCTGCCAACTGGTCGAATCCACCCACATAATGATTGCCAATATAGATTTGCGGCACAGTACGCTTGCCTGTCAATTGGATCATTTCTTCCCTGAGTTTATCTGACCCATCAATACCAATTTTTTCGACTTTCTGGCCCTTGCTCACCAGCAATCTTTCAGCCTGCACACAATAAGGGCAAATCGCCGTGCTATACATTGTAATTTTTTTCATTCTGCTATTTCTCCGCAATAAGGTTGCCAGTGACCCTTATCAGCCACTGGCATACAGGTTTAGGCCGCAATGCTTACTGGCACTTTGGGGAAATCAATATCCACATGGCTCGCTTTACCAATCATGTTAGTCAAAATATTCATGCCCACATGGGTAATCACTTCCACGATATCGGATTCGCTAAAACCGGCATTACGCATTTCGAGAATATCTGCCGTGGTCACATCACCGGCATGTTCTACCAATGCCCGCGAAAATTTCACCGCCACTGCTGCTTTGGCATCGAGGCTGCTGCCGGCACGATTCGCCGCCATTTCGTGATTATCCAGGCCGGCTTTTCGGCCAATTGCTGTATGCGCCGATAAACAATATTCACAGCTGTTTTGCTGCGCTACCGCCAGCGCAATACGCTCACGCGTTAAAGCATCAAGGCTACCTTCACCCGCTACCGAGTGCAGCCCTAAAAATGCACGCAATGCCGCTGGCGAATTGGCAAACACCTTTAAAAAATTAGGCACCATGCCCAGTTGTGACTTGATAGCATCAAACAAGGCTTTTTGTTCAGTATTGGCCTGTTCATAGTTCACTGTGTTTATTCTGCTCATTGTCTTCACCTTTAAGTGTTTGTTGATCTTGAATTTGCCTGTTTGCTCGCTGCATCAGGATTGGGATCATTGTTACAAATTGTTTTTAGTTGAAGAATATGCTTAAAATGGAATTGATAATTTCATTTAGTGGAATAATGATGGATAAATTACAGTGGATGACCGTATTTGTTGCGGTAGCGGAAGAAGAAAGTTTTGCCGGGGCAGCACGTCGCCTGGCCATGTCTCCACCGGCGGTTACACGCTGTATTGCCGGTCTGGAAGCTCGTCTCAAGGTAAAACTGCTCGACCGCACCACCCGTTATGTGCGTGTTACCGAAACCGGCCAACGCTATCTGGAGGATGCCCGACGCATCATTGCCGAGGTGGAAGATGCCGAAGATGCCGTCATAGGCATTAATGCCACACCCAAAGGCCACCTGAGTATTACGGCACCCGTGTTATTTGGCCAAATGTATGTGATGCCATTGATTGTGGAATACCTGAATCTCTACCCGGAAATGGATGTCAGCGCCTTGCTGCTCGACCGCAATGTGAACCTGATAGAAGAAGGTATTGATGTTGGCATTCGCATTGGCGAACTGCCCGATTCCAGTATGAATGCGTTGCGCGTTGGCAGTATTCGCCGGGTTGTCTGTGCTGCACCTGAATACCTGCAACAACACGGTATTCCACAAACCCCGCAAGACCTGACCGGGCACACCTTGATTTCTGCCAGCAGTATCAGCTCGTCAACTGAATGGAAGTTCCAGGAAAATAATGTGATCACAGCCTTGCGCATTAAACCCCGTTTAGTGGTTACCACTAACGATGCCGCCATAGCTGCCGCCAGCATGGGTTTTGGCATTACGCGATTAATGTCTTACCAGATCAGTTCGCAACTCGCTGCAGGCAAGTTACAGATTATTCTTGCCGATAATGAACTACCGGCAATACCTATTCATGTTATTCATCGTGAAGGGCGGCATAAATCGGCACGGGTACGCACCTTTATTGATTTGGTAGTGCAGCGATTACGGCTTAACCCGGCGTTTGTTCAGGGGTGATTGATACAGCAGAAATGGCTCCTGTTTTAATCAAGCCTGGAACTGATCAATATTAATCCAGCCACTGTGATTTATTTCTACTTGTCGGAAATTTGCTATAATTCATATCGTGCATTATATTATCTATATCATGCATCATATAAATCAGGCTGCGCATTATCATGTTTGTACTACAAGGGCTATTAAAAGCGGAATCCCAGGAGAAAATACTCATCTTTTTACTGGTGAAAAAATCAGGCTATGCCAAAGAAATCGCTGATTTTTTTGGCGTGGGCGTTACACCCATTCAAAAACAATTACTCAAAATGGAAGAAGAAAAAATCCTGACTGGCAATAATGTGGGCAAATCAAGGGTATTTGCAATCAACCCCCAATACCGCTTGAAAACACAGTTAGAAGCACTCATAGCAGGCGCACTTGAAGCTTACCCCAGCGATA
>CAZTZY010000058.1:0-20686 GCA_964617765.1 uncultured Spongiibacteraceae bacterium
AGACGCAGGATACTGGACGCCGGGATTATCGAAGAAACCGGAGAAATGAAAGCAGGAAGCAATCGCCCGGCAAAATTGTACAGGGTGATTGACGAAGAAGGTAAAAGCCATTTATTCCCCCGCATTATCGAGGGTCACGATAGAAGGAGGCAGCCATGAATAATACACTGAAAGTTGGCCTTGATATCCACGGTGTCATTGATGCATTCCCCCAGCGCTTCAAACAGCTGGCTTATGCACTGATAAAAGACGGCGCCGAGGCGCACATCATTACCGGGATAAAACGTGATGAGCATGTCGAACGATTGCTGGCCGAGGCTGGCATCCGCTTCACCCATTACTTCTCTATCGTCGAGTATCTTAAAGCGCAGCAGGAATATATCGAATGGGAAATGGCCAAGCGCGATTATTGCAAGGATGTTGGCATAGCCTTTATGTTTGACGATTCCCCAACCTATCTGGAGTCCTTTCACGATATAGATACCTCTTATGTGCATGTGATCAATCGCGAAAGGGAAATTTATGTCACCCGATGATTTATTACCAGATAGATTTCAAGGTTGCCTGCTAGGATTAGCTATTGGCGATGCGATAGGAACAACTTTGGAATTTAAAATCAAAGGCTCATTTGAACCTATAACAGATATGATAGGTGGCGGTCCCTTTGGTTTAAAACCTGGGCAGTGGACAGATGATACCTCAATGGCGTTGTGTCTTGCTCATTCACTGTTGTACTGCAATGGCTTTAATCCTATAGACCAGATGAATCGCTACTGTAATTGGTGGCGATTTGGTTATATGAGCAGTACCGGGGAGTGTTTTGATATTGGAATGACAGTTTCAACTGCTTTGAATAAATATCTTAAAACAGAGGATCCTTTCTCAGGGGATATTAATCCGCGATCCGCAGGTAATGGATCGCTCATGCGCCTGGCTCCTGTTCCAATGTATTTCTATCCTGACTTTCAAAATGTATTAAAGTATTCAGGAAAAAGCTCTCGTACTACACATGCAACTGCAGAATGTATTGATGCCTGCAGGTATTTTTCTTCATTGCTTTTTTACATTTTTAAAGGCACTACAAAAGAGGAATTAATAACCACACAAACATATCAACCAGAAACGATAAAAATAAAAGAGATCTCTTCAGGTGCTTTTATTAGCAAAAGCCGAGACGAAATTTTTGGAACAGGTTATGTGGTTGCCTCTCTTGAAGCTGCCCTTTGGTGTTTTTTCAATACGGAAAATTATAGTGATGCAGTACTTATGGCAGCTAATTTGGGTGATGATGCTGACACTACTGCAGCGATTTGCGGACAAATCTCTGGCGCCTATTATGGAGTATCTTCATTCCCAACAGAATGGGTAGAAAAAACATTTCAATCTTCAGACATTCTTGAGGTTGCCCTCAGGATGTGTACATCTACAAGATAATAGGTTTAAAACCCCTAAATGTATTAATAGAGGGTATGGCCCTTTGCCTGTTGGTGCACATGAGGGGTAGCTTTCTTCCAGCGGAATTTCAAGGTTCTTCAATATCTGGGCGAACATGTGCCAGTTGGCAATGAGGCGGGCAGGTTTTGAACCTGCCCCTTACCCAATCATGTTTATTCGGGTGAATGCCAGTTTTTCACTGGCTATTTGATTTCTTCGATGATGGTGCGTTCAACAGGTAATTGCACATAACCGGTTTCTTCTGACCAGAAATAATAGTAGCCCAATTGCATGCCGTGTTCGTCTTTGCCGGTGGTGATTTTGCTGTCTTTGACTGTCCAGGTTTTTACCACTACCCCGCCATCGACATACGATACCCTGAGATTTTCACCCAGCACGTTTACCACATCACGCGAAAGTTCGTTACGTTTTTCTTCGGTACAGGCGCTTATTAATATTGTTAGAAAAATGAATAAGCCGGCTTTTTTAATTTTTTTCATGATTTCTTCCTTTTTTACGTTCATTTAAAATCTGTATTCTGAACCCTTCTTAAACTTAGGGTAAACACCGTGAAGAATATTTCTATTCAAACATTTAGATTTCTCACTGCGTTCGAAATGACAGTTAGTCAGTATTTCGTCGGACTGAAGTGCAACCTACGTTTTGATCAGGAAACTACACCTGCAAACTTTCACGCGGCGGTTCTGTGGCTACAGCATGATCCACAACAACCTTCGACTGATAATACTCCACGCCATTGTCTATTTTTTTATCGATGACATCCCTGTCGAGCAGCATATGTAAATGCGCCTTGCACTCACCTACCGCCAGGCTCATTTCAAAGAAGCCGATATCACGGCCAAACAAGGGCTTTAATAAATCCATCGGCATTTTCCAGGTTTGGCATTCGTGCAATACCACCAGTAGTTGCCGCTCATGGTGTTCGATAATTTCGCGGGCGCGCTGGTGCAAGCCATGGAAGGGTTTGTTATGTGCTGGCAATACCAGGGTTTGTGCATCGAGCGTTTCAAGACGTTCCAGTGAGCGATACCAGTCATGCAAGGGCGATGCGTTTGGCTCGGTAGCGGTTACGCCGACGTTAGAGGATATACGTGGCAATACCTGGTCACCGGCCAGCAGCAGTTTTTTCTCGGCATTGTATAAAGAAGCATGAGCGAAACTATGGCCACCACCCACCACAATGCGCCAGCTGCTGCCACCCAGGGTTAATTCCTGTCCATCGAATAACTGCACATATGAACCGGGCATCTGCCAAACCAGTTTGCCAAAAGCCTGGCGTTTGTGCATAAACTCGACGTAATCATCACTCAAACCGCACTGGCGATAATAACCTTCAGTTTGCCATGTAACGGGGTTGTTAGCCGTATAGGCACGTACCGCGAAATATTCGATTTGTGTCATATACATCGGGCAACGCCAGCGCTCGCACAACCAGCCGGCAAGGCCAACGTGGTCAGGATGCATGTGCGTGACAATCACTTGTTTTAGCGGTTTATTGGTAAAATATTGGCTGAATAAGGTTTCCCAACAGGATCGGGTTTCATCGGTATTCATGCCAGTATCTACCAGTGTCCAACTGTCGCCCTCATCAATCAGGTAAAGATTGATGTGATTGAGTGCCAACGGCAATGGCATGCGCAACCAGTAGATACCTTCAGCCACAACTTTTATTTCACCGGGTTGCGGCGGCTCTTCTTCTATTTGTAATACTTTTGAAAGATTCACTACTCTTTTACGCCTGCGGCATGTTTGGCAGCCACATAACCGAAAGTCATGGATGGCCCAATAGTGGAACCTGCGCCTGGATAACTGTCACCCATGACTGATGCCGAGCTGTTGCCGGTCACATACAGGCCTTCAATCACCTGGTTATTAGCGTCGAGTACACGTGCAAATTCATCGGCCACCAAACCGCCTTTGGTGCCCAAATCACCGGGCCAGATTTCAATGGCATAAAATGGCGCTTTTTCTAACGGTGCCAGGCAGGGGTTAGGGGCAATGCGGTGATCACTGTAGTATTTATCATTCAGGGTGGAACCCTTGCCAAAATCATCATCCCTGCCCTGTTTGGCAAATTGCGCCATTCTATCAACGCTTTCGCGCAAACCTTGCGGATCAATGCCGCACTTTTCAGCCAGACCTTCGATAGTATCGGATTTTTTTACCCAGCCGGAATCAAACATATCCTTGTACATGGCATCACCCATGTATTTACCGTGCGCCATGGCAGTGCCGAGTGGATATTCATATCGATAACGCGCATCGCAGACAAAAAATGCGGGAATACTGGGCACTTCAGCATTGGCAGCATATTGATGTTTGACAAAATCCTCATAAGGTTCAGCTTCGTTAAGAAAACGCTTGCCACCTTTATTGACAATCATGCAACCCGGCAAGGATTTCCCGACAATAAACGCCTCTACCGTTTTGTTAGGCAATACCATGGTGGGTGTCCACCACACATAGCCCATCATGTCGGTTTTGGCACCTGCTTGCTGGCCGATCAAGATGCCATCACCGGTATCGCTTTTACTGGCGGCTGTCCAATGGGTGCCTGTAGGCTGGGGATGATGACCCTGACGCAGGGCTTCGTTGTGCGCAAATCCACCGGTTGCAAACAAAATACCTTTGGCCGCCTTGATGCGCAGGGTTTTTCCGTCTTTTTCACACACCAGACCAACCACTTTGCCATTATCTTTTATCAATTCTTGGGCGGAGGTGTTTAACCATAGCGGAATGTTTTTGATATCCATGCTATGGCGCAACCGGGCGACTAACGCTTTACCCAAGGTCAGGCGATTATCAGGCAAGCGCTTTAAACGACTGGGAATATCCAGCCAAAACGACAATAGCCGCTTGAATATAATCGCATGCGAGCGCCAGGTAAAACTGAATACCAGATGGGCTTCTGCCGCCGTCATGGAGAAACTGTTGTTATACACGAGATCGGTCACGCGCAAGGTGGAGACCAGGCGATCACCTAGTTCACGCATGGAATACGGGCGTGGATCAAGCGAACGCGCCCCGGGTTTGCCGCCTTTCAATTCAGCGTAATAATCCGGGTATTCTGGTGCCGGATCAAATTTCACCATGCTGTTTTCTTCGAGGAACCTGATCATTTTCGGGCCTTGCTGCACATAAGCCAGCAAACGCTCGCGTGGCACATCGTCACTAACCACTTGCTCGAGGTATAACATCGCATCAGCCTCGGAATCCTTGATATTGGCCAATGGCATCAAGTGGTTATTGGGAATCCAGGTTACGCCACCCGATAAGGCTGTCGTTCCGCCATAGCTTGCCGCTTTTTCAATGACCAGCGCATTCATGCCGTAATGATGGGCAGTAATGGCTGCGGCCATACCACCGCCACCGCTGCCGACAATCAAAAAATCAACTTCGTGATTCCAATTATTCAAAACGACACTCCAGCAACATTATGAGAGTAAACCATATCGGATTTTAGCTACGCAGTGCAAATGACAGTGCCTTAATCAATCATGACAAAAACGATCAATGAACGGTGGATTCAGTGACGAAATGGATAATTATACAACCGCACCAAATAGATGCCCGACACCTGCGGTTACAGCCATTGCCAATGCCCCCCAACCGGCAACGCGAGCTGCAGCTGTTAACATCGATGCGCCACCCGCCTTGGCTGCGGCTGCACCCAACACAGTAAGTAATACGATGGAAATCAGCGAAACGCCCACTACCATGATGGCTTCTGGCAATAATACTGCAGCCACTAAAGGCAATATGCCGCCAACCGAGAAAGTGACTGCTGATGTCAACGCTGCCTGTACGGGTTTGGCGGTAGTGATTTCAGAAATACCGAGTTCATCCCGGGCATGGGCGCCGAGGGCATCGTGATCCATCAGTTGCAAAGCGACTTCTCTGGCCAATTCAGGTTTTAATCCCCGGCCCACGTAGATATTAGCCAATTCATCGATTTCATGGTCGAGATCGGTTTCGAGCTCTTTACGCTCACGTTCAAGATCGGCATTTTCTGTATCGGACTGTGAACTCACCGATACATATTCACCCGCTGCCATCGACATTGCGCCCGCAAACAAGGCCGCCACACCTGCCACCAATACATCGCTGCGTCCTGCTGAACTGGCTGCCACACCCACAATCAGGCTCGCCGTGGAAATAATGCCATCGTTAGCACCTAAAACAGCAGCTCTTAACCAGCCTATACGGTCGGTACGATGACGTTCTCTGTGACTGATATACATAACTATTCTCTTAAATAATTTAACGCATCTATTAGACCAATAAAGCCCACAGCTTACAAATCTTATGGTTTGTTGTATTATCCTTTCCCGTATAAAGTGCTTGAGTTTATTCATAAATAGCGCTTTAAACTGCCGAATTCTTGAAACGTAACTGGAATTATTATGACCCTCGAAAAAGTTGAAAATCTGAATGTTGAATCACAACAGGTATTGATTACTCCGGCACAACTGAAAAAAGAGCTGCCAGTGACCGAAAGGGCCAGCCAGGTGATTTCCGAAAGCCGTCAGGTGATTCGCAATATCCTTGATAAAAAAGATCATCGACTATTTGTGGTAATTGGCCCCTGCTCTATCCATGATGTGAAAGCTGCAATGGAATATGCGCACAAATTGAAAGCACTGGCTGATAAAGTACACGATACGATTTACATTGTGATGCGGGTCTATTTTGAAAAGCCACGCACAACGGTGGGATGGAAAGGCCTGATCAATGATCCACACCTGAACAATTCCTTCGAAATTGAAGAAGGCTTGCACATCGGACGCAAGCTGCTGCTGGATATTGCCACTTTAGGCTTGGCAACTTCAACGGAAGCGTTAGACCCTATTTCACCACAATATATGCATGATTTGATTACCTGGTCGGCGATTGGCGCGCGCACGACGGAATCACAAACCCATCGTGAAATGGCCAGCGGATTATCTTCACCTGTTGGCTTTAAAAACGGTACCGATGGTGGTTTAGCCGTTGCGACTAATGCCTTGATGTCAGTTTCCAACCCGCACCGTTTTCTGGGCATCAATAATGCAGGCCAGGTGGCAATCATTCGCACTACCGGCAACCAATATGGCCATATCGTATTACGCGGTGGCGCTGCCGGACCTAACTATGATTCCGTTAGTGTAAAAGTGTGTGAAGCTGCATTAAAAAAAGCCGGCCTTGCACAAAATATCATGATCGATTGCAGCCATGCCAATTCCAGTAAAGATCCTGATCGCCAACCGTTGGTAGTAGAAGATGTCATCGGACAGATCCATGAGGGCAACAAATCCATTATCGGTTTTATGATTGAAAGTCATCTCGGCCATGGCAACCAGAATATTCCCGACAATCTGGAAGACTTGAAATACGGCGTTTCCATCACTGATGCCTGTATCGACTGGGAAACTACCGAAGAATGTATCCTGAATCTGGCTGATAAATTACGTGATGTATTGCCCAAGCGTTTAGCCTGAAACTGATTCACCACTAACCCGACTTACTGACACAGTGCAGGTCGGGTTTTTAACTCCAAAAAATAACAAGAACACGGGAATTTACACCCCTCAATAATCCGGCAAGGAAATATTTATGTGGTGGTTCATTTTAATTTTGCCCTTTGCCCTGCTATTAACCGCATTACTCTACCTGATAGCCTTTCAATATTGGTATATCAAAAAAACACAGGGCGATCGTTATTTTGCCTTGCCCCTTGCCCAGCGCCAGAAGTTCAAGGAGACTCTTGAAAAACACGCGATTATACTTTTGCCCTTATCGCGATTTATGGCAAAAGGTATCAAAAAACGCAAAATCCCCACCATGTCTTTCCGCCATATTAAAGCACCTTCAGCCATTGCCAGCCCGGATACTTTTAGCAATGCTGTGAATTATCCAGCGGCTGAAACCGATATATTTGTCGCCACCTTTATGAAATCCGGCACCACCTGGATGCAAAATATTGTGTTTGAAATACTTCATCATGGCGAAGGTGACTTAAGTGATAACGGCTATAAACACATGTATGCACTCAGCCCTTGGCTGGAATGCAGCCCGAATGCCAGCGTACCCATTGAAAGGGCGCCTTTATTATCGCGCTATAAAAAACGCCTGATCAAAACTCACTTGCCTGCCGAATTATGCCCGTTCAATAAAAAAACAAAATATATCTATGTCAGCCGAAATCCGGTAAGTACATTTTCCAGTTGTGCGAGTTTTTTCCAGATGTTGATGGGGCCATTTCTTCCTGAACGCAGCGCTTTAGTGAACATGTTTTGTAGTGATAACATGTTATGGGGCAGCTGGCCTGCCCATATTGTGGGCTGGTGGAATCTGGCACAACAAAACGACAATGTATTGTTTATTCGTTATGAGGATATGAAAAAGGATATTGATGGCACACTGAAAAACATTGCCCGCTTTTTAGGCATTGATCTAAGCCCCGAAGAACTCCAGAAAGCTGCAGAAAAAGCTTCGTTTGCTTACATGAAAACTCATGAATTTTATTTTGAAATGTCACCACCGAATGTATTTTCTGCGGCAAGTGACATTCACTTTATGCATAAGGGTTCAACACAGGATACCGATACCGATAAGCGCGAAGCAGACAAAATAATGGCTTATTGCAAAACAGAAATGGGAAAACACGGCCTTCCCATGGCTATCGTATATCCGCCAGCCTAAAGCAAAGCCTGCATGGGCAATATTTTGTAAAACATCAATTTGGCACGTTTGGAAAAATCCACTTCATCATCTTCATTAAAGTCGTTAGTAATACGCCAACTATTACCGCTGAGCATATCTCGCTGGATATTGCCCTGTAATTGCTCGCCTAACCTGGCATTTTTAACCAGCACACCTACCTCGGTATTCAGGTTCATTGAGCGCGGATCCAGATTGAATGTGCCGATAAAAACAGTTTCATCATCAATCACCATACTTTTGGCATGCAGGGCAAAAACCGGATTATTATTTTTCAGGCGATGATATCGCTTTATCAAATCCTTCTGGATTTGCGGATGCGGCTTGAACTCATATATATCAATACCCATTGCCAGCAAATCTTCACGTTGATTATGGTAACCGCTGAACGCCTGCAGATTATCGGTGGAAGCCAACGAATTGGTGACAATCTTGATACTGATACCGCGATTGATCAGTCCAGCGAAAAAAACCATCGCCTCATCTGACAAGATAAGATAGGGGCTTTCAATCAACACACTTTTTTTAGCTTTCGACAGTTTTTCCGTGAGTTTTTTAGTGATGTCACTTCCGCCACCCAATGAAAAGGTGTTGTTGTTTTTTCCGGGTTTATCATGAATAAAATCAGCTTGCCCCCAAACTAGATCGGGCATAATAGTGGCAAAATATTCCTGGAATTTATCTATAACAGCCCTTACCTCTGGCTCAAAATTTTCCTTATTGCCTGCATACTCATGCAGTTGCCGCCAATGTGCCTGGATTTTTTGCGGGGACAGCTGTTGTTTTTTATGCTGTAAAATTTTACTCACAGGCACTGACAAATCGCTCGTCCAGAATGCATTAAAATTATCCGTCATCGTGTTAACTGATTTTCCAACTAACAAAATATCCCTGTCTCTGAAATTATATTGGTGATCATAATTGAAATATTCATCGGCCATATTCCTGCCGCCGGTAATCCCGACAACATGATCAAAAATGGCAGTTTTATCATGCATCCGCTGGTTGACGGTACGAAAACCCCTGAGGATATTAAGTATATGCCTAGGTGTTGAGACACCGACAGTATGCTGGGGATTGTAGATTTTTATATCGACATTCGGGTGGCTATCAAGGGACAAGAGTGTTTCATCCGCGGCATCTATCAATAAATCATCAACAATAATCCTGACCTTCACCCCACGTTCAGCAGCACTTAATAATGCCTCGCCAGCAAGAATGCCTATATTATCCGTGCTCCAGATAAAATATTGCACATCTATGGTATTGGCAGCATGTTGCGTCAACCACGCCCTGCTCATTAAGGCGTCTTCGCCATCTTCGAGTATATAAAGGCCTGTTGAATCTTTTAGTGCCTGCGCGTCACATTGCTGACAAAAGGACTGTAAATAATTCGATAAATTATTGGATGCCAGAAGAGGCTGGGACAAACAAAAGAACCATGTAATAAAAAAACTCTTGGCAGAATTACGTCGCATCATGCTGATAAACCGGATTGGGAAGACATGCAATTTTAGTAGGAAAATGATCAGAAAAATCAGAAGCGGGTTTTAAGTTTACTGACTGCCAATGCAATATGATGAGATGTCATTTCCTGGTCAACCGCGCCGAGCGCTTCGGCAGCCTTGGGCATGCCATAAACAGCACAATCACTTTCTGCCTGACCGATAGTTTCAGCTCCTGCCTGTTTCATTGCCAAAAGGCCTTTAGCGCCATCCTTGCCCATACCCGTTAAAATAATTCCCAATGCATCCTTTTTGGCTACTTCAGCCACAGAATTAAATAGAACATCTACGGAGGGTTTGTGTCGATTCACATAATCAGCATCAAATACACGCACACCAAAACCTGCCAGATTTCTACGCACGAGCATCATATGTTTGCCACCAGGGGCAATAAGTGCAACTCCTGCCCGCAACTCATCACCATCTTCAGCTTCTTTTACATCTATCTGGCAAAATTGATTAATTCTGTTAGCAAATGCTTTGGTAAAAAGCTCTGGCATATGTTGCACAATAACAACACCCGGTGAATTAACGTTCATTTGAGTTAATATTTTTTCAATAATTGTTGTACCACCTGTAGAACTGCCTATGGCAATCACTGAAAAAGCCTCACGCGAAATTTGCGGCACCGGGCCTGTTTCATTAGGTGGCGTAGATCTTGAAGGGGGCAAAGGCGGAAGATCACGAAGTAAATTCTCCATTCGTGAAGAAGACACGGGCTCAAAAGACTCAACCGGCCTGTGCATCGATTTGATTTCAATAGTGGCCGCCGCACGCACGGCATTAAGAATATTGGCGCTGGTTTGCTCCAGACTTTCTGTATTGGCGAAATTAGGCTTGGGAATAATCTCAACTGCACCTTTGGATAAAGCTTCTACAGAAGATGCTGCGCTTGAACCTGTATGATTGGAAAATACAATAAATGGTGTTGGCCGATTACGGTTCAGGTATTTTAGAAACTCAAAACCATCCATTTCAGGCATTTCTATATCTGAAATAATCACATCAGGCCAGTGGGTACTCATGCGCTTTAACGCAATTAACGGATTAGACGCCACGCCAATAACATTAATATCCACACTCGTCTCAAGAATTAACCTCAAGGCTGTTCTGGCTGTTGCCGAATCATCTACTATGAATACGTTAGTGGTCATTATTACCTTGTTTTAGCTGCACCAGATTTTTTAGTCGGTATGTACACTTTCCACCTGTTTTGCGGATATAGGCCTTGTCAAAATAATCATTGAAAGGAAAATCCAGACTCGGTAAATCTTCAAATTCCTCATCTTTAATAGTTTCAATATTGGCAACCTGACCTACGCCAACACCCAGGTAAATATTGCCTGCATCACTGTCTTTAAGAATAATACAATGCTTGTTATTGAGTACGGCATGGCCCATTAAAATTTCCGTTAAATCCATAAAAGGCATTTTACGGTCTCGCCACTCAATCTCGGCATAGGATGAATTATATTTCGTTGTGTTGATGACCTCTTCTACCCAGGTAATATCAATCAGTAATGAATACTCTTCGCAGCGCACGTGAATATACTGGTTCGACATACGGATTACGCTGCCCCTGCATGATGATTGTCATGACAGATTGCATGGATATTTAATATGGTTAACAAATTATCTTCATAATTGGAGAAAGCAGAAACATAACGCGCATCTTCTTTTTTGACGATATCGATTTTATTTTCATCTATTTTTACAATTTGATCGGATTCGCCAATCGCCAAACCCCAATCACGACCATTTTCATTCACGACTATATACTCTGTAATCGGGATTTTGGATTCATCGTAGCCTAATTGACTAATTAAATTGATGACTGGAACTACTTTTCCCTCAAGCTCCATTGTACCCATGATGTAACCACATTGGGTCAGCACTGGCTCAATCACCTTACCACTAACAATTCGACGTATATCATTCAATTTGAAGGCATAGGCATTACCAGCAAACTCAAACAACAACATTTCTATTTGCTTGATTTCAACCTGGGCCGCTGTGTTTTTAAGGTTGGGCATAAATGGTTTTATCTGGCCAAGCACTTTGTCATTGAACAGTGAACTGAACTGTACAACCCGGGTAAGGGTATGACCATCTTCGCGTACAATGGTTAAATAGTTTTTTTCCTTGTTTTGTTTCAACTGGCTTTGATTAATAGTTTCGAGACCCACCATTTTATCGGCCAATATACCACAAAGAATATTATTGAATTTCACCATGATGACTGCACCAGAATTAATGCTTTCATCTCGAGTTTGGCCTAACAATTCAGCCATGCTGATAATCAAACGTGGATCACCGCGCACCAAACCCACTCCAACAACCAGCCCCGGAGCCCTGGGTTGAGATTTAATGGAATCCATGATGACGATTTCATTAACTTCTACCAGATCAATGGCATATTCCTGTGATTGGACTTCGGCAATCAGATACTCGTTAAATTTCTCAACCTGCGTTTTGACCTGCGTAACTTTACCCAAAAAACCTTGTTTACCGGAAGGCTTGGCGGTTGATTTAATAATATCCTTTAAAGATAAAGCATCGAATAAAATAACGGTTTCATCGAAGTACTGGAAAGTGCCGATAATAAAATCAGCTCCAGACGTTTTGTTAATTTTTTTACTTTTTGATTTTGTGGATTTGGCGGGCACTTCAG
Organism: uncultured Spongiibacteraceae bacterium; assembly: GCA_964617765.1. GTDB lineage: Bacteria > Pseudomonadota > Gammaproteobacteria > Pseudomonadales > DT-91 > CAZTZY01. Next base: position 12,331 of record CAZTZY010000058.1, read on the forward strand.
GTTTGGTGATAGTGTTACCATCCAGGGTAAAAGATTCTTTAACATGATCAATCTTTAAGGCAATTGGAATGCCATCAATATCAACAATCAATAAAGTTTTACTGGAAGCCGCAATGCTCGGGGTGTGTTCATTAAAGATAAGTATTGCCAGATTCACTTGCGGCATTATTTTGCCATTGACATTCACCAGCCCTTCCACAAAAGCAGGCACAAACGGTAAAGGTGAAACAGGCACCGACTCCAGAATCTCAATCAGATATTCAATCTCTATCGCAACGAGTTTCCCGTTCGATTTAAAAAGAATAACGTCATGCATTGATTCATCGGACTTTTTCATAATAAACACAACTCAAATCACGATAGGTTTCAACATTGTTGGGTTCCAGCAATTTATCCACAGCACTGAGCATGAAAATACCGCCGGGATTTAATGCTCTCTTGATCACTGTTTGTGCTTTACGCTGGGCATCTTCACTTAAATAAATCATTAAATTGCGACAAAGCACCAAATCAAAATCGTTACTGGGCGGCAATGGACTCATCAAATTAAAAAGATCAAATTTAACAAAGGGTTTAACGACATCGTTGACCTGATAAACCCGCTTATGATTTCCAAGGCTATCCTGATATTCTTTGGTCATTTTAAAAAAACGCATATAGGGCTCAGGAAAATTCCTGAATGATGACAAACCATTATCAGAGCGTTCATATTGACCTTCTTTCGCTTTACGGATTACCTGACGAGAAATATCGGTACCTAATACCTCAATCCTCCAGCCATGCGGTGGCAAAATAAAACCCTCTTTCAGCTCAACACTCAACTTAAAATTAATGAATGTCTGTAATAACAACATCGCCAGAGTGTAGGTTTCTTCGCCAGAAGAACAGGCTGCCGACCATATTTTTATAGTATGGTCTTTTTTGTTAATTTTCTTTTGAATCAGTGCCGGCAGAATTTTATCGGATAAAGCTTTCATCTGTGCCGCATCACGAAAAAAATAGGTTTCGTGATTATTCAAATCTTCCACCAAGGCAGTAAGCTCGGTTTTATGAATATCCATCTGCATGGATTGCACCCACTGCTCTAACTGCGGGCCAGTCAATCCCTTCAGGATGTACTGAATTTTCCGGGTTAAAGGGTCTGTTTCTTTAAGACCAGAATAGCCGCTGATTAAGCTAAGTAGTTTTGCAATTGCCGGATCTGTCGTAGTTGTATTCATCCAATAGCCTAATATTAGTCTTGTTTGATATTAAAGAATTGTATTGCTTCGCTAAGTTTATATACCGAAGAATCCATCTCACCTGCCATTTTTGTTAATTCTAACGATGCGGATGCATTATGTTGAGCCACTTTATCCAGCTGCGAAATCGCAAACGAAATTTCATGCAATCCTGAAGACTGCTCTTCTGACGCTGCTGAAATTTCCTGAACGAGTTCAGAGGTTCTATCAATGTTCGGCAGGATTTGCATTAATTGCTCACCCGCCATTTCCGATACTTTCACCGTTTCATTTGCCATTTCAATAACTTCTGATGCCGCCAATTTACTGCGCTCTGCCAGCTTTCTCACCTCCGCAGCAACCACTGCAAATCCTCGTCCTTCTTCACCAGCACGAGATGCCTCTATAGAAGCATTCAAGGCCAATAAATTCGTTTGATAGGCAATCTCATCAATTACCGATACTTTTTCTGCGATTTTACGCATGGCATTAACCATATCGAGAACCACCTTGCCACTGGCAGTTGCCGATTCGGCCGTTTCCATGGCGAGATTTTTGGTGGTACTCGCATTTTTATTATTCTGGGAAACGGTAGCACTCATTTGCTCTATCGATGCACTGGTCTCTTCGATACTGGTAGCCTGATCATTCGCACCGCTACTGATGTTGTTAGCCGACAAGGTGATTTTCTTGGATATATTATCGACAGCATGTGCCCCATTACTGATCTCGGATATCACCTGGCCAAATTTTTCGACAACCAGACGAATCGCCTCATTGATTTGCACTATATCATCACCACTCACAAGACCGGCTTGCAGGGATTTAATATTGTTCTTCAAGCGACCATTCGCTAACTGCGTCATCACATACTGGGTATCACGCAACCACTGGATCATGACACTGACAATCAAGTAAATCGCGAACGAAATCAAAACACCAAACACCGCACAACTGACAATAAGTACCTGTGTTGTTGTGCGAGTGGAATCTATTGTGGCTTTTTCCTGAACAATTTTCTGATTGACTGCCGCTTCAGTTTTTTCAACCAGTGCAATTAACTCCAGCGAGATATCCCGATATTGATTGCGGGTTTCTGAAAGGGCTTTGCCAATTGAATAGGCTGCCTGTAAATTTTCCTGCAACTCAACAAATGCAGTATCAAAACCTTCTGCATATAATTTACCTGCATATTTTCCATCGGCAATCGTTGTTTTTTTATAAAATCTGGAATCCACTGCATCTGCAACACTTTCTTCCAGATTCACAATAGTGACATCCATCTGCTCGGAATTCTGCACCCAGGCATTGTTAGAAATAATACTCTCAAAAAGATATTTCGTTTCGAGAAGATAGATTTGTGTTTCTTTCGTTAAATCGGCTATCGCCCATTCAGCACCCAGACTTTCAGTGCTGGCTGATTTACGCATCAATACATCACGCAATTCCTTGGCGGTTGCATCTTTGGCTAACGTGATTAATTCATTAAAGTCGGAAAAGTTCGCATCAAGCAAAACAATCTGATCAACAAACTGGGCGTGTTCGCTCAATAGCTTTTCTTTAACTGCATTAAACTCTTTTTGTTTGGCATTGATAATATCGAGAGCTTTTTTATCAAGCAGATTAGAAGAGGATAACAAGGCCATGCCTTTAGCAGTCATCTCTTCGCCCTTTTCCAGGGTGGCGGTATTTTCTTCCGATGTATCGTTATCCATTACTCTTTCAACAGCCAGCATCTGGTTAGCAATACTTTTTGTTGTCTGGGATGCCCCGACTGAAGTATCTGTAATGGAGGTAGTTACAAAATCCAGCAAACCGGATAGTTTTGTAAATCCATAATAGCCAACCCCGCCACAGAGAATAACCATGATGGTCATCATCAAGTAGCCGCCCTGTAATTTTGTTGAAATTTTCATGTCATTTTCCTTATTTAAAGCAACCTGCCGTATACAAAATACTCATTAATGCGCGTTGACCGCAGAAATTCCAATGATGTTCTGGGCATTATTCAATGCCAAATCAAAAAGTCCGATACAATCGAGAATGATAACCACCTTGCCATCACCTAATATAGCTGCACCGGAAACACCGGCCATATGCCGTATCGCCTCATGCACATCCCTGACTAACACTTCAGCCCTGCCAAGCGCCTCATCAACAACCAGACCCATCATGTATTGATCGTTGGCAACCACAACAACTTCATAAGACGTTAAGCGTGAATGTGTTAATAACGAAGTTTGGGAATTCACCAACTCATCCAGACGATATAATGGCACAATATTATCGCGCAGCATCAAAGCCGACTGACCATGCACCACCTGAATATCATCAGAACGCACACTTATAACCTCAACGATATGGCGCTCAGGAAAAGCCAGCGTCTGACCATGATTGTCAATGAGGATAACCGACTGGATGGCTGCAGAAATAGGCAACTTCAGCTCAATCGTGGTTCCCTTGCCTTTTTTCGAATGAACGGAAACCGTACCGCCCACTTCCACAATTTTGCTTTTCACCACATCCATACCCACACCGCGTCCAGATGTTTCAGTTAAAACCTTGGACGTAGAAAATCCCGGTGCAAAAATATGCTGGTATATTTCATCATCAGTGTATTGCTCTCCCGGCCTTAACATGCCCAGCGAGATGCATTTTTCGAGGATGGCTGACCGGTTTAATCCAGCACCATCATCTTCCACAGTGATCACTACCATACCGCTCTGTTGTTCTGCCTTAAGTTTGATCAGGCCAAATTCTTCTTTGCCTGAATCCTTGCGTACTTTCGGAAATTCAATGCCGTGGTCAATACTATTACGAATCATGTGCGCAAGCGGCTCAGAAAGCACATCAATCATGCCTTTATCCACTTTAACCTGCTCACCCACCACATCCAGAATGACTTTTTTATCCAGTTTTTTAGCAATGGTTCTTACAAATTTATGAAACCGGTTAAAGGCATAGGAAATAGGTACAACGCGCAAATCAAGTACATTACTCTGGATCTGGTTCAAACAGGTTTGCATATTTTCATTGGTCGTATTTAACTGTGCATGTAATTGCTCAAAGAAAATAATCGCCCGTGATGTAGCGTCATTACTACTCGAAGCCTGGGATTTTAATTGCGCCAGATGCATAAGAAATTCATCCTGGGTGATAAGGTGGGACATGCGGTTATGATGGGTGATCAATTCCCCCACATCAGAAATTACCCCATCAATGGCAGCACCATCAACCTTCAGCGAACCTAACGAACTGGCTGTTTCAGAGACCAGATTTTCAGTTTCAGCCATCTCATCCGTTTCAATGACCGATGACTCAGCAACTTCATTCACCCCTGCCTGCGCGGACTCCGAATGGGATTTAATCGGCTCTTTCACGACCTTCTCAGTTTTGACGCCGCCAAAAAGATGCTCAAACCCCAATATAGTGTAGGTTTTTTTCCCTTTATCAATAATTGATAAAATCATATTGATATCTTCAACCGTTTTCTTTGAGAGAATCAGAAAACTGAAAGAAGTTCGCTGCGCCACACCATTCACAATATCGTGGAACATGGTGCGGCTATGTGCCAACTCACCCAATGTTTGTACCGCTTTTAACACTTTTTCACTGGTGATTTCATCCGCAAAACTGATATCAATCTCTACCGCCAGCAAACCGGCATTGATGGCGTCATTAATTTTATTGAGCACATTTATTTTCAAATCAACCAGGGAATCGAAACACAATGTCGTCTTGGAGGTAATCTCGTTTTTTAAATCAACAATTTCATCCCTTTCATTGTTGTGTTTGGCAGTAATGATCTGCAATTCTTCCCTGCAGGCTTTACAAGCTTTCTCAAATTCCGGGCTGCCACCTGCCAGTGCCTCTTTACTTTTTGCAAGAGCGACAATTTCTAACAGTTTTTCAATGATGGCTTTATTGAAAACGATATAGCCACGAGAAACTTCTATAACCAATTGTTTGATATAACGCCAACTGACATTGAGTTCATCGAGATGAAACAAGGAGCTGTATGACGATAATTTACTCGCATATTCAACCAGGCTTAAACACTGTTGAACTTCCCATTTTTTAGGATCTAAAGATTTAAGCTGGTTAAGAAGCTCCGTCAGCAGATCGAGCTCTTCATTATAATGGGGGGTTAATTTACTACGACAGAGTTTGGAACCCATGCCCAAACCTAAATCAATATTATGCTCGGCACAAATAAAACGAATATCGTCGAATATCTCGGCAACCTGAATCAATAACTGATTACGCTTATCATGTATATCTGATTTCAGCGTAGCAATAAAATGCAGCATTGATCCAGCCAAAGCCTTGAAACCAACCTGTCTGGCTTTTTCTGCCATACTGCCAACAGCAGCTTCCACTTGTTCTATTTTAGCCGCTCGATCGAGACCTAAAACCAATACCGGTACCGCTACCATCGCCGATTTTGACAGAATGGCCATTTTGACTTTTTTCTCTTCTTCAGTTTCCACTGCGGCGGCTTCTTCACTGGGCGATTTTAATTGCGTGGCAATAAAATCAACCAGTTTTTTAACCAACGATTCATCCTGGGCAGGATTTTCACGCGAACTGTTGGCTGAAAGGAATTGTTTTTTTAGACAGCTGATAGATTCGAGCAAGATATCAATAACGGGTTCATTCATGATGATTTCATGATTACGGACTGCCGCCAGAATATCTTCACTACGGTGCGCAACCACTTCCATGCTGGTAAACCCAATCATGGAACAATTACCTTTTATGGTATGGAAATTGCGAAATAAGTGATTTACATCAACTGATTTAGCTGAGCCACTTTTTGCCAATAACAACTCAACGCTGTCGAGTTGCTCGGTCACCTCGCTAACAAACGCGGGCCACAGTTTTTCCAGTAAATCAGCCATGGCGGATTAGCCTTCCAGGCCAACAGCTTTTCTGATGATCTGCAACAATTCTTTACTGCGTTGCTCTTCCATATCAAGGCTTAATACACCGGAGGGTTTATGGACAATATCAACCACGCCCAATTCCAGTGCCTCTTTGGCTTGCGGCGAATCCACACTGGCCACAGAAGAAACAATAATGACTTTGGCATCCGTAAGGATTTTCGACAATCTCAAAAACTCGATCCCGCCCATACGCGGCATTTCGATATCGAGCAAAATCACATCCGGATTCAGTTCAGTCAGCTTTTCCAGTGCATCGATACCGTCACTCGCCTCACCGCATACCTTAAAGCTGGGATCCAGCTCAAGAATATTGGCAAGGATGCGACGCATCAGGAATGAATCGTCCACGATCAATACTTTATAATCTTTATCGGCCATTCAACTTTACTCCACTTTTCAATTAAAGCCTTACAAGAAGGAACATGAATCAATAAACCACCACTATCTGGATAGTAAGGCTTACTCAATTGACATGCCATGTAAAAAACCAGGATTTGAGATTTTCGGGCTATCGTTCAAATTATTATAATAATGCTAGTCAAGATTGCTTGTTTCTCAAGTATTTAGTGATAAAAGATAACAAACAACGAGAGCCAATATAACAATCGACTTCCTATTCCGTCAAACAACTAAAATATGCTCAAATTTCATTCAAAATTGGGATATTTTTCAAACCGTTGCCAGACTATAGTCATCTAAAATGACACAATCATTTCAAGCCTGCATACAGGGAAATAAAAACGTGAATAATACTATGCAAAAAAATGTGGTTATTGTGGGTGCATCTGGCAACGAAGACCGCTATGCCTATATGGCACAGCAATTATTAATGGAGAAAGGTTATCCGGTAATACCTGTCAGCATCAAGGAAGCAGAAATTCTGGGTGTTAAAACTGTGGCCTCCATCAAGGATATCGATTTCCCTGTCAATACAGTCACACTGTATGTTGGCCCACAACGCCAGCAGGAAATTATTGAACACATCATTCACCTCAAACCCCAAAGAGTGATTTTTAACCCTGGCACTGAAAACCCCGAGGCCTATGAGCAACTGGAGAAAGCCGGGATTGATTATGAAGAGGCCTGTACGCTGGTTTTACTCAGAACACGGCAATTTTGAATGTAGAGGCTTAAAACCCTAATGAATGAAAAAAAAGGGCAAATCCACCATACCTTGTATTATCCGCTGAAATAACTTTGCCATATCTGATAAGCAATAAACCCCCAAAGCAACATCATCAATAACGACTTTTTGCCACCCTCCGAACCTTTTTGGCTCTTGCGAGTATTAAGGTGTTCAAGATTACGTATGTTTAAAGAACCACATTTGGAACACTTACCCCCGGCAAAGGGTAAAACGGACGTCTCTTTACATTGCTGACATTCATATTTGCTCATAAATTCTCCTTTTCATGAGCATAGAGTAGAAACCTGTGTTTTGTAAAATTTACCCAAGACCTTTGATGCGGCTTTCATACACGCTCATCCTGATAGCCAGCCCATTGGGACCCTAAAAGTAACAGGAATAAATAGAATTCCTTAATTTGCCCCTGTTTTAAGAAAATCCAATATCTTCGATGTAATACCATCCACCCGAAATATTGAGACATCGAATACTTCCAGTAAACGACTAAAATCAAAACTGGTATCCAATATAATACCGTCCTCGTCATGTTCGTATCTCACCCAAAACATCACCAGCTCACTGTCGGCACTCTGCTCATACACGCGATCATTCAGATTGGTTCTGCGATAGCGCCAGTCCCCGATATAAGGATCCCAATATGCCAGATGAGGTGGCATCCATTTGGGCGGCCCGTTGTATCTCTCGGTGATCAAATGCTCAAGGCGCGTACCAAAATCGCTCTTGAATTCAAACACAACATCAATTTCTTCAGGATGTTCAGCTGATTTTTTCGTTTTTTTACCACCATGTACTTTGGGCTTAAGCGCCAATATCCACCATAAATTGCGTGGATTTTCACAGGTCTCAAGAGCATGCCAATCTTCAGCAAAACCTTGTTGTAACAAACGATCTTGCGATGCCTGAAAACAAGGGGAATTGTTATTAAACCCGGAATAACGCGTAGTTATCTTTATCCCGGATTGTGCAAACAGGTCAGGAATAACCAGACAAAACACAGTAGCAATGAACAGTTGCCTTGAGGTTTTTGACTGCTTGTTTCGATC
>CAZTZY010000059.1:0-20458 GCA_964617765.1 uncultured Spongiibacteraceae bacterium
CTCAAGGCTTAAGCCCGGTATTCCCGTAGAGAAATCAATAGGTATGCCATAGGGGTCTATATAGGTGTTAGTCACTTCACCAGTATCTGGATCTGTTTCCTCAACTTTATCGCCAACCAGCACTCCGCCAAACATGATATTGAAAGACAATGCGCCATCAGTTGACAGTGTTAGCTGGATATCATCAGCGCTTTGTGGGCGCTTGGTCATAATCTTGCCATCTTCGGTGTATTGCAGGTTACCGTATTGATCAAGCACCGGCACCACAAATGAAAACAGCGGGTCATTGATATCTTTCAAGCCTTCATAAAGGGCTTCACGTATTGCATTAACGATGACATCAAAAACACCATCACCATTATCAATCATTTGCTGTAACAGGTTTTTCAAGCTGACTTTACCATCGGCAACAACACCATCGGCAACATAGTCCGTTGGTACCGGCAGGCGCACATCCATTACCGCAGGTTTTACCGCATATAAACTGTCGGCAAGATCATCAAACATATCACCGCCGATCAACGGCAGTTCAATGCTGCCAATGCCATCAGCGACCTTATCCAGCCCTTTGAAAAAGCCGTTAAGCCCGGAGAGGATAATTTGCGGGTCATTAAGCACAGAAAAGAGCAATGCAGTGGCATCAAAATCCATGCTGAATTCCGGCACCAGATAATTGATACCATTGAACGCCAAACCATCATCGAGTGATAAGGTAGCGCCAGTATCAAAATGCAATACGTTATCCGCTATACCATCCTGATTGATATCTGCAGTTGTACCACCAATCGGCAAAGCCTTGATCGGGAAATACATCGGCAAATCAACCTGTACATCGGCCCAGCCAGATACATCAAACGCATCGGCTATATCGCCAAAACCAATACGGCCGTCATACACGATATCGCCATCGATTTCTTCACCAGGCTCCTCGAAACCCATTTTAAATTCAGCACCAATGAATATCTCGCCTTCATCTATAATAAAGCCAATATCGCCTATTGGCCCTGCATCAAGGCCCAATGTCATTTCTACATCATGTGCTTCTGCAGTAACACCGGCAGTAAATCCTGAATCGGCATCAAGGAATAATTCCGGATTCAGGATATCGGAGAGATCAAAACCAAAACCTGCCGTCAATTCAGCAAAAGCGTAAAAATCAATATCGGTACTGGCATTGGCGGTAATCGGCAAGCTGCCAAATGCATCACCCAGGCCAAGGTCGTCAATATCAAAACTGAGGTTAATGCTATCGGCATATTCGAACAACAAGTCGAAGCCCACTTCAAATGTGGAGTTTGAATAACCAAAACTTAATGGCGCGAAGGAAGCATCCAGGCCAAGCGCTGTGCGTAATTCTTCATTGAAATAATCGGCAAGGTCTGAAATGCCGGAATCTTCAGTAAGGAAAGCCCTGGTATCCTTGATGGCATTGCCAAGGGACTCAATAAAATCTACTCCGCCACCGCCTAACAAATCAGCAATGGACTGATCGATAATATCAATATTCTGGTACAGGGAACCGGATTTGAGTACGCCCTGCACTAAATCCAGGGTTGTGCCATTGACATCTGTTTGTGTACCAACACCTGCGGTGAATGTACCCTGGTTATCCAGCCAGGAACCCGTGTTGACCCACTGCTCTTCCATCGCAAACAAGTGTCTTACGCCATCATCATCAACCGCTTCATATCCCCATACGGTAGATGCCGGACTGCCAATATTGTATTGGCTTAATTCCACACTGATACCTTCTGCGTTCAAGCCCATAATGCTGTCTACGCTGCTATCAACGGTATAACTGGCAGCAAAGGCCGTTGTCGATACTGCAGGAGCCTCTTCAGTTTCGGCATCATACAAATATAAAGTGCCGGCATCCTCGTAGCCGAGATAACGGTCGCCGGATGTTTTATCTACCCATGTTGAAATACTGCGGATCGTTCCTGCATCATCGGCATAGAACGATGTGGCAAAACTGTCTTGCTTGTAACTGGTCAGCGTTGTTGTCGTCAGCAAGGTACTGGCCGGCATTGCCCATAACGCCAGGCTATCATCGGTGCCGATTTGCACATCCACATAACGCTGTTCATAAATGGCATTGTTATCAGCCGCATCTACCCATACTTCTTTGTTGATACCCACGAGATCATCGAAAATGCCTTCCAGGCCAGCGAGTATCATATCGAGTGAAACGCTTTTCAGTTCCAGCAAATCTTCAAAACCGGAAAAACTTAAAGATTGCGGTAAAGAATAAATCAATTGGGTAAAACTGAGATCATCAGGCAGGTCGCTGGAAAACGCGGTAATGTAACCACGGCCTTCCATTAAATCGGCTAACACTCCGCCCATTTCAACCGGCAAATACAATGCATACTCTGGCGTTTCATCAAAGCCGATATAAAAATTGCTAAAGCTGGAAGTTATGCTGGCAAAATCTGCTGTTTTGAATTTACCTTCAGCCCCCGCTGACATGGATGCCGAGAAATCGACAAACGCATCTTTACCGGCATCAAGCCCGAACATGCCGAGATGAAGGGCAATAGGTGCATCAACTCCACCGACTCCGGAACCACCAAACGCCTGGCGAACCTGCGCTGTTGAGGATTCACTCACACCGGCAACGGCTGCGGCCAATACAAATGTGGTTTGATCAAGCGTGGCGTTATAGCGAATTTCGGTAACATCAAATACTTCACCATCAATTTGCAGGGAGCCAACACCGGTAGTGACTTCATCATCCAGGTCTGCAGGCACGAATTCACCGCTAACCGTTACAAAAGCACTATCAATAGCGTTGACAATACTGACGAGATCATCAGCAGCTGTCATGGTTTCAGTGCCAAATTCAACACTGGCACTATCAATAACCAGGTTACTGTCTAATACATCTTCTAGCCAGATGCGGGTGACATCGCCACCTGCATCATATGCTATGGCATGAATCGCCGAAGCACTGACATCACTGACCAGGCCTACAATCGATAACCAGTCATTGACTGCGTAACTTCCGCTAACATCACCTGCCACTTCAACATAGCTGCGCAATGTTCCACCGGCATCTTCAGCCGTACTTATTTCAGTGAAATCAAATGCGGCATTACCGATCTGGATATTGGCTTCAACGGAAGGATCACTGATAAAAAAGGCGTTTGAACTATCAAGCCCCATGCCCAGCTTAAAGAACACCCCGCCGGAAAGCGGAATTTCATAATCACCACTCACCCCGATCGGAAAATCAAATGGCAGGCCAGGAATACTCCACGCATCCAGGTCAATCGGAATGCTTGCGCCCGGCGCAAAACTCAATAAATCAAAATTGACATCGAACTGGTTATCACCGCCAAGGCTACGTTGTGCGTCATAACCTGCTGCGCGCAAATAAGACAACAGCCCATCAATCGAGGGATCGACTGTTGCGGTTTGCATTGCGGTAAAATAGGCTGTCACCGTATCTGTATAATCGGCAATGCTGCCATTCAATTCATCCAGGAATGACAAGGATCCTGTCGGCAATAAATCGCCCAGGTTCATGGAGGCAAATGGCAGGTTAACGGTAAGGATCTGGTCAAGGATAAACTGGTTGAGGTTATCGGCGACGCTTTCAAGATCGCCAAGGCCTGCAGTGAATGCCGTCACGTCACGAATAACATCCACTTCAAGCTGGTAGCGTTGGCCCACATCTATAGTGGACATCATCAATCCTTCCTGGCCATGATCAAAACCTAACAGATGACCTACTTCATGCAATAATACGGTATAGAGATCAACCTGATCTGCGGGCACATCGTCTGTGGCCAGTGTTGCATCAATGTACCAGCCAGCATCTGCAGCATTGGCATCCAGTGTAATGGTTGATGTTGCAGGCACAGCCGTCGCCAATTCCTTGCCTGTCAATGATCCTATAACGATATTGACAGTACCCAAACCGGAAACATCATACCCGGCATCGGTCCAGTCCTGAATGACTGCAGCTAACATTGTTGCGGTATCTGCCAGAACGATGGTCACTCCAGTTCCCGGGGTTACTGCAGATGGATCCAGCGCAATTCCGCCTACTTCAAATGGATCTATTACATTGCCGAGTCCCTGCATACCCGCATCCAGCGCTGAACCCACCCAGTCGCCGGTTATGCTGGCCTTCACCTTGCCATCTTCGTACTCACTCCACTTCGCAGTGTTATATGCCAGGATGGTCGAATTTCCTGCTGTTGTTTCCAGAGTATAAATGGTTAACTGATCGGCGACTTTTTCAGCGTGAACTGCATCATAGGTGCCTGCCGATGTTTTAACGCTCTTGATATTGCCATTTTCAATATTGGCTTGAAGCGTAGTCAGGTTAGTCTCGTTGACCAGCATTGCAAAAGCGTTATCAACTGCTACAAAATCTGTTAATGCGCTGAACAGATTGGTATCAACGATAGTGACTGACGAGCCTGCGCCAGGGCTGCTGTCGCTCATGCAAACCAGATCACCATTAATGATACTCCACACTGCACCCGTAGTATCAGCATTTAATTCAGCAAGCAATGTGGTATAGCTTTGTGCCGCTGAGCCGGTCACTGAAATTGATTGTGCTGCTCCACCATCAATGGCGACCGTTGCTGTATATACAGTAGCATCGTTAGTCAGTCCGGTGCTCGATACACCGGTGACTGCTGCACCCGCATCGACTGTCGCGCCAACATTCAGTAATAATGTAAAACCGCCTTCCTCAACCAAACTATCGAGAGTTTTGTAATAACGGCTATCGGCCACATCATAACCAACAAGGTAGGCATCCTTATCCATTTCCACAGCACTGACATCACCATCAATATCCGCACCAAAAACAATTTCATTCTCGCCACTGCCACCATAAACGATGTCATGACCCCAACCTTCGCCAGCATCCTGTTCGTTAAAATAGAATTTGTTATCTTCGCTATTACCAAAAAGGATATCGTTGCCGGTTCCGCCGCCAATCAGTTCAATACCAGTAAATGAAACTGCATCAGATGCGTTAGTCTTTATGCTGCCTGCTGTCAGCGCAACACCGGTACCATCAACCACAGTGAGAATACTGGCAAAGTTAGTCAAGGTGCTGAACAGGTCGGTATCGGTAATGGCTATAGTTGTCGCCAATCCGGGATTGCCCGCACTGGTACATACCAGGTCACCGCCAATAATGCTCCATATCGCGCCTGTGGTATCGGCATTCAGTGCCGCTATCAATGCGGTGTAGGTTTGCGCAGCTGAACCGGTGATGGATATATCCTGTGCGGTGCCACCATCAACGGTGACTGTCGCTGTATATTCAGTAGTATCGTTAGACAGGCCGGTTGCCGTAGCGCCAGCAATTGCGGCACCCATGTCTACCGCTTGCGAACCAGGCACTTCTACTGCACCGTTAATTGCAACAAAGCCTGTCAAGGTAGCGAACAGGTCGACATCAGCAATGGCAAGAGAAGATGCGGCTGATGGATTACTATCGCTGGTACATACCAGATTGCCATCAACGATACTCCACGTTGCATCAGTAGTGTCGGCGTTCAACTCGGCAAGCAAGGTGGTATACGTTTGTGCGGCAGAACCCGTTACGGAAATGTTTTGTGCTGTACCACCATCAACGGTAATGGTTGCCGTATAAAGAGTGGCATCGTTAGTCAGGCCAGTGGGTGATACTCCGGTGATTGCCGGGCCAACATCAACAATCTGGATGGCATCCTGTTTAAATACAATAGACCATACATTGACATAGGCATTATCAGGATCAGCATAGGTGGTTACATAAAAATTGTAATTATTACCTGCCGTTTCCAGCGCCATGATTTCATTCAGTGCGGTTTGTATGGTTGCCGCACTCGAATCAAAATTCAGAGTAGTGGTTGAGGAAAACCCATGGTGTTTGAGTGTGAAAGTGGGTGATGTTATACCTGCAGGCAATGCAGGAAAACGCAACTCAAAACTGGCGGAATCCGCATCGGCATTTACCAGTTCAATTTCGGTGACCTGTGAAAAATTGAATCCTGTACCTTCACCGGTTGCTCCTGACAAACCGACAATGGCGCCATCATCGCCGCCAAATATCAGTACATCTCCCGCTTCTTCATCAGAAGCAGGATCAACACCACCCCATTGAATAGTGGTAGTATCACCATCACCGCCAACTACCGTATCTATACCACCGGTAGTGATCTGGAAAATGTTATCGCCGCTGGTGCCTTCAAAAGTATCATTAGACGCACTGTCTACCACATTACTGAACCCGGTAATGGCAAAATTAGCAGGCGTATATACGCCGAGGAATTCAAGATATTGGTCAAGGCCTAAAAAGCGATGCCCCTCAACACCGGAAGCCGAACCAAACTGCCAGCTGATGCCATCCCACGTTACGGCTTCAATGGTCACACCGCCAATCTTGAACTCGGGAATTATCTCAATGGCAGGCACCAACTCGTAATCAATCCCGGCACTGGGATTAATACTGGCGGCCCCTGTATATTCCGAATAGTCGAATGTTAGCGCACCATCATCGTTAGGTGTAATAGTGCCTTGCAGGCTGCCACTACCTATAAACTTGATAGTTGCTTCACCTTCACCAAGGATGATGTTTTCAATATCCGTTGCAACAATGTAATTCCCTGTTACTGCTGTCCATTTAGTATCAAAGTTGTAAGCACCGAGACCAAAATTCTCGACAAAATCCTTCAGTGATTCATCTTTGATAATTACCAGGTTGCCACCCAGGCTAAAAAGATCATCCGCTTCACCGGCAGCCAGGCCCAACAAATTGAGGAAGGCATTCTTTTTAGTGCTGTCGAGCAGGTTAAAACTGGCAGGGTCATAAATTTCAATGGTCATGTCAGAACCCATATCTGACAGATCAAGTGTATCGTAGCCTTCCGGCAACAGGTTATCGCCATTCACCAGCACATCAGGCGCCTCTACCACCGCAGCGGCGCCAAAAAAGCCACTGAATTTATAGGTATCGCCGCCACTCAGGCCCATGAATATATTGGCACTGGGGGCAAAAGTTTCCTCAAGGAAACCGCCAAAGGTACCACCTAATAATCCATCAACAAAACTCAGCCCTTTACTTAACGTACTGTCTTCGCCTAACAGTTTCTCCTGTGCCGCAGCGAGTGCATCGGCAATAATGTTGCCTTCTATGGAAAAAGTATTACGCCCGGTATCAAATCCTTGTTTCAGGAAAGCGGTTTTGTCGGCACTCAATGCGCCCCAATCAAAATTCGTACCCCAGTTGGAACCTATGGCAATAGTACCGCCATAACCAAACGTTACATTCTGGATATTCTGGATAGTGCCGCTGAACCCTGCGAGTTTTTGTGATGCAGGACTTTGGAATACCAGAGTATTGCCGCCGGTATTCGGGATAAAACCGGCGATGTCAATATCATCACCATTCAACACGGCAGTTACACCGGCACCATAGACTGCTTGCAATGCTGTTTGAATGGCAGCAGCAAACGCAGTTTTATCTCCGGTATAAGTCACTTCTTTCAAGGCAGACGTGATGGGGTATTTAATGGTTTTTATAACGATTTGTTTTTCATAACCTACTTCGAACACATCGCCTGTAGCTAATGAAGCATCGAGTGCCAGCGTCCACGAACCCGCTGTTGCTTCCGCTGTCACTGTATGGAGAAATGTTGCATCATCGCGATTCACTTCACGCAAAGAGGCAAAGTTGAAACTGTCAGAAATGCTTTCACCCAAACCTTCATAAACGAGGGTATTGCGCACAGTCATTTCCGGAAATTCACCCACAATCGCATCCATCAACAGGGCATAGGTATCACCGATAGCCTCGAAATTTTGCTCAACGGAATCGAGGGAGAAAAAATCGGTGGCGGTAAAATCCGGGAATGAAAAACTGATGCCTTCACCACCAATCAGCGTTCCGGCAAAGTCTACACCTTTATTCATGGTAAAGGTGTTAGCTTCTCGACCACCATAAATAATCGTATTGGCGTCCACGTTGGTGAACTTGATTTCATTACGCTCAACTTCACCTTCGCCAATCAATGGCATTTCTTCCATAAAGCTGAGACCGACATTATCGGGTTTGTTAACGGTCAGACTGATACTACCGTCATCTTCTTTTTCAAAGGTAAACGATAGCTCTTCGGTGACATTACGGAAATCAATGATCAAGGCATTGCCTGTCACATTCGAGGTATCAATCGTCAAGGTACGGTCGCGGTTAACCATATCCGCAAAACCTGACCCTATAGTACCCGCTGCCGCTTCGAGCAAATTGTTAGACCTGGATGGCGATGGACCCCAGTCATTGCCAAAATAGAAGGTATTGGCGCCGGCACTGGCTGTGATCTGGTCGATGAACTGGAATTGCTCATCTTCGATGATGACAGAGTTGGTACCATCAATGACATTACTCGCTACCCATTCGCCGGTACCGTCCAAAAACTCTCCAGTCGAACGTTTACTGCCAGTATAGGTAGCCTGGTCGGTTGCCAACTGGTCGGCACCGGTACCCGCAATATAATTATTGCCGGAAATGAGGTGCACCATTGCTGATGTGACCAGATGAAAATCGAGATGATCGCCAAGACTGTTTTCATCTTCATCAGCCATATCAGGATCAGACGCATCCAGCGGATTGAACTTGCCTGATGCTGCAGGACCCGATTCAATGATAGTATCGTGACCCCAGTTATCTTCAAAAATATAGGTATCCGCGCCCCTGCCACCACTGACACTGTCATCACCCGCGCCCGCGATAACAGTATTATCACCCGAACCTAACACTATGGTATTAACTGATGCATTACCATAAACCGTGACACTGCCGGAACTTTTGCTGATATCAATATCATCATTGGCACTGGTAAATACTAGTACATCGCCGGTAGAAAATCCCGAGCCAATGCCTTCACCGGCGCCCAGGCCTGAAGCATCGGTTACCACCAGGTTCTTGTGCAATTTACCGTCTGCCACGAACGAGCCCATGGCATATTTGAAGGTTGCGGATCCACCGGTAAGCAAGGTTCTGCCATCTACACTGATCACTGAATCTATTAGCACATCATGCTTGCTGGCAGCCTCCGAATAACTTGCTGCAACATGCGTTCCCAGCACGCTATTCATTTTGAGCGTGGCTATTCGACTTGCTGTCACATCAATGGATTGTGATGTAACCGTCAATTTTCCATCTGCATAGCTGACTGACAATGCCGGTATGCCGCTGGTCATAAAATCCAGTGCTGTTTGCAATTGCTTGAGGAATGTTTCAGTGGCTACTGCATCGGTAAAATCAACACTTTTAATGGTGGTAGTTTTTGTTGGAGTGAGCTCAAAGACCAGATCGGTATCTGCCACAATAGCAGCAACCGAGAATGTCTGGGTTTCCTTGGTCAATACGTTGGAATAATTCAGGCCTGATGCAAACTTCAGTTCATCGCCCGCAACTACCGATATATTCAATTCCGTATCTGCCGGGAATTTTGAATAGTCGAGTATGTTTTTATAGGCTGCAGGATCAGCAGGCGAATCGTTCTTGATGATATGCCCGAGCAAAGCCGTATCGCTCATCACATAATAGGTGTTAGCGCCTTGTCCTGCCTTGATATCCATCACACCCCATACGTCGAGTATGTAGGTGTAATCTGTCACAGCATCAACAGCAGTGACGGTAACATGACCATCACCGTGAAGCTCGATGCTTAGGTCATGAGTAATATTGCTTAAATCGAGTGTTGATTTTTCAGTTAATGTGTCATCGCCAATAGTGATAGTGCTGCTACTGCCGAGCAAACCGGCAGCTTGCTGGTAACCCCAATGGTCATAAACAACATAAGTGTTAGACCCTGAACCTGGCGTGATATTTTCGACAAAAGCAGACGTAACGACATTAGTGCCTTCCGTCACTTTTACGCCTAAATCCGCGGCGGCAGGATTACTTGTACTGCCGGTAATAGAAACCGATCTTTGCAAATTAATCGTCAGGTCTGCAGTGATTGCCGAGAAATCCAGTGCGTCGCCACTGCCTTCTGCGGCTTTTTCAACAACAGCATCAACGCCCCAGTTAGCCAGGAATTGGTAGGTATCATCACCTTTGCCACCCGACATGGTATCTTTACTGACATCACTTCTTATTACATCATCACCACCGCCGGTACTGACTTTGGTAGTTGCTGGAGCCACACTGCTGATATGGACAATACTGTTGCCTTTGCCGGCGCCGAAGTATTCCATATTAATCACTTCAATCGCCTGCTGAACACCTTCCTTATTGCCTTCTGCCGTCAAACGGTAATCGTTTCCGGTTGTGCCCACCTGGGTAATGCGACCTTCAATATCATCCAGAAAATGCACTGACAATGTTGTTAAAGCATCCGTTTTAACATCACCAATCAAACCTCCCTTGGTGAATAACAAGGCAAGATCCATAGCGCTATTCGCATCCAATGTACCCAAAGAACCGCCATCCAGCGTTACACCCACAAGCTTTGTCGCACCATTAACCAGCGATAAAGGCACACCGGCATTATTGGTTTGCGGATTCGACCCGACTTTTAATGTTGTGCTCAAAGCATTCGCAGTTGAGGTTCCACTGAAGAAACCGCCAACATTACCTATGGCAACTGCCGCATCCGTCATTGCGGTAATATCCAGCGTTACCAGCTTCGATTTCAATATCAGGCTCGCGCTATCGTCAAGTTTCAGTGTTCCTAATTCCTTGCCTGATTCAAATTCAATAATAGTGGCTGGGTTTGTGCCTACCTTGATAACGACTTGCAGCTTGGCGTTCACTTCTTGCAGGGTGACTACTGCATTGGCAAAAGCGGTTAAATCGAGCGTAGTGGCTGTTGCATTAACAACAGCGGCTCCATTGGTCGGATGGATTTGGGTACCAGTAAGCTGCCCTGCTGTTATAGTCAATGTGTTAGCAACAACAGCCACATCCTGTTTAGGTACATCAGCCAACAACCCCATATATCGTGGATCATTGGATGCAAAGCCAAGATCTTCACGTACATCACCGATCTCGAATTCCAGTATCCAGTCGCCACTGATAAAGGCATTACCGGTTAAATCATCGGAAGCCGCTATATCGGCTTCAGTCACACCTGCCAGGCGATCGACGAAGGTAATACCTACTTCGCCCTGCGCAACATTACAGCCATACAGCAAAATATCGCCATCGGCTTTTAATGCCCTGCCCCAGCTTTCGAGTTGCTGGCGATAACGTTCGAGGCTATCACTACTTACCGTTGCAGTACCCAAACGCACCAAACCAGCCGCGCCGTGGGATAATATGTGCAAGGCGGAAATATCGTCGTATTCAGCAAGAATATCTGACAATTGCTGAACGCCGTCACCGGCCGAATCAATTAGAACAACAGTTACCCTGTTAGATTCTTCGGGCAGGTCTGGCATTAGCTGATTAATATCAACGGAATTATCCAACCCTGCATCCATTGTGACTTCCGCTTCCGGATTCACATTCGCTGCCGAAACCCACTCTGCTACCAACACATTACCCGCACTGGTTGTCTCGGTATGCCATTCCAGTGAAGTTGCTTCATCGCCCATGAAGGTAGCCAATAATGCCTGATAATCTTCTACCGACCTGTCGATCACAACTACCTGATGCCCATTCAGTTGCTGCACGAACTGGATTTTTTCTTCCGTACTTGCCTCAGCGCCCTCTACAGCACCTTCGGCCAATACACCGTTCGTAACCGCTTCTTCATCTCGCAATACTGCCTGTAATTCGGGCTCATTGGCCGCTTCGATGTCGCCTTCATCGCTGTGATCATGATGGTGATGCGGGCCTTTATCGTGCTGACGCACCAGATGTAAATCATGTGCGCGGCCATCTTTTGCCAAACCGGTATCCACCAGTTGTTGCACAATCAGCTCATCATTTAACAGTTCTGCACTCAAGGCAAAAGGAGCCGCATCGGCAGACATCAAATAACGATTTTCCAGTTGCTCAATAAGGTAAGTATTGCGTCGTCGTGCCGTAGAAGCCTGGCGATTCCACATATATTGGCGCAACCCACGCATTTTGGCATAACGTGACTGGAACAGGCGGTAGAGGATTCTAGGCATTTTGATACTTCCTTTGCTCTAGTGGCGAGCATTCCCGCCACAGTTCAAACGTTTTAAATTATTGGTTTTTGTTGTTTGTCGTAAGCCACTTATATCGCTCTTTCCCCTGAAAAATCATTGTGATATTTCAGGGTATTTTTCGCCGGGGAATTTCCTGTCTGGCACAGCATCAGGAATTCCCCGGATTATTATTTATTATTCAACGCTTTCTACAGCTTCAACGGCTGGTTTCGCCGGCACATCAGTTAACCAGCCATTCACGGCTGCCAAATCACTTTCTTGCAGATCGCCAGAGGCCTGTCTCAACCTTAATGTATTTAACACATAGTCATAACGTGCCTTGGTTAATGCCTGTTGGGCTTGCGATAAATCCTGCTGCACATCCAGCACTTCGAGAATATTGTTTTGGCCGCCGCGATAGCCTGATTCCTTGGTTTGCAGCATGCGCTCCTGCGCCTTCACAGATTGCTGAAGAGCCTCAACCTGAATGATGGCCGCACTGATGCGGTGATAGGCATCGTAAGTCACGCGCTCAACTGAGCGTTGTTTTTCATTAAACTCTTCAAAAACACTATTTTTCTTTTCAGCCGCCTGGCGCACCCGTGAAGACATCAAACCTCCGGAGTACAGTGGCACATTGATTTGCAGGGCAATGTCCGCAGTATCGACATCACTGCCACCACCAAAAACCGAACCCTCGGTTTCAACATTTTTATTGGTATACAGCAGATCCACTGTCGGGTAATGCGCCGCGTGTAATGCATTGATCTCCTTTTGGGATTCTTCCATCGAGAAACGCATGGCCGATAGTTCGAGATTATGTTTCAACGAGGTATTCACCCAATCATCGGCTTTATCGGGTGCCGGCATCTGCAGGGCGATGTCGGTACGTAATCCTGACAAATTCTCGGGGATCATATTGATCACCTCACGCAGGGCATATCGGCTATCGGTTAAACGGCTTTGTAATTCCACCTCTTTGCTCAGTGCATTCAGGTAACGGGCACGGGCATCTTCCACATCGACCGTTCTGCCAAGACCACTTTTCAGTTTTTTCTCGGCCACGCTCAAGTGCTTGTTCATCGCGGTTTTTTCAGATTGTACGGTTTCCAGTTGGTCGCTGCGCTCCAGCACGGCAAAGTAGTTTTCAGCCAGCCGTATTAATAAATCCTGGCGGGCCAGGTTATATTCCACTTCTGCCCGGTTGGCGCTGGCTTTCGACTGGTAAAAACGCTCCCAACGGGCAAAATCGAAAACTGACTGGGTTAATGTGATGCCATAGGAGCGGGTGGGGTATTTATCGGAGCCTGAACCATAAACCACGTTATCAGAATGATTAATGGTTTGGTCGGTGCTTTTGAACTCTCTCTGATAGGCCAATGTGGGTAAAAGTTGGGCCCGGGTTTGAATGACTCCTTCTTTATTGGCCAGGAATTTGTGCTCGGCAGCCAGATATTTGGCATCTTTCTCGACTGCGACTTTCCATAAACTTAGCAAGTCATCTGCATAAACCTGCTGGCAGGATAACCCTATCGCCAAAATTACAATAACCTGGCGAAAAACTTCCACTTTTTTGGACTGCAAATCCATAGTTAATTTCCTTACAAAAAACAATGACGGTCTTGTAATATAGCCCAGGCTCAAAGAAATACAATCACTTGATTTACATCATTTACACGCCCACAACGCCCTATAATTCAAAGCTTATTTTTTGCCCCTGCTTATATTTTCTGGTTATTAATTAGCCCGATAATTCATTGGGTAAGTACACTAAAAATGGCACTGGATTGTTAACCGGCATTGAGGCGAGTTTTTGTTATTTTGGTTTTAGGCTAGTGAAAACAGGAAGGTTGTGATAGTTTTTCGACCGGTTGCCACTGGTTTGGCATTTTTTCCTCAAATTACAATAGCGAATGGATTTATGACTTCAGAAACCCTTTACCAACAACCTGCTGTTTTAAGCCGTCAAAGGCATAAAAACTTGCGTTACACGCCGCAAAAAGATTTAAGTTACACCCAAAGCATTAATTCTGTGCCTATTAATGCCATTGAGTTTTCCGCTGCCAGCCGTGAATTGCCTATCATGTTCAGCAAGGATAAAAATGATAATTACATGCCCATCGCCATGTTATCACTGGTAAATCAGGGGCATCACTTACTGACCGATAAGGGCACATGGCAGGATGGTGTCTACACTCCAGCCTTTTTACGCCGTTATCCGTTTATTCTGTCAGCCAAAGGCGCAGTCTGCATCGATGCCAAAGCACCCCATTTTGCCAATAAAGAAACCGGGAAACCTTTATTAACTGAAACCGGTGAATTCTCCCCGGTACTAAAAGGCGCTATGGCTTTTTTGAATCGGTATGAAAAACAATCTGAAAAAACCCGTGAATTTGCTGAAGCTTGCAAGCAAGCCGACGTGCTAAAACCTTGCCCATTCAAGATTCGCCAGGGCAAAAACAAGATTTTAAAGCTCGATAACCTGTTTATGGTCGATGCGGCAAAATTAAACAAGTTACCCGAAGAAACCGTATTGTTATGGCATAAAAAAGGCTGGCTGGCTTTAGCTTATGCCCATCTCAATTCTCTAGCTTCATTTCAGCGTTTGCTGGAACGTCAAAAAGAACATGAAAAGGCTATTGCAGCTGCTCATTAATGTTAAAACCTCCCGGTAAAACGGGAGGGCTTCCTGCCTAAACAATACCCTGCCCTTGAAAAAGCAGGAACCCTGACAGTCTTTACTTCTCTGCTTTCTGCTCTTTATACGCTAACATCAATGGATATCGCCGTTTAGATCGGCCAATCTGTAGTGCGTTTAAATCATTATGAGAACCACATTAAAAATTCTGATTGCCATTTTGTTGCTAATTGCGATATTGGCTTTTTATATATCCGGGGGCGCTGACCTGGTTAATCTGGGCGCAATTAAAAGCCAGCAACAACACCTAACAGAATTATTCTTGCTCCATCCTTGGGTATTTGGCGGATTATTTTTTCTGGCCTATGTTTTAATCACCGCACTTTCCTTGCCGGTTGCCACTTTCCTCACTCTGCTCGCCGGTGCCATTTTCGGTTTTGGCAGTGGCTTGCTGTTAGTGTCTTTTGCCAGCACCATAGGAGCTGCACTGGCTTTTTTAATGTCACGCTTCGTGCTGCGCGATGTTATACAAAACCGGTATGCCGAAACTTTATCCAGGATCAATGAAGGCTTTCATAAAGAAGGGCTTTTTTATATTTTTGCCTTGCGGCTGGTTCCGGTATTCCCTTTCTTTCTGGTTAACCTGGTTTTAGGCGTAATGCCTGTTTCACTGCGCCATTTTTACCTATTGAGCCAACTGGGTATGCTGCCGGGCACTGCTGTGTATGTGTATGCGGGAACGCAGTTGGGGCAGATCACTAACCTGCGGGATATTACTTCCCCTGAACTACTTTTAGCGTTCAGCCTGTTAGGCTTATTCCCTTTGATCACTAAAAAACTCCTCGACACTTTCAGGAAATAAAGCATGGCCAAATATGATTTTAATATCATTGTGATTGGTGCAGGTTCAGCAGGGCTGGTTTCTGCCTATATAGCTGCAGCGACCAAAGCAAAAGTAGCCTTGATCGAAAAACACAAAATGGGCGGTGATTGCCTGAACACCGGCTGCGTACCCAGCAAGGCGTTGATCAAGGCTGCAAAAACCGCTTATCACTTTCGCCATGCCTCTGCCCTGGGTATACAGGCTGAAAATATTACCGTTGATTTTGACAAAGTCATGGGGCATGTGCAGCAATCCATTACCACAATCGAACCGCATGATTCTGTAGACCGTTATACTGAATTGGGCGTCGATTGTTTTGCAGGGGATGCCACTTTATTATCACCACATACTGTTTCTGTTAATGGCAAGGTTTTATCCGCTCGATCCATTATCATTGCTACCGGCGCTGCGCCATTGATCCCTGACATTGAAGGCATAGCCAGTGTGAATGCATTAACCAGCGATACCGTATGGCAATTAAAAAGCCTGCCCAAACGTTTGCTGGTCATTGGCGGCGGCCCGATTGGGGTTGAACTGGCCCAGGCATTTGCACGACTGGGTTCTGAAGTCACCATTGCCGATAAAAATAACGCCCTGTTGAAACGCGAAGATATTGAGGTGTCGGAATTTCTGGAAACCCGCTTAGCTTCTGAAAATATTCGTATACTGAAAGAGCATGAGTTGGCTCGCTTTTATGTCGATGCGCTGGGCAAGCATGCCGTACTGGAAAACCATTCGGCAAAAACTGATATTGTCTTCGACGAAGTGCTGGTTGCCTTGGGAAGAACAGCTAATGTCAAAGGTTTTGGCCTAGAGAATCTTCACATACAACTGGATAAGCAAGGCCGTATCCAGGCCAATCCTTTTTTACAAACCAATATTCCGAGTATTTATGTCTGCGGTGATGTGACTGGCCCCTACCAGTTTACCCATGTTTCTTCACATCAGGCGTGGTACGCCAGTGTTAATGCCTTGTTTAGCCCGTTCAAGAAATTCAGGGTAGATTACCGCGTGATTCCATGGGCTACTTTCTGCGACCCTGAAGTAGCGCGTGTTGGCCTGAATGAAAAAGAAGCCGGGGAAAAAGGCATAGCTTATGAAGTAACCCGCTATGACCTGGCTGATCTTGACCGTGCGATTACCGATGCCAGTAATCGCGGCTTCATCAAGGTGTTAACCCCTCCCGGCAAAGACCGTATCCTGGGCGTCACTATTGTGGGTGAACATGCCAGCGAAATGCTGCCGGAGTTTATCCTGGCCATGCGGCATAACCTGGGCCTGAACAAAATATTGCAAACTATCCACGTTTATCCGACACTTTCTGAAGCCAATAAATTTGCCGCCGGCAACTGGCGCAAGAATCACTTGCCAGAACTGGCACTGAAATTCGCCAACCTGTTTCATGCGTGGAGACGATAGTGGTATGACAGCAGAAAACCAGTCCGGCGTTATCGCTACAACAAACGCAACGCGATTCTCGCAACAATTGGCACAGCAGCAGATAACATTACAACGCCGCCCCATAACTACCTTGCAAGTGAATATCGGTAAACGTTGCAACCAGGCTTGCCATCATTGCCATGTAGAAGCAGGACCCGAGCGCACGGAAAACATGACATTGCCAACTATTGAGCGATTGCTGGTTTTAATTAAAAACACCCCATCATTAAAAACGGTAGATATTACCGGCGGCGCACCTGAACTGAATCCGCATTTTCGCTATTTTGTCGAGCAACTGCATGCGCAGAATATCCAGGTGCTTGATCGCTGCAATCTCACGGTATTGAGCGAACCTGGCCAGGACACTACCGCAGCATTTCTCGCACAGCACCGCGTGAATATTGTCGCTTCGATGCCCTGTTATCTCGAAGACAATGTTGACAAACAACGCGGCAAAGGCGTTTTTGACAAAAGCATCAAGGCATTACAGCAACTTAACCAGCTTGGTTATGGCCAAAACAACAGCGGGCTTGTGCTGGATCTGGTCTATAACCCGGTGGGCTATCACTTGCCCCCGTCGCAAGCGCAACTGCAGGCCGATTATCAACAACATTTAAACTCTCACTACGGCATTACCTTTAACCGACTGTTTACCATTACCAACATGCCGATCAAACGCTTTGCCCATCAGTTAGAACGCGAAGGTAAATATGCCGAATACATGCAGTTGTTGATCGATAATTTTAATGCGCATGCAGCCCAACAGGTGATGTGCCTGGATCTGTTATCCATTGGCTGGGATGGCAAAATCTATGATTGTGATTTTAACCAGATGCTGGAAATGCCGATTGCCTCGAGCCGGAATATTGATAACATTGCTTCTTTCGATGATATTCCGCAAACCATTTCAGTCGATGATCATTGTTTTGGTTGCACTGCCGGCAGTGGCAGCTCCTGTGGAGGCGCGCTCTTGTAGCCGGAATTACCATGAGCCATGAAAGCATTATCCGCCTCACGTTTTTTGTTTTTTTATTATGCAGCTTTGTTGGTCTTGAATACATCCGCCCTAAACGCAAACTGGATTTGCCTCGCCTGAAGCGCTGGCCAATTAATTTTGGGCTTACGCTCATCAACAGCATAATCATCGGCATATTACCTGTCTCTGCAATGGGCATGGCGCTCTATACTGAATATCATTCTCTTGGTCTTTTACAGCACCTGCAATTACCTGTTATAGCTAACCTGGCCCTCGGCATCATCTGGCTGGATTTTATTATTTACTGGCAACATCGTATTTTTCATCGCTTGCCGACTCTATGGCGACTGCATATTCTGCATCATACCGATGGTAACCTGGATGCCAGTAGTGCCTTGCGCTTTCATCCACTGGAAATCGTTGTTTCGTTAGTTATCAAGATCGCTGCTATTCTTTTTATGGGCGTTTCACCACTTGCAGTATTGATTTTTGAAATTACCCTTAATGGCATGGCATTGTTTAACCACAGCAATCTGCAAATGCCAGCTGCCCTTGATAATCTGCTTCGCAAGCTTTTCGTAACTCCTGATATGCACCGCATTCACCACTCGCAATCACCCCAAGAGATGCACAGTAATTTTGGTTTTAACCTTTCCATCTGGGACAAACTGTTTGGCTCTTATACAGACCATGCCAGCAATATTGATTTTCCGTTAGGCATCAAACATATCTCATTCGGGCAACAAAAAGACCCGGTATTTTTACTGGCTTTGCCATTCGCTGCTACAAATACTATTGCGGGTGCTGATCATGAATAATTTCTTCAGCAAAAAAATTCAGCATTATGATGCCGCCAACTGTTAATTGATGCCGTTGATTTCTATTATCATTCCACTGTCATCGGGTGAAACTGCCTGGCGACAATTATTGCCACAGATTTTAAAACTGGACGCCGACATTGAAATATTGATGCTTTGCGCTGATGACAACGATGTTTCGGCCATTCAGGCATCAACTGCATATCATCAAAACCTTAGAGTATTTTCCGGGAATGCTGGCCGAGCCGGATTGATGAATCAGGGCGCGTCTTTGTCTAACGGTTGCTATTTATGGTTTTTACATGCCGATTCTTTTTTACCAAATGATTGTGCAGCCGTTTTATTGCAAGCTACGCGACTGAACAATCCCGCTTTATATTATTTCGATTTGCAATTTTTAGCGGATGGCCCAAGATGGATGCCCCTCAATAATGCCGGCGTTTATTTTCGCTCCCACTATTTAAAAATGCCCTTTGGCGATCAGGGATTTTTCCTGTCAAAAACTGTGTTTGACCTGATCGGGGGTTTTAACATCATGGCACCCTTCGGTGAGGATCATTTACTGGTTTGGCAGGCACATCATCGTGGAATACCGGTTTTACCGATTGGCTCAATATTGATGACCAGTGCGAGAAAATATGACCGGCATGGATGGATTAAAACCACGCTTAAACATCTTTTTCTGACTATCAGCCAAGCCCTGCCGCAATGTTGGCTGCTAATTAAACACCGCTTATACAAGCCATGAAGCTTTAAAATTGACTATTGCACTCGCCATTTTTGCAAAAAATCCGCACTTGACGCCTGTCAAAACCCGACTGGCACAGGATATTGGCAAGGAGAACGCCATACACTTTTACCGGCTTTGCCTGCAATATACCCGGGAACTGGCTCTCGAACTGATTGCCAATTCCGCACAAGCCATTTCGCCATACTGGGCTCTCGCTGAACATGACAGCCTGCTTCTACCGGAATGGCAATGTTTTAACACACTTTGGACGGGTGAGGGTGAACTGGGGGATCGCTTGCATCATGTTTATTCAACACTGCTAACAAAACACGAAGCCGTTATCATGATAGGCACTGATAGTCCGGCATTGCCTTCATCGTTGTTACACGATGCAATTAAAAACATCTGCCTGGATATTAATACCGTTGCAATAGGCCCAGCCAAGGATGGGGGCTTTTATTTATTTGGAGGTTCGCGCGCCATTGACCCATCTATCTGGCTAGCTGTGCCTTATAGCAGTGTCCATACGCTTGAAATACTCCATCGGGAATTACAAAACCACAATATACCTGTGGCGTTAATGCCTGAGCACTTTGATGTTGATACCCACAATGATTTATTGTTATTAAAAGATTATCTACAACAGGGTAACTACATCAGCGATACACAGCATAGATTATTGCAATTTATGCGTTCAACGGGTATCTAGTGCAGTGTATTAAATTGATTGTATATTTATCAGTGATCTTGCCATTTTGCTTCCTTGCTAACTTATCCAATTAATCTTATAAACTGCTTACAATCACAATAAAGCTTTCTATTAACTAAAAAACTTTACTCTGACCCCATTTATTCCTTTCTATTAACTAAAAAACTTTACTCTGACCCCATTTATTTA
>CAZTZY010000060.1:0-20170 GCA_964617765.1 uncultured Spongiibacteraceae bacterium
CTCTAGTTTATAGGTTTAATAATGGGCGGTTACACAGTTTTATTTACAGTCCCCGGTTAGCAGTTTTCGAGCCCCGTCCGGTCCGCCATTTATATCCCCGAATAAATCTCTTAATTTTTAATTGGTTACATCAATATTTGAAGGTTTGGAGCGACCTTGCTTCAGTTGTTGTGACACGATTTGTTAATTCATCCTTTTCCGACAACAAGATCCATCTTTTTTGGCTCACATACTGCTCCATCCATTCTGAATATGTGCGTAAGAACATTTCAACGTTATGTCCTAACTGTTTTCATATAGTGGTGAACTAACACGATTTAAGATGAATTCCCTGAAATAGCACAGGTAACAATCACCCCTGTCAATTTATCTGCCATAGGGACAAATCCAGACATAATACGTTTATGTATTATTATTTGTTGCTCTGCAATGAAATACCAAAATTTTTACTAATGTTGTACAAGTCCAGGATGGAAAGCGATTAATGCTGCTGTTATAGCCACATTTAACGACTCAACATTATTTCTCATAGGTATTTTTAGCATTACATCACAAGCTTTGGTTACTTCATCGCACATACCTGTGCTTTCGTTCCCCAAAATAAATACCGTTGGCTTTGTAAATGTATATTGATAAAAGTTGTTAGTCGTATGTAGCGCAAGTCCTGCGAATTGATGTGAGTTTTTTAATTCATTGATGGCATCCATTGTCTGCTGGCAACGATAAACCCGACCTTTGAAAATACTGCCTGCACTGGCTTTTATCACCAAGGGACCCAACTCGGCACAGCCTTTTTCAGGAATAATCAATCCATCAATAAAACCTGCTGCTGCACTGCGGATAATCATGCCGACGTTTTGCGGATTAGTGACATTATCGAGTAATAACAGGTTTTGGGCTTTGTCATTGCGGATGGAATCGATACTGCGCAAATTATCCAGCTGTATATCGAGTGCTATTCCCTGATCCTGTTTTGCATTCCTGGAAATAAACGACAGTTTACGCTTATCGTGGTATTCAATAGGAATATTGCGCTTTTCAGCGAGTTTGATGCATTGCTGAATAATCGATGCGGGTTTATTACTATCCGCCAAGTGCAGCTTATAGCATGGCAAAGATTTATCCAGCAAGGCCTCTTCAACAGATTTACGACCATAAATGGTTAGCATATTTTGATAAAGTTTTTTCTTTTCTTGATAAGACATAAGTTTCTGGCCAATTGCGTTTTTGAAATATAGCAATAACAGCAAGTTGTTATCTTATCATGATCCGGTATTCGACTAGTGGCCTTAATTATTTTTAGTATTCAGGCATCTATTAGTAATAACCAATAATATGAAATGTGGCATTTCTTGCCATATTTATGATTGGCATAATAGGTGGGTGAAAAACCGGAATCTCATGATATTTATGGGTAATTTCCCTTTGATGCAGTTTAGTGAGAGTAGGGCGCCGGGTTATAATGTCAAGGCGACATATTTCTCTAATTGCGGTATCCTCAGCTCTTTTTTACACCTTTTAGATAATGCCAAAAATACTGATCATTAAAACGAGCTCATTGGGTGATTTGATTCACACAATGCCTGCCATCACTGATGTGCAGCGAATGCTGCCACAAGCGCAATTGCATTGGTTGGTAGAAGAGGGTTTTGCGGAAATTCCCACTTGGCATCCCTTCGTCAAAAAAGTCCATCATTGTGCTGTTCGTCGTTGGCGAAAGAGTTTCTTCAAAGCATCCACTCAACTTGAAATCAAACAATTAAAAAATGCCCTGAATGCTGAAAATTATGATCTCATTATTGATGCTCAGGGATTATTAAAAAGTGCGTTGATGGTGCGCTGGTTGGCTGGTGAAAAACACGGTTTTGATAAGAACAGTATCAAGGAAAAATTAGCCTGCATTGTTTACGATATAAAACATTCGATTAGCCGTGAATTAAACGCCATAGAGCGTGTGAGGATTTTATTTTCACAGGCTTTGAACTATTCATTGTCAGGTCTTGATGAACAATTTGGCTTACGCGTTCAAAAACCTGCGCTATTACACAATATATCATCAAAGCCATATGTGATTTTTCTGCATGGTACCGCATGGGAAAGCAAGATTTGGCCAGTGGCTTACTGGAATGATTTGGCTACAAAGTTAACAATGCAAGGTTTTTCAGTTTTTGTTCCCTGGAGTAATCAGGGCGAATTTGAACGAGCTCAACTGATAGCTGACGAATCAGGTGCTAAGGTGTTGGAGAAAATGCCATTGACCCATTTGGCTTACCATTTGCAACATGCTGCTTTTGTTGTAGGCAGTGACACGGGATTAAGCCATATTGCTGCTGCGCTTTATACAAAAACTATCGGTATTTATGGGCCAACTTCAATAGCACTTACTGGATTAATAGGTGTAAATGCACACAATTTAACCTCAACAAAAGAATGCTCGCCGTGTTTCAAACGTGATTGTCCTTTAATACAATCAGGCGAAATCATCCCATGTTATGAATCCATCAATCCGCAACGCGTTTTAACAGTTATAAAGGCAATCAACGATGAATAGTCCTTCATTGTTTCTGGTTTCAACGCCTTTGCATTTGATGGTGGCTATTGCCATTACTGATACACTTAAACTTGAAAATGCACACCTTGTTTTTATTGATCAGGTAGCGGGTAGAAAAAACCCTTACCTTGATACATTAAAGTCATGGGCAACGAATCCCTTTAAATCGGTCGCTGTATTTTATCGCCCGAATCGCAAGATATTCAGCAAGTTGAAATCACGCAGAGAGACTTTTAGTGCATTATCTGCGATTGTCGAACATTTGAAACCGATAGCAATTTATACTGGCAATGACCGGCGGGTTGAATTTCAATACTGCATGCATAAAGCAAAAAAGATGGAATGTAAAACTACAGGTTATTACATGGATGAAGGTACGTTTACCTATGTAGGACGCAAGGCATCGAATCATTTTACAGATAAAGTGTTAGATAATTGGGTAAAAAAACTGGCCTATGGCATCTGGTGGAAACATCCGGCTACGGTAGGTGCTTCAGAGTGGATTGATACGGTGTATGTATCTTTCCCTGAAATTATTCACCCTTTATTAAAAACAAAAAAAATTCAACATCTCACACTGCAATTCTGGCAGAGCAGGCAGTTAATCCGGTTTTGTGAATTATTGGTCAGTTTTATAGGAAAGCCTGACAATCTGGCAGAATATGACTTGCTGATTACTTTGCCTCATGAATCTATCATTAATGCCAATGTGCATTATAAAAAACAGATTAAATTGATTATTGAAACCGCAATTGCTGAAGGTTCTAAAGTAGGTGTGAAATATCATCCACGTGATACAAACCCTGATTTGTTAAATCTGCAAGATATTCCCGGCGTTGAAATTCTTTCACGGGAATTACCTTTTGAGGCGTTGCTACCCATGATAAAAATGGGTGCTAAAGTGTTGGGAGATTTTTCAACAACCCTGATTTCGACGCGCTTGTTAAGACCCGACATAACAGCACAGGCAATTGATCACGGCAGTAATAAAAATACTATAGAGTTTATTGAACTCTATAAAAAAATGGGCATTGAAATAGTTAAAAGTTGATTTTAAAAGGTGCTGACTATGCGTTTAACCATGACGCTTTTGATAAAAGATGAAGTTGATATTATTGCAGATAACCTGAAAGTTCATGCCGGGCTTGGGGTTGATAATTTTATCGTAATGGATAATGGCTCAAAAGATGGCACGCGAGAACTGTTAGATGAACTAAAAAAACAGTACGAGTTAACTATTATAGATCGCCCGGTACTGGACTATCAGCAAAGCAACTGGAAAACAGAAATGGCACGTCTGGCGCGCTCAAAATACGGTGCGCAATGGGTTATTACCAATGATGCCGATGAATTCTGGATACCCAGGGAAGGCGATTTAAAAAAAGAACTGACTTCTACTGGCTCAATAATTTATTGTCCACGCGCCAACGTATTGTTTGATCGTGAAGCCTTTGATAATGGCGGTAAATATTACGAGCAAAATAATCGTGTACAGTTTCCAATTGATTACCCGAAAGGCATTCAGTTATCCCAGGAACATTTGTCTATCATGTTGGGTAGTATTCATGGCAAAGTCATGGTGCGCACCTTGGGTTTGGTAAGAGTTAAAGGCGGCAATCACCGCGCCTGGCACATATGGAGCAAACTGAACCAGGTAAATTCCAGCAATGTACTGGTTTATCATTTCCCGATTCGCTCAAAAGAGCATTTCATCAGCAATATCGAAAACCGTAAGGCTTTGCTTGATAAAGGCGTCACCAAAATGGGCCAGCATTACAAGCGCTGGGTAAAAATGCTGGAGCAAGGCAAACTTGAGGAGGAAATTGAACGACTGGTTGCTGATAAAAATTATCAAACTGTTTTGCGCAATTTAGGGGTATTGGTAGAAGATAATACACCGAATCAACGCATCAAGCCTTTGCTCGAGAAATAAATATGCCTGCAGCTTTGCAAGTCAACATTGTTTGTTTGAAGTGGGGTACAAAATATCCTGCGGAATATGTGAATCGACTGTATCGCATGGTGCGCAAAAATCTCACAGTGCCTTTCAGGTTTGTTTGTTTAACCGATTCTTCTGAAGGTGTAGATACGAGTATTGAAACCAGACCATTAGAAATAGATACTGATATAAAAGGCTGGTGGTACAAGCTGCAATTGTTTAAGCCCGAGTTATATGATTTGCAGGGGTCTGTACTTTTTCTTGATCTTGATGTCGTTATTGTTTCTAACATTGATGACTTATTTAGTTACCATCCGGGTAAATTTTGTATCATTAATGATTTACAGAAAGGCAAAATCTTTAACAGTTCAGTGTTCCGTTTTGAAGTTGGTTCTCGTACTGATATCTGGCATAGTTTTGAGGCTGATAAACAATCCATTATGAAACGTATGCATGGTGATCAGGACTGGATTTCTGAAACCGTCACTGATGCCATTTTGTGGCCTGAAGAGTGGGTTGTTTCTTACAAAAAACAATGTGATTCGCGTGCAAAAAATTCTTTTGGTTTGTTAGGTAAGCTTTTACGTAAACAAGGTTTGCTTAAAACCCAAGGTGAAGCACAAATTCCCCCTGGAGCCAAAATTGTCTACTTCCATGGCAAGCCTGATCCTGATGATGTTGCCGATGGTCCCTATGACATGTGGAAACAGGCTTCATGGATAAACCAGGCCTGGAAAGGGTAATCGGTAGTCTAATGGGTAATACCAAAATCATTATCATCACTCCTTATTTTGGCAAATGGCCTTGCTGGTTTGATTTTTTTATTGAAAGCTGTAAATACAACCCAAAAATTGATTGGTTATTTTATACCGATTGCGGTGAGCCTAATAATCACGCTGACAATGTAAAAATTATTCATTGCAGTTTTGTTGATTATAAAAAACGAGTTTCCAATACCTTGGGCATAAATTTTAACCCTGATAGTGCTTACAAGTTATGTGACATCAAACCATCTTATGGTGTTATCCATGAGGCAGAAATTAAAGATTATGACTTCTGGGGATTTGGCGATGTCGATGTAATTTATGGTGATTTGCAAAGTTACATCACTGATGAAATGCTTAAACACAATATGATTTCTTTTCATTCACATCGAATTGGAGGTCATTTATGCTTTTTGCGTAACAATGAAAAAATGCGTAACGCATTTAGACTGTGCACAGATTGGCGTGAAATTTTTATGGATAAAAATAATCATGCTTTTGATGAAAGAGAATTCAATGAGTTATTTATTCGACACAAAAACTGGCCCAATCTACTTCGTCGAATTATTTACTTCCCGCGCTTTTTGATGAGGACGGCTTATTTCAAAGAAGCGTATAGTACCAGTTTTGGCAGTGTGCCCTGGATTGATGGCACATTAAATTTTCCGGATGAATGGCGTTGGGAAAAAGGCATTTTAACAACGCCTGTTAGCGGAGACCGAAGTTTTCCCTATGTCCATTTTTTACATTGGAAAAAACACTGGCCCCCTGAAAAATTACTTGAAGCTTCTGTTAAAGATGCTGTCTGGTATATCCGCAAAGACGGTATTTTCAAATGAACCATACCTATATAATCGTCACTGCCAGTTATAACCGCCCCGATTTATTGCTCCGTAATATCAATGCCTTATTAGTACAAACATACCCGCACTGGTTACAAATTATTGTTGATGATGGTTCATCAGCCAATATGCAACCCGCACTGGATTTGGCGAAAAAGGATTCACGAATCATTACTATCGCTGCTGAAAAAAATCAGGGTTGTAATGCAACACGCAATACTGCACTTGATTATATAAACCGGCAGCAGCTATCAGGATTTATTTCGTTTGTAGATGATGATGATTATTTGTTGCCTGATGCATTACATCTTATAAATACCTCAATTAATCAAACGCCGGGATATTCCTGGTACACCGCAGATTGCGTTTATCCTGATTCAAAAAAAGCTTCACGGTTATCACGACATGGAAAACTGTCATATTTAAATAATTATATGTTTGGCAAAGAAATTAAAGGGGATTTAAATCACTTCATTGAAACTCGTGTTTGTGCTGATATTCGTTTTACTGATTGGTTTCGTAATGGTCAGGAGTGGACTTTTTATTCTCAACTATCACAATCTAACGATTTTTTTGCGTTTGATATTAATGTGAAAGTGGTTGAATATCTTGATGGTGGTTTAACTCGACAAAATATCAACAGCCAGGAAAAATTAAAAGTTTTCCAATTAAAAGTTATCATTCTAGAGCCTTTAATCTCTAAAAAATTACTGTCAAGACAACAATTGTTGCTAGCTCGGGAGCTCATGAATAATTCACTATATGCTGAGGCTTTGGTGTTATTAAAATCCATAGCGCAATACCAGTTTTTCAATGTCAAATTTTACCGTTATTTTGTGAAAGCCTATATTTCATCAAAAAAAGCGTGACAGGTTTATATATAATGAGTGATTTAATTCTAGTTAAAAATATCGATCAGATTTGCCAGATTTTATTTAACAGGCCAGAAAAGAAAAACGCCATTACTGCTGAAATGTACCAGCTAATGGCCAATGCCATTAATAATGCATCTGCAAATTCAGCCATCAAGGTGATTTTATTAGCCAGTAATAACGAACACTTTACAGCGGGCAATGATCTATCGGATTTTCTGGCGAATCCTTCAATTGAAAAGGGCAGTCCCGTGCATGAGTTTTTACAGGCACTTATGCATTGCCCTTTACCGGTAATCGCAGCTGTTCAAGGTTTTGCTATTGGCATTGGAAGCACCTTGTTATTACATTGTGAGCAAGTATTTGCTGATGAAACGAGTATTTTTTCTTTCCCGTTTATTAATTTGGGTCTAGTGCCTGAAGCCGGTTCTTCTTTATTACTTCCCCGATTGATAGGTTATCAAAAAGCAGCCGACCTATTATTAAGCGGTAAGTCTTTTTCTGCGCCAGAGGCATTAGAAATAGGTTTTATCTCCAGGCTAGTTTCTCTGAACAAGGTAAATCAAGCTGCAATGGATTATGCCATCAGCTTATGTGAAAAACCTCGAAGTGGACTCATTGAAGTTAAGCAGTTATTAAAACGAAATAGTGAAACATTACAAGAAAGGGCTGATATAGAACTGGAATCTTTTGTACAATGCTTGAATAGTCCGGCTGCCAAGGAAGCGATGACCGCATTTCTGGAAAAAAGACTCCCTAATTTTTCGAACCTTTAGTCAATAACATTGTTCTAAAGAAACTTATTTCATTGATAGTTTATTAATAGGAATTTACACATGATGAAAATTACAAAAACATTGATTCTCCCAGGATTGTTATTAGCCTCTTTCATGGTGAATGCTGCTGAGCCTCAATCTGTTGCAAAACCGGATCCTGCTATTACAAAAGTGCGACCCATTGATAAATTAAAAAAAGAGTTATCCCTGACCGATGATCAGGTAAAGGCCATTGAGCAGATTCAGCAACAAAATCAAAAAGAGGCCGTCGAGGAGCGTAAAGCAGCGGCTAATGGAGAATTTAAAGGATTTTTTGATTTGGCTCCGGATAGCAAAGCATACGATGAAATGGTAAAAAAAATGGCTGAATTGGCAGCAAAACGAGCCAGTGATGATTTAGAAAGTATGGCTGAATCACGTAAAAAGGTTTATGGGTTATTAAATGCTGAGCAAAAGCAGAAATTTCTCCTACTAACCAAGCCCAGACAGCGTCAGGCGATACAGCAATCAACAAAAGGTGAAAAACCTGCTGTTGAGTAAGCCGAGCTTGTTCTATAATCCTACCCGCCTGTTAAAGGCGGTTTTCCATTGATAGTTCTACGAGATTTGTGTATGAAAAAAAGTATCCAGTGTATAGGTATTATTGCTGTATTAGCCCTGATGGCTGCGTGCAGTAATAAAAGTAGTAATAATTCATTAAGTTCCACTGGAACTGTTACTTTCTTTCATTATGTATCAGGCAGTTCAACTCTGAGCCTTGAAAGTGTCAATAATGATCGAGGTTTAGGCACTGTTGAATTTGAAAAGTTTGGCTCCGGCATAGATCTGAGCGTTAAAACATGGGATTTGACTGTTACTGATGTGCGTGAAGAATCTGATGCTTCGGATGATGTCACCGTCTTAGAAGATTCCAGTTTTCCAGTAACGAGAAATCGTACCATCATCAATGCCTTGATTGGTGATTATGAACTGGATACTGTTGAGTTGGTTACACTTTCTGTAGCTCATGATGATGAAGAGGGCGATGACGATAATAATTTAGACGGTATTGCAGATGATAAAGCTCAATTTATTAACTTCTCACATATTCATTCAGAGTTAGGCCCGCTCGATATTTATCTTGTTGAACCTGCTCAATCGGGCACATCGCTTAATTTGTTAACTCCGACAGCGACTATCGACTTTAAAGAATCATCTGAATCCGTGCGTCTGGATGAGAATATTACCAAATACGTTTTGCGTGTTGCGTTACACAGCGCTCCTACTGTAGAGATTTATAATTCGGGCGAAAAAACCCTAAAAGATTATCTTGATCAAACAATCATTATCGCTCCATATACCGGTGCAGTGAACACAGGTTCTCAAATTACTGCATTTTATTATGGTAATGGTAATGACCAGAAATGGCTGGCAACAAATAGCCAAGGCCAAGTGCGAGTATATAACGCATTATTGGACTCTGTTGACATGGATTACGACCTTACCAGTTCAGGAAATCCCACATTAAATGTTGATTCAAATCTGTTATTCAAGGATATGTCACCTTATCAATTTGTTGATACATCAGCCATTACCTATGTCGTAACTCCTAATGACTTTAACGAAGGTTCAGCATTCTTTGATGGCATTGGCCCAGCAATAGATGTGCAAGACGGTGAGTCGTGGACTGTGATTTTCTTTGGCCATGTAGCCGGATTTGGCACTTCTGCAGCCATTAAAGTTCTGGAAGAAGATAATCGTTTTAGCAATAAAGCAACTTTTACGTTCTCTAACGT
This sequence comes from uncultured Spongiibacteraceae bacterium, assembly GCA_964617765.1. Classification (GTDB taxonomy): domain Bacteria; phylum Pseudomonadota; class Gammaproteobacteria; order Pseudomonadales; family DT-91; genus CAZTZY01. The sequence continues at coordinate 9,520 of CAZTZY010000060.1, forward strand.
GGCTTATATAGCTGATATAGACTTGCGTCTACCTGTTAATGTGCATGTTAAATTAAAAACTGATCCATTAGACAGTGATATCCCTAAATTCAAACTGTTGGCATACGGTAATCATGGTTCTACTACCTTGAATGCAGTTAATAACTATGAAATTTGGGTAACCTCACAAGATGAATTAAATACAATAGCAGGACCTGAAACATTTGATGTTGAAGGTGGCGAGAATTTTCATTTTGTATTAATCGAGAATAATGCTGGCGGAACACCATTCCAGATTGTCCAATTAATAGGTGAAGCAAGTGCAGAGCGAACGACTATTACTGCTGCTGATTCTGCTACCACTGCAGGTGGCGCTGGTACTGAAATTACTGTACAAGCAAAAGACAGAGGGGCTAACAAACTCATTAAAGATGGCGATGTTGTGACTCTTGCTTCTTCCGGTAATGGCAGTATTACTGCAGTAATGGATAATAATGATGGAACCTATACTGCCACAATTACTGATGCTACAGCAGAAACTGTGACCATTACAGGCACTATTAACGGTGATGCAATAGTAGATACTGAAACAGTAGTATTTACTGCCCCTTAAGATAGCAGTAGTTATTAAAACAGGGCTTAGGCCCTGTTTTTTTTGGCTGAATAATTATAAATAAACAAAATCTGCATTTGAAAGGCTAGATTTTTATTGTCGATAAATATCGATTAATCGTTTCCTGAAGCCCGAAGTGCAGGGCATCAATAGTCAGTGCATGTCCAATAGATACTTCCTGTAATCCTGGCAATAGTGTGAATAAGGGAAGGTTGTCGAGGTTTAAATCATGCCCGGCATTAATACCAAGATTAAGTGATAACGCATGCTCAGCCGCTTTTTTATAAGGCAGAAATGCAGCCATTTTATCTTTGGCGTTCGCATATGGACCTGTATATAACTCAATACGATCAGCGCCGATTTGTTTGGCCAAAGTGATTTGTTCGCAATCAGCATCCATAAACAAGCTTACTCGAATCCCTAACGACTTTATCTTTTCGATAATATCTTGCAGTGAATTTGTATCATGCTTGAGATTAAAGCCATGATCAGATGTCAATTGTTGATTGCTGTCCGGTACTAGAGTGCACTGTGCAGGTAAAACCGATTTGACGATCGACATAAATCCGGGGTAATCAGAAACATCATCTCTTTGAGAAGACATAAAACCGGCAAAAGGATTACCTTCAATATTCAGTTCTACTGAAAGAGCATCTTTAAGAATTGTACAATCCTGCGCGCGTATATGGCGTTGATCCGGGCGTGGATGAACTGTAATGCCATGCGCCCCGAACGCTACACATTGTTGAGCATAAGCTAAAAGGTTAGGATTGTCGCCATGCCTTGAGTTTCTGATTAATGCAATTTTGTTAATATTTACACTTAAAGCAATCATTCATTATTCTTGCATTGTACCAACTGATGGAGATTCTGACGCACTGGAGGTGTCATCCGAATTTGGTGGCAGTATTTCAGATGTCGTTGTATCAGAGGAAGATTTTCCTGTAGTAGGTGCTTCCGGTGGAATTGAAGAGGTTGTAGCGTCATTGGTTCGATAGGCTTTAATAATCTCTATCGCTTGCACGGGGACATTTTTATATATGCCTTCGCCTCCTGTTTGCACATAGTTCATACTATCGATTGTCCCCATGCTTTCATCAGTCACTCTTCCAAAGACGGCATAACCAATGTTCCATTCCTTATAATCCATTTTCGGGTTATTGGCGATGTTGATATAAAACTCGGAAGTAGCGGTGTGCGGAGAAGAAAGTCTTGCCATACCAACAGTGCCACGAAGGTTTTTCAGTGTTTCTTTTGATTCGTTTTGTATGGGTTCCTTCCTTTCTTTTTTGGATAAGTCGGGGTTATAGCCACCGCCTTGAATCAGTGAATCCTGAACTACACGATGAAATATTGTGCCATTATAAAATCCGCTCTCCACGTAGGATAGGAAGTTTTTGACGGTAATGGGCATTTCTGATTCGTACAATTCAATCGTTATATTGCCTTGCGTAGTCTCGAGTATAACTTGAGGATTAGCACAAGCTAACTGGCTGATAAAAAGGGAAAAAGTAACGGCAATGGATAAAAACCTAAACATAAAAACCTCTTTTATTATTATGCCCAATCTGAGTATCGTTTATTGGATTTTGTTAAATGCTGAATAATCAATGTGGCAAGAATACCTAAAATCACAGCAATTGCACCGTTTATAAAGGTGTTTTGACGCAATTGGCTTTCGAGGCTTTGATTTTGGGCTGTGACAGTATCTTGAATTCTTTTGGATTCTTCATATTGGCTAATGAGCTTTTTATTGTCGTCATGCAATTTGATCTGATCCGTTGATAATGATTTTATATGCTCCAACTCCCTGACCAATGAATTATTGGTCTCCTCAAGTGTATGAAGGTTATTGGCAAGTTCATCATTTTTTTTCTGCAACTCAAGTAAACCCAGTGCATTAGGGCCTGCGTGCGTGCTGAGTTTGGCAATGGTGTCTTCAGCTTGTGAGAGCTTAACTATACTAGGCATTTCTTCCATCAAGTATTGATTAGGCAGCCAACCCTCAATGCCCTCAGCTGTTTTTATCAGGCTATATTGGCTTGATTCATTGACTTTCAATACAGTCACCAATGCACCACTTTTAATGCCTTTGTGAACAATTTTATGCCCGGGTGTATCGCCACTGCGCAAAGGCACGAGGATAAAGTCTTTAATGTAACGTTTACCAACAGGCGTTACATTTACAGTGGATGGTGCAATCGTTGCTACCTCTGTTTTAGTCGCCGTCACTGTTTTAGTGGCAGGAGTTGTGGTAATAGCTGTAGTAGCGGAAGTGGGTTCCTCTGCGATGCTGAATCCTGAAAAAACTATTGCTAACGCTAAAAGACTGAACCGCTTCATTTAATGCCTCTATCAGGATTGTTATTTAATTGACTAATTTATAAGGATTTTTATTTAAGTCAAATATTGCCATAAGATTTTGCAGGGTGTCTCAAAATATGTAATTAAGGCAAGACTTTTTTGAACGGTTTAACGATGACCTGTTGATAAACACCTGCTTTTACATAGGGATCCGTATCAGCCCATAGTTGTGCTGCATGAAGACTCTCGAAGTCAGCAATTACCAAGCTTCCTGTGAAACCTGCAGTGCCCGGATTTTCACTATCGATAGCCGGGTGCGGACCTGCAATGACCAGTCGGCCTTCCTGCTTTAAGGTTTCCAATCTTGCCAGATGTTCAGGACGTGCACCCAGACGTTTTTCCAGGCTGTTTTCATTATCCTGGCTAATCACTGCATATAACATAGCTATCCTATCCTATTCTTTTCCGATCAGCAGGAACTCTTCGATTTCCTTGCCGGTAATTTTTTGTAAATGATGCATCAGGTAAAAAAGTGCGCCCATCATAATTGCTGTGCATGGCAAGGCAATCACGGGATAACTATAAAGCGCTAATTTTCCTAATTCAGCATTGTAAGCTTCGGTGCCAGCCAAACTGACAACAATGGTTTTTGCCAGTACATAATTTAAAATGGCGGAAAATAAAAAAGAAAACGACACCATATAAGAACTGTTTGTCAATATCTTGGCCAGGCGCTCCTGAGCATGATCATTATCGAGTTCAATATTCAGTTTTTCCATATCGAATATAGCATCATTAAAAATGAGTTTTTCTATCAGAGGATAGGGAGTAAAGGTTGAAATAAATACAACAAGGAAAATGACAGAAGGAATAGCGGCTTCTTTAATAGCAATATATTCAGGTGGAAGTGCCAGTAAACTTATAGTTCCAGTAAGCACAGTGCTTACCAACCCCAGAATGGAAAAAATATTCACTTTATGACGAGAACGAAAATCCATTAATCCATAAAACAAAGGAAAGGCTAGCGCAACAATCAAACCAACAGTTGGGCCTAAATAATTGGCGCCACTTAATTTCGATAAAATAAACGCTGGAATGGCAATATTAAAGGCCAGATTTATCCATATATTTTCTTTTTTGGCAGGGTTATTTGCCTTTGTTAAAGACGTGTCAGGTTTTGTCATGGTGAAAAGGCTGTTTCTCTATCAATAAAGGCCCCTATAATAGCCCTATGAAATTCGATTTGCACTGCCATTCCAATGCCTCTGACGGGAAGTTATCACCTCACGAAATCCTTTTGCGAGTCGCTAATTCTGATGTTGAGCTCTTTGCACTCACTGATCACGATACTATCAAGGGTTATTCGTTAATTAAAAATGACTGTAAACCCTTCACATTGGTTTCAGGTATAGAGCTTTCGACAGTTTGGGCGGGCGTTGCCGTACACATTATTGGCCTGGATTTTGATCCTGAGCATGAATCTATTCTTGCAGCGATCACTTTTTTGCGTCAGGCACGTGAAGAGCGTGCAAAAATGATTGAAGATCGTTTAGCGAAAAAAGGTATGCCTGACACCTTGCAAGGCGCATTAACCTACTGCCCGGATATCGGGCAAGTAGGTCGTCCCCATTTTGCCGAATACATGGTTGCAAAAGGTTATGTAAACTCGATGAATGAAGCTTTTGATAAGTGGTTAGGTAATGGCAAAATAGGCGATATAAAAACTCTTTGGCCTACCTTAGAGCAAACAGTAGCAGCAATAAAAGATGCTGGTGGTGTTACAGTATTGGCACACCCATTACGTTATGATTTAACCTTTAGCAAATTGCGTCGCCTGGTAGCCGCATTTAAAGAAGCGGGTGGTGATGGTGTAGAGGTTGTTGGACAGCAGGCACAGCCTGAGCAAAAACGTCAACTCATCAAGCTAATTGAGGAAGAAGGTTTGGCAGCATCAGGGGGGTCGGATTTTCATAACCCTGATTGGGCATGGGCGCAAATAGGTAAAATCGAACCATTACCTGATCATATAACGCCCATTTGGTCACTTTTTAAACATACTCAACTGAATAAAGCATGACACAATTTTTCCAGATACACGCAGAAAATCCTCAAGACCGATTAATCAAGCAAGTTGTTGAAATACTTGAGAAAGGCGGGGTAATTGTTTATCCCACGGATTCAGGTTATGCGCTAGGTTGCCACATTGGCGATAAAGATGCCCTTGACCGTATTCGTAAAATTCGAAATCTTGATGAAAAACATAACTTTACACTGGTATGCCGCGATCTTTCTGAAATCAGCACCTATGCGAAAGTCGATAATGTGAATTACCGTTTGCTGAAACAACATACCCCGGGCGGCTTTACCTTTATCCTTAAAGCAACCAATGAAGTCCCCAAGCGCCTGATGCATGCCAAGAGAAAAACCATTGGTTTGCGTGTACCCGATAATCTTATCGCCATGGCTCTCCTGGAGAAATTAGGCGAACCGTTGATGAGTGTTTCTCTCATTATGCCTGGAGAGGATATGCCCATGACCGACCCATACGAAATAAGGGATACGCTTTCAAACCAGGTCGATTTGATCATTGATGGCGGGTTTTGTGGCATGGAGCCTACCACAGTCGTCGAATTATTTGATGATTATCCCAATGTTATCCGGCAAGGTGTCGGAGACCCGAGCGCATTTCAGTCCGAATAATAAAAATGCCCTCGTGAACTTCTCAAAAGCTTCCTATACAATGCCGTTCTAGTTTAGCGAATAAGAAAAAGCCATGACCAATAACACTCCCGAAGAAAATACCATTGAAGCGACTGTCGCTGCTGAACCGGAACAGCAGCCCGTTCGCATGATTATGGGGTCAGGTCAGGGTGAAATGCCCTTTGCCATCATTGACGGCCTGCCAATGACTGAAGTGCCCAAGGATTTGTATATACCACCTTCGGCATTGCTGGTGTTTCTTGAGGCTTTTGAAGGCCCGCTCGATTTACTGCTGTATCTTATCAAGCGCCAGAATATTGATATCCTTGATATTGATGTGTCATCCATTACCCATCAATATGTCGCCTACGTAGAAATGATGGATGCCATGGAGTTCGAACTGGCTGCAGAATATTTGGTCATGGCCGCCATGTTGGCGGAAATAAAATCCCGTATGTTATTACCTCGTATGACCATGGATGAAGCTGAGGAAGATGATCCACGTGCAGCGCTTATTCGTCGATTGCAGGAATACGAGCGCTTTAAGCGTGCAGCAGAAGATATAGACGAAGTACCTCGTATGGGGCGTGATATATTCCAGGCCAGTGTTAATCCTCCAGACCTGGAACAGGAACGCCCACACCCCGATGTACAAATGAAAGAAATCTTGCTCGCGTTAGCTTCCGTTTTAAAACGAGCTGAAATGTTTGAAAGCCATCAAGTACAGAAAGAAAAGCTGTCAACCCGCGAACGAATGTCGCAAATATTGAGTATGTTGCAGGGCAAACATTTTGTACCTTTTGTATCGCTATTTACCGTGCATGAAGGTCGGTTAGGTGTTGTAGTTACCTTTCTTGCCGTTATGGAATTAGTGAAAGAATCCCTTGTTGAAATCGTTCAAACCGATGCGTTTGGACCCATACATGTGAAAGCCAAGTCATTATGAGTGTAGCACCTGAATTATTACGTAAAATAGTCGAAGCCGCGTTAATGGCTGCCGCGAAGCCTTTAAGCATCAGCCAATTACAGGAATTGTTTGATGAAGAAGACGTTCCTTCCAAAGAGGAATTTGAAGCAGCCATGGAAGATATCCAGACGGATATCGGAGATAGGGGTTTTGAACTGGTTGAAGTAGCTACTGGTTGGCGCTTTCAGGTTAAACAGGAACTGGCGCAATGGATTAGCAAACTCTGGGAAGAAAAGCCCAAAAAATATTCACGGGCCATGCTTGAAACGTTGGCATTGGTCGCTTATCGCCAGCCTATTACCCGCGGTGATATCGAACAAATACGTGGCGTTGCAGTGAGCAGTGACATTATGAGAAGCCTGCTGGATCGCGATTGGGTAAAAGTGGTAGGCCATAAAGATGTGCCGGGGCGTCCGGCAATGTATGCCACAACCAAAGATTTTCTCGATTACTTTAATCTGAAAAGCCTTGAACAATTACCTACATTGGCTGAAATCAGGGATCTTGATTCACTGAATGCAGAATTAAACCTTGAAATGAACTTGCCACCCATTAAAGCTTCTCTGGAACTGACTGATGAACAGTTAAGTGAAGAATCCGTTAACCGATTTGTGCATACAGAAGAACAATCACCAACCGATATGGTTAACAGTGACGCTGAAACTGATTCCACAGAAGACCATCAGGACGACGACATGGAAGACGACCTGGAAGATGACTACAACGATGATGATATGGATGAAGGCTCCACCGAAGACGAACTGTCAAATGAGAATCGCTCATTAGAAGATACGCAAGAGTAAACACCAATTGAATAAGACTGTAGTTGCTACCCCAACAGAAAAGTTACAAAAAGTTGTTGCTCGCACCGGCGTTGCATCTCGCCGTGAAGTTGAGCGTTTTATTGCAGAAGGTCGTTTAAAAGTAAATGGCAAAGTGGCCACAATAGGCGACAGGGTATCGGATAAAGATAAAATCGAACTTGATGGCAAGCGCCTGCGTTTTACCCTCAGCGAAGATTTCAAACAGCGCGTGATCATGTATCACAAGCCAGAAGGTGAAATTACTTCACGTAATGATCCTGAAGGACGTAAAACCGTTTTTGACAGCCTGCCAAGAATCCAGGGAGAGCGCTGGATAGCAGTAGGGCGACTCGATTACAACACCACAGGCATCATGTTATTTACCAATGATGGCGAATTAGCCAATAAGCTGATGCACCCATCCTCTAAAATCGATCGTGAATATCTTGTGCGCGTCATGGGGCGTGTGGATGACGATATGATCAAGCGTCTCACCAAAGGCGTTATGCTGGAAGATGGCATGGCTCGCTTTACCGATGTTGTGGAATCTAAAAAAGGCGATGAAGACAGCATCAATCGCTGGTTTGCCTGTTGCGTAATGGAAGGTCGTAATCGTGAAGTTCGCCGTTTATGGGAATCGCAAGAAGTTACAGTAAGCCGTTTGAAGCGCGTTCGTTTTGGACCTATATTTTTGCCCGCAAAAGTACGTAAAGGCCAGTGGATCGATTTAACCGAAAAAGACATCAATGTGCTGCTCGAGGCCGCAGGAGTAGAAAATTAAATGCTCAAACCTCAAGATATAGTTTTAGCGTTAAAATTATTGTGCAAGGAAAAAGAAAACTGGTCGCAAGGTAGCCTTGCATTGGAAATGGTGTTAAGCGCATCCGAAGTCAATGCCGGCATCAAGCGTTTAGCCTATGCCAGACTGATCGAAAAACAGGAAGATAACCGCCGTTGGCAGGTTACCAAGCCGGCATTAAAACAATTTATGCTGCATGGTATTCACTATGTATTTCCAGCAGTAAAAGGTGCGCCAACGGTAGGCATTCCCACTGCCTATGCAGCAGAACCCCTCAAAAGCCATTCGCCCAATACCGACTTTCCCCCAGTCTGGCCGATGAAAGGCGGTAAACATAAAGGCTATACCTTTCATCCTTTATACCCTACTGTTACCCAAGCAATAAAAAATGACATGCGTTTATATGAATGGTTAATTCTTGTTGATGCATTGCGTGATAACGATAACGATAAAGAGCATCGACATATTGCTGAGTTGGCTTTTGCTGACAAATTGGCCGGACGTGTAATCAATACCAAGAAAAATAATAAGGAAGAAGGCAAAGACGACTCACAACTGGATCTGCTTTCTTTGTAGCTTCAAAATATCCTTGCGTTTCTAACATCATAAGTTTTGGTTATTACTCATTAAAGTAATACCCACTTGTGAAGGGGCTAAAAATGCAATTACACATTATTGAAGGTAATACCCAGCGTCTCGATGGCGGTGCCATGTTTGGCAATGCGCCTAAACCATTATGGCAACGCTGGATAACACCCGATGCCCTCAATCGCATTCCCATGGCCTGTCGCTGTTTGTTGTTGCAAACCAATGATGGCAAAAACATCCTGTTCGAAGCCGGTATCGGCAATTTTTTTGAGCCTGCACTAAAAGAGCGTTATGGCGTTATTGAAGACGAAGCTTGCCTGCTGAAAAATCTCGCCAATATTGGCCTGCAACATACCGATATTCACACAGTGGTTTTATCGCACCTGCATTTTGATCATGCCGGCGGATTACTATCTGCATGGCAGCCCGATACACCTCACACCTTGTTGTTCCCCAATGCCCAATTTATTGTGGGTAAACAGCAATGGCAACAAGCCAACCATCCACATTATCGCGACAAGGCATCGTTTATCCCCGAGTTGAACCAGTTACTGGCCGCCTCTAAGCGGTTGGTGCTAGTGAATGAAAGCAATGCCAATACCTTATTACCCAATATCCGCTTCCGTTTCTCCAATGGCCATACCCCGGGTTTGATGCTCAGCGAAATAACTACTGATAACGGACCATTAATTTTTTGTAGTGATCTTATTCCCGGCCAGTTTTGGGTGCACTTACCGATTTGCATGGGTTATGATCGATTTCCGGAATTGTTGATCGACGAGAAAAAACAGCTTCTCGAATATTTGCTAACACACAATGGCCGGCTGTATTTCACCCATGATGAAAAAATGGCTTGCGGCAAAGTTATGCAGGATAACCGCCAACGGTTTTATGTAGAAGAATCACCCTTATAAAATAACAATAATTGAGGTGTTTATGTCGAAAGTGCAATTGAAAAAAAAGTTCACCATGACATTGGACGAAGTGCATGAAGGCCTGGAAAAACTCGGCGCCGGGTTAAAAGAATCTTTTGGCATGGACTACAAATGGGAAGGAAAAAATCGAGTATCTTTCAGCCATAAATACGGCAAAGGCCATGTAGATATTCAGGGTAACGAGTTGGTACTGGAAATCAAGCTAGGCATGATGTATATGGCCATGGCGCCGATGGTCAAGAAGCGTATTACCGAATTGGCCGATGAGTATGTGACTTAAGCCGGCTGTATAAATACCCTTTTTAAGGCATATAGACAGCGTGTTTGCGGTTAAATAAAAATACTTAACCGATCCTGAATATTCGTAGGTCGGGCTTTAACCCGACAAAACAATAAACAACCGTAGAGGCGGGTTCCAAACCCGCCCGATCGAAGACCAACTCGAAATACCAGGCATAATTGCCAGTCACAAAAGCGCAATACAATAAGAAAAACTAGTTAGATGAATGTGTGCCCCTCGGTAATATGAATAGGTTGCGATTGTGCAGGCAATGTCTCTGCTATGTCATGAGGTAGGGTGAGTTATTTGCGTCATATATGTGAGTGTCAAAGTTGATGTTTAGTAGGAGTGGTAGATGTGATTGTTATAAGTAACCAATTTTACCTATTAGTGTTTCTTGGAGTATGCCTTGGGGTATTTGCTAGTTTAATGATTAAATTTATAAACCCAATGGCGCAGCAAAAAAAGAGAAATAAAAGTACTTTATATGACGGTATTAAATATTTAATAATTTTAGTCTCAGCATATGTTATTGGATTTGTAATCAATCAAATTGGCGATATATATAATGCACTTGTTGCATTCATTATTCTTTTTTGTATTTTCGTAATAAGTTATTTATTAATGAATGGCGGATTCAACCGCGAAGTGCATAACTCAACACGGATAGTAAAAGGGGTCAG
>CAZTZY010000061.1:0-20166 GCA_964617765.1 uncultured Spongiibacteraceae bacterium
CCTGTCTGATGTTTTTGGTTTTTATTGAGGCGACAACTATCCTGACACAGGGGGGTATGTCTGAAACTGTGAAAAACTTTACGCTGACCGTAATCATCGTAATAACTAACACCTGCATTTTCTCTTACTCTATGAAACATCTGTGTTGCATACATACTACGTATACCTTCAAATAATCTCACTGTTTGACTATCTGAAACATAATCGAGCAAACCATATTTAATGAGGTTGTTATGAATAGGCACTTTACGTATAGCATTTTCTGTTTTCACACTACCTGCATCTCGCGTTATAAAGATGTAATATCTGTTCGAGTGACTATCAAATTTAATATCTTCTTTACGTAGCTGGACTATCTCACCAAGTCTTGCACCCGTATAAATACCAAGCAATATAATCCACTTTTTATGCTCTTCTAAGCTGAATGAATACCGCTTTATCTTAACTATTTCATCATTAGTGAACGCAGCGTAAGAGCCTGTTTTTGAAAGTTTCAATCCGAGATTGTTTGCCGGTGAGCTTTTAACATAGGCTTTTTCATTTAGTGCATAACTGAATATCCCCTGAAATAACTGCTCTAATTGCTTTATAGTTTTAGGCTTAACTAAGTCTTCCTCTGGAATAGCCATTGCAAGTAGCTGCTTAATAGAAAAATGCATATAAGGCTTTTTATTTCGCACCGGCAAAGCCAATGCCAACTTAAGGCACGCTTTTATATCGTTTTTGCTTATTCGATCAATCGGTTTATCTGCCATTATTGACAAGATTGTTTTTATATCCCTATCGTATTGAGCCAATAATCTATCACTCAGCTTGATTGATTGAATTTTGTACTGCCTGAACTCTTTATATACATCACTGAATACTGGCATCTGCGGGGAATTGTCATAACGTGACTGCAAATCACCATCTTGTTGGGTAGCTGATATGTTTTCAAATGATTGAGGCAAAGCTGAACTCATGAGTATTTCCCATTGTTTAGCTATCAATGAATGAGCATGCCCTGTTGATATTTCAGCCGAAAGCAATTGGTATCGAACATACTGTATTTTGCAGACCAAAGTTACATAGGTAAGCGCCCTTTGATGGGCAATTGATAAGTTATCTGTCTTTAGGGATTTAAATATCTCTCGCTGGCCTAGAAGACCTCTCAAATCAAAAGGAATTTGCCAGCGAAAATAGTAAAGATGTTTTCTTTGTATAAGGTATTTTAGTAGCACTTTTAGTAGCAAATCTCTAAAAAGTACGTACTAAACCTCTGTAGCCCGCATGATTACTGGGCTTTGAAATTTATTGAAGTCGGTCGTAAGCCGGGTTTTGTCGAGGACAATCATTCATCTAGGATGCACGTCACCATACACCTCAAGCAACCTACCCGAATCCGGTGCGGGCCACACCTAATGGATTCCTATTTGGTCTTGCTCCGAACGGGGTTTACCATCGCCACAACTGTTACCAGTTGCGCGGTGCGCTCTTACCGCACCATTTCAACCTTGCCGGCCCTGTTGCCAGGACGTAGGCGGTTTGCTTTCTGTTGCACTTTCCGTAGGCTCGCGCCTCCCAGGCGTTACCTGGCGTTCTGCCCTATGGAGCCCGGACTTTCCTCCCCCTTACTTGCAAAGAACAAGCAAAGCGGCGATTGCCTGACCAACTTCACCGCCTAGAGTACCTATCTTTCACTTTTTTTCAAGCTAAGAACGTATTCATATACATCCTTCTTAGGAATCATATAATGCTCAGCTACAATTTTACTCACTTGTTTGGGCGGCAATTCATTCAGTAACAAGTTAACTAATGCCAATGCCGCAAGACTAATTGTTGTTTGTTTTATTGAAGTGGCCCCCTCAACAATCAGGACAATTTCACCACGCTGCTGGTCTGTATCAGCAGCAATCCAGCTCTTCATATCAGCCAGATTTTTTAGCTTTATCGTTTCAAACGTTTTAGTTAATTCCCGCGCCAATGTAACTTTTCGGTCTGGCCCAAATACATCATACATATCATTAATGCATTGCATTATGCGATGGGGAGCCTCATAAAATATAAGGGTTTGGCCATCCTGTGATAATGAAGTTAAATGATCAATACGCGCCTTTTGTTTGGCGGGCAAAAATCCCTGGAAAGAAAAATGATCCGTCGGCAAACCTGAAGCGCATAAAGCAGTAATGATCGCACTGGGACCAGGAATTGGAATAACCGTCAGATTTAGTTTTTGTGCTCTCTCAACCAGACGATAACCGGGATCGGAAATCAACGGAGTACCTGCATCTGAAATTAACGCGATACTTTTCCCGGCTTCCAATAATCCAATGACTTTCTCGGTCTGACTCTCGCCACTATGCTCATGATAGGCTAGCATAGGAGTATTTATTGCGTAATGTTGCAACAGATAGGCGCTATGTCGTGTATCTTCCGCGGCTATATAATCTACACTTTTTAAAATTTCGATAGCTCTAAAACTGATATCAGCAAGATTACCAATGGGTGTCGCGACGATATATAAAGATGCTGCCATTGCATGCTTCCAATAATTAACTGACTTTTATTTAAAGATGGTAAATCAAATGCATAAGTTTTTCTTGTTATTAATATTCAGCTGCATACTGGCCTGCCTAGCCAGTTGCTCTCAGACGCAAGCAAAACCATCTGCAAAAATAATTTATGACCCCATATTTGAACATAGGGAAAATTTAACAAGTTTCGAAAAAAATGTGAATGAAATCTTGGCGCGCATCGAAAATGAAGATTTAACGTCCGCAGAAAATCGCTATAGCACTATCGACAAACATCCCAATAACAGCAATGACATAGCTTTGCTTTCCTATACACATGCAAAATTATTGCTGAAAAAAAATGAAATCAATCAAGCACTTGAAGTGTTAAATAACCCTATCACGACTCAACATATTCTTTTATCTAACAGTCAAACTCAATTAAACATTGGCTTATTAAATAGTGAAGTACTCACCACACAAAAATTATTCCCTGAAAATCTAAAATCCAGATTGCTTATAGCACCATTAATTAATGAGGAAACCCTCTATCGAAAAAATCATTATGCAATCTGGGAGATATTGAATAGCGTCAATGTTTCGGATCTCAAAATTGCCCTTAAAAACAATAATGATTACTCCTTTACGCAATGGGTAAATCTGAACATAATCTTTCGAAATAATGAATTAACATTAGATCAGAAAATAAAAAGTATCGATAACTGGCTTTCCATTAATCCCACACACCCAGCATCAGCTCATCAGTTAGATGATATCCTTAACTTGAAAACAGCAGCTATAAGGCATCAAGAAAAAATCGCCATCCTGTTACCATTTAATGGTAAATATTCAGCAATAGCTGAAGCTATTAGAGATGGATTTTTGACTTCCTATTTTAAAATGAATTCACAAAATGAAGTCCGCTTTTATAATGCAAACGAAAACGAACCTTTTTTGGGCATCTACAATCAAGCAATAAAAGATGGTGCAACCTTAGTTATTGGACCATTGCTGAAAAATCAACTTGATGAAATAAATACTCAAGATTCATTGCCCGTTAAAACCCTTGCACTGAATAGATTATCAACGCCAAAAATAATACAGAATCTCTACCAATTCAGCTTAGCGCCAGAAGATGAAATAACTTCAATAGCCAATTACTTTTCCCAATTAAAATATAGCAATATTTTTATACTCGCCCAAAATGATGATTTCTCTCAAAAAAACATGTCTACTTTTATTCAAATATGGCGCCAATTAGGCAAAAACATTATTTCATCACATACTTTTTCTGAAACAAGTGAACTGGCATCCGAACTAGAAAGCCCTCTCAATATTTCAAAAAGCAAGGAACGTACAGGAGATATACAAAACCTATTAGGAACAAACATTGAGCTAAACCCAAAAAGCCGCACTGATATTGATACTGTTTTATTATTCACAAAACCTGATAATGCAAAAAATATTAACATGCTTTTAAATTCATATATGCCTAACAATATTGCAAAATATTCTACCTCATCAATCTATAGAGGCTTCCCCAATCCAAATATAGATCATGAACTAAATGGCATAGCTTTTACTGACATGCCATTCATTTTACAGGAGCAATCTGACGTATCTGGAAAGTACAAAACTTCTGCATTAATTCGCATGTATGCTTTTGGAATTGATGCTCATGAATTAGGCGGAAGATTATTAAATACATTTACTACCAATATCACTACAGGAATTAATGGGGCGACGGGTAATATCACGTTATCAAATAACGAATTTACAAGAAAAACCGACTTCGCAATTTTTGTTGATGGCATTGCCATTCCAATACCGTATTTCGTGCAGCAATAAACCCTATGTTCAAATTGCTAAAGAAAAAAAATACTCGCACTGTTGGCAATCATTACGAATTACTTGCCGAGAACTATTTAAAAAAACACGGGGCTGAACTGGTTCAAAAAAATTATCTTTCACCCATGGGCGAAATTGATCTGATTATGCTAGATCATTCTACGCTGGTTTTTATTGAGGTTCGTTATCGAACTGCATCTCAATTTGCTACATCCATAGAAACCGTCAGCGTGAAAAAACAACATAAAATTATCTTAACTGCAGAGTATTTTTTAGTGCAGAATAAACTATATCAATATTCCGCATGTCGCTTTGACGTTATTGGAATTGATAAATCAAGCTCTGGGCAATTAGAGATTAATTGGATCAAAAATGCTTTTATGGAATAATTGAGTCATGTCTATATTTGAATCTATCGTTAATAATTTTAATGAACATCTTGATCTAACATCAAGAAATATCGAAAACTTGACTCCACTCATAGCCGAGGCAGTTCACTTATTTACCGAAGCATTATTAGCTGATAATAAAATTTTTTGTTGTACTTCAGGTGACAACTATGGCTCAGGAATACAATTCTGTCACAATATGCAAACCAGTATAGGCATCCAAAGACCGAGTCTACCTGTGTTATTTTTAGGTGCAAATACCAGCAGTATAGTTTCTATGATTGATAATCATTGCCCAGATGAAATTTATATGAAAACCTTACAAGCACTTGGCAATAAAGACGATATTTTGTTTATTATCTCTTCCTCTGGTAATGAAATCTCTCTTATTAATGCCGCAAATATTGCCCATGAAAAAAAAATGCCCGTTGTTATGTTACTATCAACCAAACATAAAGAACTTGCTTTAAATGCCTCACCTTTGGATGTTGTTATTACAGTTCAATCAGAATCAACTCAACAGATTTTAGCAACTCATTTCCTAATTACACTTGTAATTACCCAACTCATTGAACAACAACTTTTCGGTACCATTCAATCATGAAAAATACATATGTATATTCCGTTATTTTTTGTATGTCCTTAACAAGCTGCACTCCTTTTATGGCTGCAACTACTGAAGGACCGATTAAAGAAAATTATGGTGAACGGACATTTGGCTCTGCTGTAGAAGATAATGCCATCGAATCAAAAGCACTAATAAATATCAAACGAGCGAACGCTGCTTTAGCTGACGCTCATGTTGAGGTAAAATCATTTAATCAAATTATGTTAATTGTTGGTCAGGTTCCAACTGCCAACGACAAACAACTTATTTCTGGCATTGCCGAAAAAATTCGCAATGTAAAACGCGTACATAATGAACTCGAAGTCGGGCCAAATACATCAATTCTAACCAGAAGCAATGACAACCTGTTAATCACTAAAGTCAAAGGTCGCTTTATTGGCACGGACAATGTTGCATCTGGCAGAATAGAAGTGTTAGTTGAAAATGGAACGGTTTATTTAATGGGATTATTAACACAAGATGAAGCTTCTCGTGCAGTAAGTGCCACTAAAAAGACTTCAGGCATTAAAAAAATTGTTAAAGTTTTCGAATATATAGACTAGATTTGGAACGCCAAAACAGATAAATCTAATACCTATATTTTAGAAAGTAACTATTTAACAACCTTTAATGTAGGCTTACCAGCGGGCCTTGGTGGTTCAGGTGAAGGCTCAGGATTCATTTCAGCATCATATTCATCCACTGGAAATGCCATGCCCTGTCCATTTTCTTTTGCATAAACTCCCAGAATAGCGCTCATTGGCACAAATATGCTTCTTGCAATTCCTGAAAATCTTGCACTAAATTTAACAGAATCGTTAGATATATGTAAATTGGCGATTGCACCAGGGGCTAGATTAAGAATAATTTTACCATCGACCACATGCTCTGATGGAACTTGTACAGAAGCTTTTGTTGCATTAACAGCCATATAAGGCGTGCAGTCGTTATCGACTATCCACTCATAGATTGCACGTAAAAAATATGGTCTGGTGGGTGTCATGCAAAATTATGCGCTTGCCTGCTGTAATGCCATATCCTGCTCATGATCAGATAGACTTTCTTTAAATGATGGACGAGTGAATAAACGTTCCATATATTCATAGAGGGATTTTGTTTGTTTGTTTTTAGGGATTTCAATGCCGAGCACGGATAAACGCCATAAGATTGGTCCTAGGCAACAATCAACAAGTGTGAATTCATCACTCATAAAAAATGGCTTATTAGCAAATATTGGAGCTATTGATATCAGTCCTTCTTTAAGCTCTTTTCGCGCAGCTTCTACTTCCTTTTTATTCTCACTGGACTGGATTTTATCAACCAATACTGACCAATCTCTTTCAATCCGATAAATAAATAAACGACTCTCTCCACGTGCTACAGGATATACGGGTAGCAATGGAGGATGGGGAAATCTCTCATCAAGATATTCCATCATAATTTTTGATTCATACAAAACCAAATCACGATCCACTAAAGTAGGTAGGCTATTGTATGGATTAATTTGCGCAAGATCTTCCGGTTTATTCTCTCCAATACATTCTACAACATCAAATGTAACACCTTTTTCTGCAAGAACAATTCTCACTCGATGGCTATAATGACTCTGACTGTCCGAAAAGAAAGTCATTGATGATCTTTTAGATACTACGCCCATTACATTTTCCTCAGTTACTAAACCTTTCATTGGAACAATTGCATCCCGATCTCATAATATAAAAATGGCCTTTTCTTCAGGCCACTTTTAAATCTAGTTTCTATTTTTAATGTACATCTTTCCAATATTCACGATTCAATAATAAAGCAAAGACTAGAAATATTGATAAAAATAATAAGCAATATGCGCCTATTGCCTCACGCTGATTAAAATCAATACCTAAAAAGGTTCTATCATGTAAACGTGCTGGCTCAGCAGCATAAACCATAAAACTTACCAATTCCCCTATCATTTTATCGAATTCTTCTTCGTTAAGTTTTCCAGTGCCCTCTACATGAACAGTCCGCCCGCAAGGACTATGCTCATCTTCTATATTTTCATTTGAGATTGGATCGCGTTTAACGCCTCCATTTGCAGCAACAGCAAATGCGGGCTTGCATAATTGCTCACCTTGAATATTAGCAAGAACGTTAGGCATCCCCACATCTTTAAAAACAAGGTTATTGTATCCATAAGGACGTTTGCCATCTTGATAGAATGACTTCAAATAGGTATAAAGCCAAGCATCTCCTCGAGCACGGGCAACCAACGTCAAATCTGGCGGCGCAGCACCACCAAACCATTTTTTGATAACTGGAGCAGGAACTGAAGCACTCATTAGATCGCCTATTTTCGTGTCATCGAAAATAAAGTGTGTTTGAGCCAATTCAACTGGAATTTCAAGGTCATTTGCTAGGCGCTCATAGCGCATATACTGCATACCATGACATCCCATACAATAGTTGATAAATGTTTTGGCACCACTTTGCAGAACGGCTTTATCTTTTAAATTAGGCTCAAATTCTTCACAAGGAATGGTACCACACTCAAAGTTTGCCTCAGAACCGACTGCCTTTAATGGAATAACTGTCAACAATGCAACAATTAAAATACCAAGCAAGGTCCCTTTAATTCCGAAACCACCATTCATTGTTACACGATCAGGCTCTGGCTTAGTGGCTTCCCACTTACTCCAGAATGGCATCGTAATAAAATAGGCAAAATAAATTATTGAACAAATCTGCGCTAAAAGCGTTCTCGATGGAGTTGGAGCCTTAACACCCAAGACACCCAAAATCAAAAATGAGGCAGAAAACATAAAAAGTGCAAATATACTGAATTTACCTTTATAGCGAATGGATTTAACTGGGCTACGATCTAACCATGGCAAAACAAATAATATTGCCACTGAACTTCCGAAGGCAATAAAACCAAACAACTTATCTGGCACAGCCCTCAAAATTGAATAAAAAGGCGTAAAATACCAAACAGGTGCAATATGAGCAGGTGTTTTCAGAGGGTTAGCTTGCTCAAAATTGGCATGCTCCAAAAAATATCCTCCCATTTCAGGGAAAATAAAAGTAATGGCGCAAAAAATCATTAAAAACACAACAACGCCAACAATATCATGCACTGTATAATATGGATGAAAAGCAACACCATCCAACGGGATACCATTTTTATCTTTATTCTTTTTAATTTCTACGCCATCAGGATTATTAGAACCAACTTCGTGAAGCGCCAATAAATGCAGTACAACCAAAGCAAGTATAATGATAGGGACAGCAACAACATGAAGTGCAAAAAAGCGATTTAGCGTAACACCTGATATCAGGTAATCTCCCCGTATCCATTCGATTAATGTATCACCAACAACAGGGATCGCCCCAAACAAAGAAACAATAACCTGAGCACCCCAATAAGACATTTGCCCCCAAGGCAATATGTAACCCAAAAATGCTTCCGCCATTAATGCAAAGAATATAAGCATTCCAAAAACCCACACCAACTCGCGTGGCTTTTTATATGAGCCATATAAAAGTGCACGAAACATATGCAAGTACACAACAATGAAAAACGCAGATGCCCCTGTTGAGTGCATATAGCGAATAATCCACCCATAATCCACATCACGCATAATATATTCAACTGATGCAAATGCCGCGTCTGCAGTAGGCACAAACATCATGGTTAACCAGATTCCAGTTAACAATTGATTAACCAATACCAACAGGGACATTACCCCGAAAAAATACCAAAAATTAAAATTCTTGGGCGCATAGTATTGACCCATATGCGTATTCCAGGCACGCATAATAGGCAGGCGAGCATCAACCCAATCACGAAAAGCAATCAATTTATTCATTATGCCGCTCCTCCATCTTCACCAATGATAACCAAGGTATCAGATTCAAATCTAAAAGGTGGAACTTCCAAATTAATAGGAGCTGGTACGCCTTTTAATACACGTCCAGACAAATCAAACTTGGAGCCGTGGCAAGGACAGAAAAAACCACCGAGCCAACCTTCATCATGCGCACCCGTTGAAGGATCAACTTTGGGCTGAAAACTATTTTTAGGGGCACAACCAAGATGTGTACACAATCCGACGAGGATGAGATATTCATCATGGTCAGGGTGTGAGCGATGCGTATTCTTGGCGTAGGCAGGCTGCTTAGACTCATTTGATTCAGGATCACGGACATTGTCATTACCTTGCTCAATTAACTGAAGAGCTTCCGGCGTCCGGCGAACGATATAAACTGGCATACCACGCCACTCAACCGTAATCATCTCCCCCGGCTGTATTTTACTGATATCTTGCTTTACTGGCGCACCTGCGGCCTTAGCTTTTGCGCTCGGCTGCCAAGAACCGATAAAGGGTACTGCAACACCCACTGCACCCGCTGCGCCTACTGCCGCAGTTGATGCGGCCAAAAAACGTCGACGCGAAACATTCACTCGATCATCACTCATTAAGTAGTCTCCTGTCTGCCGCCCATTCAAGAATCGGCTTGACTTAAATACCCAAAAAAACGCCGCAAATAGTAAAGAAAAACCCTTTTTTTTACAAGGGAAATCAACTTATTAAAAAGCAGCAAAAACAACTCTTCGACATGATTTCCCAAAAAAAAAGCCCAAGTTGAACTTGGGCTTTTCTCCAACAATGAAGCAATTAACGTTTTGAAAATTGTGGTTTCTTGCGCGCTTTGCGCAAACCAACTTTCTTACGCTCTACTCCACGAGCATCGCGTGTTACATAACCGGCCTTGCGCAATGGACTACGGAGAGTTTCATCATATTCCATCAATGCACGCGTCAAACCATGACGAATTGCACCAGCCTGGCCAAAACTTCCACCACCAGAAACAGTTACATTGATATCAAATTTGCCGTTCATATCAATAACATCCAAAGGTTGACGCACAATCATGCGCGCCACTTCACGACCAAAATATTGATCCAGTGTACGATCATTGATAGTGATATCGCCTTTACCTGACTTGATAAAAACTCTTGCGGTTGATGTCTTGCGACGACCGGTACCATAATATTGTGTGCTAGACATAGAGTTAGCTTCCGTTAAATCTGTAATTCTTTAGGTTGTTGAGCAGCATGCGGATGGGAAGTACCAGCATAGACTTTCAACTTGGAAAACATCTGACGACCCAGCGGGTTTTTAGGGAGCATACCCTTCACTGCGGTCTCAATTACACGCTCTGGAGCCTTATCAATCAATTTTTCAAAAGAAATTGACTTCAAATTGCCCACATAACCTGTGTAATGATGATACATTTTATCTGATGCCTTATTGCCAGTTACAGCTACTTTCTCTGCATTTACAACAACAATAAAATCACCGGTATCAACATGCGGGGTATATTCTGGCTTATGTTTGCCACGCAGGCGATGGGCAAGTTCTGCCGCTAAACGACCTAAAGTTTTCCCTTCCGCGTCAACAATGTACCAGTCCTGCTTTACAGCATTGGGTTTTGCACTGTAAGTTTTCATATCTGTTCTGCCTAAAAATAAAGAGCGCACTCACAACAAGGACGCGAATACTAAAGGAAGTATATTCACAGTTCAAGTCGAATTTATGTATTTTTCAACTCGATCAGTAATTCCCGAATATACATGGCACTAGGGCCTATGCTCTGCTGAGAGGTAACTATGGGATTGCATCTCTAGCAAGCGACTTTGGGTACGTTCAAATTCAAATTTTAACTTGGTTCCAATATACAGATCAGCAATCGATTTCTCTGCAGAAAGAACCAACTTTACATTTCTATCATAAAACTCATCAATCATATTAATAAAGCGCCTGGCCTGATCTTCTCTGGACGCATCCAGACAGGGCACATTACTTACTATCACGGCATGATAAATTCGCGCCAACTCAATGTAATCATTTTGGCTGCGCGGACCATCACAGAGCTCTTTAAAATCAAACCAGACTACATCATC
The DNA here is from genome assembly GCA_964617765.1 of uncultured Spongiibacteraceae bacterium. GTDB lineage: Bacteria > Pseudomonadota > Gammaproteobacteria > Pseudomonadales > DT-91 > CAZTZY01. The sequence goes on from CAZTZY010000061.1 coordinate 11,278, forward strand.
CGCCTCAAAACGGGAATGTAGTTGCCGATAGTTAACCTCCACAATGACATTTTCACATAACTCATCTGGCGCCAAACTCAGAAGGCTTTTCATTAAGCTCGCATCGGCAGCAGCGCCTAATGGAAAATAGTAAAGATCAGCCTGTTCAAGTGCGCGCAACCGATAATCCACACCACCATCAATGTTTAAAACTTCACAATGTTTTTTTAATTGTACAATTGCAGGCAAAAATCGCTGTCTCTGCAAACCATTTTTATACAATTCGTCCGGAACAATATTAGATGTGGCAACTAATGTAACTCCCAAATCGAAAAGCCTTTCAAAAAGACCACCCAATATCATGGCATCCGTGATATCGGAAACAAAAAACTCATCGAAACAAATAATGCTAGCCTGTTTTGCAATTTTGGATGCCACCATATCCAATGGGTTTTTATTTCCCTCAAGAAGCCTAAGCTCAGCGTGGATATATTGCATAAACCGGTGAAAATGAGACCTCATTTTATTTTCAAACGGCAAACAATCATAAAATATATCCATTAAATAGGTTTTTCCACGACCTACACCACCCCATAAGTACAAACCTTTGATGGGCTCCTGCCCTGAATGACCACTCAAAATTGTTTTAAGTTTAAAAATAAGATCCTTTTGCCCTATTGATTGCTGCTGTTTCTTGATTAACGATTCAAAGAGAAACTGTAACTTTTCGATAGCAAATCTCTGCGCGGCATCGTGCTGAAAATCAGGACGGAGCAAATCTTGCTGGTAACGCTCAAGTGGGGTCATTTCATCAAACATGCAGACATGAGTAAAATCGCCCGAACTTTACTATCAGAAAATTTTTTTCGCAATTAAGTAACCTTAATCTACAAAAAATACTTTTTACTATGAATTAGGAGGCTATAATCTCTATGAAGATATTTATTCAGAACTTTTACGTGGACTATCAGATATTATGCTTACAGGATTATTTTTTTTCCTCATTGGCGCCATTGTAGGTGCCTTTTTGTTCATGAAATTTTCACCAGAACAAAAAAAGGCCAGAAACATTATAAAGCACCTGCATGAACAACAAGATGAATTTAAAAACTACCAACTTGGTGTTACTCAACATTTTGTTGATACATCTCGCCTGCTGAAACAACTATCTGATAGTTACTCTACCCTTCACAATCATTTGGCAAAAGGAGCGGAGAATCTGTGCGCCCAAAATACGGTAACTCCCATTATTCAACCTATACCTATTATGGATCCTTCCTTTTCTAGCAACTCCATGGATTCAGGCAATATTAATCCACCTTTAGATTATGCACCTCGCACAACACCTTATGATCGTGGCACTTTAAATGAAGAATATGGATTGGAAAAGGTTCGCATAGAACAGGGAAATTCTTCCAAAGTATCTTGATGGATCTCATTTGCCTAAACCGGATTATCTATATCGACAAATTCGCAATACACACCTAAATGATTTGCTAAATGCTCCCCTAGAGCTTTCACGCCATATCGCTCTGTCGCATGATGACCTGCCGAAATAAAACAAATATCCATTTCTCGAGCTATATGTACTGTTTGCTCTGATATCTCACCAGTTATAAAACAGTCAACACCTCTTATAATTGCCTTATCGATATAGGACTGTGCAGCTCCAGTACACCATGCAACTGAACGAATATTTTTAGTTCCCTCTCCAATTAATAATGCCTTTTTATTTAGTTTTACCGCAATATGATCAATTAACTCTGCTGCCGTCATTACTGCCTTTAACTCCCCAACCAATCCTATCGGCCTAGGACTATCATCCAAGCCTTTGACAACACTGAAATCTAACATCTTCGCCAATTGTGCGTTATTGCCTAATTCATGATGCGCATCCAAAGGCAAATGATATGCCAACAAACTGATATCGTTTATCATCAACTTCTTTATACGATTTGCTTTCATTCCAACAATGGAAGGATCTTCACCCTTCCAAAAATAACCATGATGAACAATTAAGGCATCGGCATTTAATTCAATCGCCTTATCAATCAATGCTGCGGATGCTGTTACGCCAGTTACAATTCTAGATACTGAAAGGCCTCCCTCCACTTGTAATCCGTTAGGACAATAATCTGAAAAAGCATCGATATCCAACAATTTATTGGTATAGGTAACCAGTTCTTGCAAAGAAATTGCCATAAAAGTCTTCCTTAGTTTTATTTTATATACGATTATAATCAACCAAGTATCGCTATTATCAAAATATATATTAAAAAACCATGAAATTTATTCACTCAATTCTTTTAGGACTGGTTTTCGGGGCTCTAGTCGCCTTTACAGGCGTCTTACTTATGCAAAACCAATCCCAACACTCACTTGCTGATGCTGCCAACAAAGCCGCTCCATCGGTTGTAAATATCTACACTACAAAAATCACCCAAATTCCCAGCATAACCACCAATGAAGGGTTACCCGACTATTTTTCCAACCAACGACAAAAACGCTATCAACAAAAACGCGAGCTCAGTTTAGGATCAGGCGTCATTATTAATCAGCACGGATTCATCCTGACTAACTATCATGTCATCAAAAATGCCCAGGAAATTCTTATTCTTACTTATGATGGAAGGGAAACTCTTGCCAGCATAACGGGTATAGATAAAGAAACAGATCTCGCTGTTTTAAAAGTTCAAATCAATAATTTGGTTCCCGTAGATATTGGCGACCTGAATGATATGCGTACCGGTGATCCTGTTCTGGCTATTGGCAATCCTTATGGCTTTGGACAAACGGTAACTTCCGGCATTATTTCTGCGATGGGTCGATATGGCCTGAACATCAATACCTATGAAAATTTCATACAAACAGACGCCGCAATCAATATTGGCAGTTCTGGTGGTGCACTAGTGAATAGTAACGGAGAACTCATTGGGATCAACTCAGCCATTTACTCACAAACAGGTGGATCGCAAGGTATAGGACTCGCCATACCAATAGATATAGCCACCAAGGTCATGACCGATATTATTCGCCATGGTCAAGTTGTCAGGGGATGGCTTGGACTTGAAGTTACCCAATTAACTCCTACATTAGCAAGTCAATTAAATCTACAGCAAACCTCAGGGGTTATCATTACCAATACACACAATAATGGCCCTGCTGAACGGGCAGGCTTAGCTCCTGGAGATATTATTATCAGTATCGATAAAAAGCCCATCAAAAATGGCCAGGAAGGTTTACTGGAAGTTGCCAATATTGAGCCGGGGAAAAATATAGATATTGAAATCATCAGGGATAATCAAACCCTGACAATTTCCTTAATCGTGGGCGTGCGCCCTTCGTTATAAAATCGACTGTTTGAAAGCCTTAAGGAATAAAGCATTTTCCTGATCAGTACTCACAGTAATGCGAAGACATTGCTTTAACATTGGGTGACCACCCGCCAAACATTTAACTAAAACACCCAGCTGCTTTAGCTTTTCGCAGATGGTTTTAGCATCTTTGTCTGTTCTTATTAGTAAAAAGTTGGCCTGACTAGGGAAAATTTCAATGCCTTCTAACACTTGTAATTGCTGCGCAAGGATAGCCCTTTGCGTCTTGATCAATTCAGCCTGGATTTGCAATACATCATAATGCTGCAATGCAAAAAGCGCGGTCACTTGAGTTAATATATTAATATTATAAGGCAGACGAATCTTGTTGAATTGCTCAATCCATGCTCGCTTGCCAATTAACATACCCAGTCGCAAGCCAGCCAAACCGACTTTTGACAAAGTACGCATAATAACGACATTATCGTAATTCGACGCAAGATCTAACATATTTCCTTCAGTGAAAGCAATATAGGCCTCATCAATCACCACCAATCCATTGCTTGCCTCAATAATCTCAACCAGTTCTTCCGCAGAAAAACTATTGCCCGTGGGATTATTGGGCACTGCAAAAAACAACAGGTTTGGCTGATGGAGCCTGATGGCCGCTATTGTATCGGGCAAATTTAAAGTGAAATCATCATTTAAGCGTACACTATGGAAATCCATCGCCACGGTATCGGCAATCACCTTATACATAACGAAACTTGGCTCAATTGAAAACATTGAAGAGCCTTCAATATTCAACGCCATAGTTAATATCTGGATAATTTCATCAGAACCATTACCTAACATGACATCCAGGCCAGCTGGAATGCTCATCACTTCGATAATTTTATTGCGCAAATTATCGGCGGAGGCACTGGGATAACGATTGATTTCAGCGTTTCTAACTAATTCCAGCCATTGTGACTTTAATGCATCATCCCAGGTATATGGGTTCTCCATTGCATCAAGCTTCAACATGCCTGCCGAAGGTGCAACATGGTAAGGCTGCATGGCTTGAACAACAGGTGTTAATAATCGCTGTATCGTATTGTCGAGATTACTCATTATGATTAACCCGAAATTCAGCTGAACGGGCATGTGCTTCAAGCGATTCGCCACGAGCCAATACCGAAGCCACCTTACCTAACACCTTAGAGCCAGCAGATGAACAATTAATGATCGAACTGCGCTTTTGAAAATCATACACACCTAGCGGCGAAGAAAAACGTGCGGTACCTGAAGTCGGCAATACATGATTTGGGCCTGCACAATAGTCTCCCAATGCTTCGGGTGTATATCTACCCATAAATACAGCACCGGCATGAATAACTTTATCAAGCAATGCTTCAGGATTATCAACAGACAACTCCAGATGCTCTGGTGCAATCCTGTTACTTATTGCGATAGCTTCATCAATATTGGCTACCGCAATCAAGGCACCTCGATTCCTAAGGGATTGCTCGATAATGGATTTTCGCTGCATAAGTGGTAACAATTTCTCTATAGCGCACTCAACTGCATCAATAAAAGCCTTATCATCGGAAATCAATATCGACTGTGCATTCTCATCATGCTCCGCCTGAGAAAACAGATCCATGGCAATCCAGTCAGGATCAGTTTTTCCATCACAAATAACCAGAATCTCGGAAGGCCCGGCAATCATATCCAGACCGACGACACCAAAAACCAAGCGCTTTGCCGTGGCAACATAAATATTACCCGGGCCAACAATTTTATCGACCCTGGCTATCGTTTGCGTACCGTAGGCTAAAGCCGCAATGGCCTGCGCGCCACCAATCGTATAGATCTCATCAACACCGGCAATTTTCGCAGCTGCCAGCACCATGTCATTCAGCTCGCCATCAGGCGAAGGCACAACCATGGTTATCTGTTTTACACCGGCAACTTTAGCCGGAATCGCATTCATCAACACCGACGAAGGATATGAAGCCTTACCTCCGGGCACATAAATTCCGACCTTTTCCATTGCCGTAATTTTTTGGCCCAACACAGTGCCATCTGCTTCAGTATATTGCCACGAGGCCTGCTTTTGATGTTCGTGATAGGAACGAATACGGGCTGCTGCCTGTTCTAACGCCTGCAATTGCTCGTTTGTAATGCGTTTAAATGCAGCCTCAATGCGCTGCGCTGAAACTTTTAATTCGGAAATATCATTAACAGCAAGGCGATCAAAACGTTTTGTGTACTCAATCACAGCTGCATCGCCCTGTGCTCTCACCTCAGCCAGGATCACCTCAACCTGGGCAACTATTTTGGCATCCGAAGCCTCATCCCAAGCCAGTAAACTGCCAAGAGCCTGGTCAAAATCCACTGCATCACTGTTTAAACGCCGAATCAATGCCATATCACTTTACCGCAGCAGCAATAGAATCAACCAACGCCTTAATGGTCGCATGTTTCATTTTCATGGAGGCTTTATTCACAATCAAACGTGAACTGATATCGGCAATTTCATCCCATGGTGTTAAACCGTTAGCCTTCAAGGTATTACCGGTATCCACAATATCGACTATTTCATCAGCCAGACCCATAATAGGTGCGAGCTCCATCGCACCATACAGTTTTATCATATCTGCCTGCACGCCTTTTTCGGCATAATAGGCTTTGGCAACATTCACAAATTTGGTTGCCACCTTGATACGGCGATCACGTATCGGCGCCTGGTTAACCTTGCCCGCGGTCATTAACTTGCAACGCGCTATACCCAAATCCAGCAATTCATAAATACCCTGGTCACCACATTCCTCTGCAGATTCACGCCCATATTCCATGAGCATATCTTTTCCGGCAACACCCAGATCTGCTGTACCATAACGCACATAGGTAGTCACATCGGAACCCCGCAAAACCAGTAAACGGACGTTAGGCTGATTGGTTTCAAACAATAGCTTGCGGCTTTTCTCGATATTATCCAAAGGATGGATATTGGCAGCCGCCAACAATGGTAAGGTTTCTTGCAGAATTCGGCCTTTGGTTAACGCGATGGTCAATTGCACTTGGGACATTTTTATTTCACTCTTCAACCGGGCACTCGACGAATATCGGCGCCCAATAATTTAAACTTTTCTTCTATACACTCATAACCACGATCAATATGGTAGATACGATCAACCAGGGTTGCGCCATCAGCCACCAAACCGGCTATCACCAGACTGGCAGAAGCCCGTAAATCACTCGCCATGACTGGCGCGGCCTTTAAGCGCTCAATGCCTTCAATTATAACGGTATTGCCTTCCACAGAAATTTTTGCACCCATGCGGCTCATTTCATGCGCCTGGATCATACGATTTTCAAATATGGTTTCTACCACTTTTGATACACCATCAGCCACTGTATTCATCGCAGTGAATTGCGCCTGCATATCAGTAGGGAAAGCAGGATAAGGGGCAGTACGAATATTCACGGCTTTTGGACGTTTGCCTTGCATATCCAGGCTAATCCAGTCTTCACCTACCTCAATTTTTGCTCCAGCTTCTTCCAACTTCACTAACACTGCCTCTAAAGAATGGGGATCAGTATCCTTAACCAGAATCTTGCCTCGAGTCGCAGCAGCAGCCACCAGATAAGTGCCGGTTTCAATACGATCAGGCATCACACGATATTCAGCGCCGTGGAGTTTTTCCACACCATGAATAGTCAATGTTGCTGTCCCGATACCCTCAATACTTGCCCCCATGGCCATCAGGCAACGGCAAAGATCAACAATTTCAGGCTCGCGTGCAGCATTCTCTATAATGGTTGTACCATCAGCCAGCGCAGCCGCCATAACGGCATTCTCGGTTCCACCTACAGTCACCATATCAAACAATATATGCGCACCCTTTAAGCGACCATCACTGGTGGCATGAATATAACCATCGGCTATTTCTATTTTGGCACCCATCGCCTCAAGCGCACGCAAGTGCAGATCCACAGGACGACTGCCAATGGCACAACCACCCGGGAAAGACACATGCGCCTCACCATAATGCGCCAATAACGGACCCAATACTAAAATCGAAGCACGCATGGTTTTCACCAGGTCATACGGAGCTGTATATGAATTAATGGTTCCGGCATTTGCCTCAATACCCAGCTTGGCATCGACAACCACATCAACACCCATGGCACCTAACAATTCAATCATGGTGGTAATATCATGCAGATGCGGAAGATTGGTGATTTTGACAGGTTCATCACTCAATAAAGTAGCTGCCAGAATCGGTAAAGCAGAATTTTTAGAGCCTGAGATGCGAATAGTGCCATTTAAAGCACCTCCACCCTGAATAAGCAATTTTTCCATGTGTAGTTTCTTTAATGTTGAAGAGTGATCAGGCGTTTCTTTTAGCCCATTGTTCCGGAGTAAACAGCTTCATGTTGATAGCGTGTAAACTGCCGTCAATTATTTTATCGTTAAGAACGGCATAAACGAGCTGCTGCTTTTTTACCGGCATCAATCCGGCAAAGGCTTCACTGACTATCAATACATCATGGTGATAGCCATCACCACTCACTTCAATATAAGCATCAGTAAATCGGGCAGCTAACAAAGACTGAATTTCATCATTCTGCATGGGTTTTATCCAGAAGGTATAAAAGGCCGAATAATAACAAAAGCCGACTAAAATATCCCCCCGTTCTCGCAGATTTGACCTGACTATTTCTTGGCCGCTGATGTTACTTTTTTGGCATCTTCAGCCGTTTTTGCTTCTACTGTCCAATTATCAACCACCAAACCAAAATTATTTTTATATTTAGTCATCGATTCCGCGAACTGGTTCCGATAAAGCAAACCGACATTAATTGTTTCAATGGTTACATTGCGTAACAACCATTCGCCATTCTTATCTGGACGCATCTTGTATATCACCTGATATTTTGCATCTTTGCCATGAATGGTTTGTATCACGTCTACGTAATCGCCTTTCGCAACACGTTGCTTATCTTCAGCTGTAGGCGGGGTTATTTCAATTTTCTCACCATTGAAGGCCAATAGACCTTTACCATAGGTATTAATCAAACCCTGCTTGAAGGTTTTTACAAAACGGTCATAATTTTTCTTGTAAGCCTCTCGTTCAGCGGGCGTTTTGAGTGATTGGTAATAATTTTTTGTACCGAACGACCCCATCACACCTCTTGTAAAACTGGGAAAATCGACCATAGGGTCAAGAATCTTTTCAACCTCCGCATAAAACCGCTGCGGATCTTTATCAACATAGGTTTTTGCCTCTTCAATCAGCTTTACGACTTGATCAGTCACTCCCGAAATCTTTTCATGGGGAGTTTGCACGACTGGCTTGGCAAACGTTAATGTACTGACCAGCAACAACCCCAACAACCAGCTTACTTTTTGCATTGACTTATTCCTCAACAAAACCCATGACTGAAACAGAATGATAAACCATAACACAGGCCAACCAAAAACCTGCGACCATTCTCTTACCATTCAGGCAAAAAAAACCCCTCAAAAGAGGGGTTTCAACTATCCATGGAGGAAAACCGGCTTACATCATGCCGCCCATTCCACCCATGCCACCCATTCCACCCA